>JAEEVG010000087.1 GCA_016290835.1 Bacteroidales bacterium | reverse complement strand
ATGCCAAGAAGACCCAGGGTTCCTGCTCCAACGCGCTGACCAACTACATCGAGTACGGTCCGGAATACATCCAGGCCTCCGCGATGAGCGACGCGCAGCTGAAGGCCCTGACTTCCAAGGAACTGCTTGCGAAAGTGCGCGCCGCCTTCGACCTCGGCCACGAGATTCTCTACTACGGTCCGATGTCCGAGTCCGAACTGAAGACCGCCCTCGCGGAGAACCACCACGTCGCCGAAGGCGCCAAGATGCTCCCCGAGCAGTACCCGACCCTGCTGCAGACCCCGTCCGACCGGGTCGTGCTGGTCCAGTATGACGCCAAGCAGCTCCAGTATACGCAGTATTCCGACCGGGGCGAGACCTACGATGTGGCCAATACCGCCGACCTCGCCCTCTTCAACGAGTACTTCGGCAGCGGTATGAACGCCATTGTCTTCCAGGAGATGCGCGAAGCGCGCGGCCTGGCCTATACGGCCCGTGCCCGCCTGGCGGCCCCTACCCATGAGGACGATACCTATTCCTTCACCGCCTACATCGCCACCCAGAACGACAAGATGCGCCAGGCTATCGAGGCTTTTGAGATGATTATCAACGATATGCCGTTGTCCGAGGCTGCCTTCAGCGTGGCCAAGGACGCCCTGATCAGCCGCCTGCGCACCCAGCGCACCACCGGTATGAACGTGCTGCGCAGCTACCAGAGCTGCCGCCGCCTCGGCCTGGACGAGCCCGCGGAGAAGGCCGTCTTCCAGCAGGTGCAGACGATGAAGCTGAGCGACGTGGCCGCCGCCCAGCAGAAGTGGATCAAGGACCGCAACTACACCTATGCGATCCTGGGCGATATTCCCGACCTGGATATGGACTTCCTGTCCACGCTCGGTCCGGTGGAGATCGTAAGCCTCGAAGACATCTTCGGTTACTAGGATGAACGGGGGAGCCGCTCTCCGATCGATGCGGCTGCGTACGCTGCCGCTCTCGCTCGCCGGGATCGTACTCGGCGTGCTGCTGGCCGCCTCGGAGCGCCGGGTGCGCCCCCTGACCGTCCTGCTGCTGGCCTTGACCACGGTCTGCCTGCAGATTCTCAGCAACCTATCCAATGAATTGGGGGATACCCTGTCCGGTACGGACCGTTCCGACCGGCAGGGTATCCGCTATTCTTTGCAGGACGGCCTGATGAGCATCCGGGATATGAAGCGGCTGATCGGCTGCTTCGCCGCACTCAGTTGCGTGCTGGGTTTCGGCATGGTCTGGAGTGCTTTCAGGACCGTCTTCGCCCCGCTGCCCCTGGCTTTCCTGGTGCTCGGGGCTGCCGCGGTCTGGTCGGCGATGCACTACACCCTCGGCAAACACCCCTACGGCTACCGCGGGCTGGGAGATGTGTTCGTGTTCATCTTTTTCGGCCTGGCGACCGTCTGCGGGGCTTATTTTCTGTGCGGGCTGCACTGGTCCTGGAGCATCCTGCTGCCTGCGGCCGCTATCGGCTGCTTCAGTGTGGCCGTGCTCAATGTCAACAACATCCGGGATATGAAATCGGATGCGGCGACCCGCGTGACCGTGGCCCTGAAAATGGGGGAGCGCCGCGCCCGCATCTACCAGACCTGCCTGATTGCCGCCGGCTGGCTGCTGATGACGCTTTTCTGTTTGACTTGCGGAGAACTTTCTCCCTGGCGATTCGCCTACCTGCTCTCCCTGCCGGGCTTCATCCTGCATCTGAAGGGGGTGTGGACGCTGCGGGACAAAGCGCTCGATCCGATGCTGCCGCTGCTGGTCCTCAGTACCTTCGCATTCGCCCTCCTGGGCGGAATCGGCGCGTTGCTGTAACCCTGGACAGGGATTACTTTTCCCCGACATACATCCGGCAGAGACCGAATGTGAAAGCACGGTGGCGGACATTCGCGAAGCCGCAGCGCGCCATCGTGGCCGTCCATTCCCGGCGGCCGGGGAATTGTTGTACCGAGGCGGGCAGGTAGCGGTAGGCGGCCTTGTCGCCGGATACGAGACCTCCGATCCAAGGGACGAAGTGCTTGAAATAGAGATTGTAACAGGCTCGCAATAGGCGGCTCTCCGGAACGGAGAGTTCCAGGATTACCAGTCGCCCGCCCGGGCGGAGTACGCGCAGGATTTCGCGCAGGGCGGCTTCGCGCTGCTCGAAATTGCGGATGCCGAAGGCGATGGTGACCACATCGAAACGCCCGTCCGGCCAGCCCAGCGCCTCGGCTTCGCCCTGTACGCAGGAGATCCGCTCCACCAGGCCTGCCCGGGCGACCTTTTCCCGCATCACGGCGAGCATCCCTTCGGAGAGATCCAGCCCGGTGATGTGGCTGCCGGGATGCATCCTGCGGGCGATGGCGAGGCTGAAATCTCCGGTACCGCAGGCAAGATCGAGGATGTCCTGCGCCCGGTCGGGCGTGACGATTTCGCGCAGGGCGCGGCGGCGCCAGCAACGGTCCGTCCCCAGGGACATCAGGTGGTTGAGGCGGTCGTAGTCCGGGGCGATCCCGTCGAACATCTGCTGGATGGATTCTTTCTTCGGCATACTCGAAAAAGGAAAAGTCCGGCACGGCCGGCCGGACTCCTGGAGCAGGATAAGGGAGTCGAACCCTCCTCCTTGGCTTGGGAAGCCAATGCACTACCGATGTGCTAATCCTGCGTAACGCATTTATGAACGGAAAACGAAATCAAATGGTACATTTCTAATACCGTTCCGGGTGCAAATATAACAATTAATTCTTAATTTTGGCTACTTGAAATAAATGTGCGTATGTATTCTCTGGGAATTGATGTCGGATCCTCTTCCGTCAAGGTAGCACTGCTCGATATTGCGAGCGGCAAGTGTGTTTGTTCAGCCACGAACCCCAAGTCCGAGGCGCCGATCAAGGCGGTCAACAAGGGCTGGGCGGAGCAGGATCCGCAGTCCTGGTGGGAATATATGTGCGCCGGCCTCCGCGAGATGGCCGTCGCCGGCTTCGATCTGGGGGAGGTGGCCTCGATCGGCATTTCCTATCAGATGCACGGCCTCGTGGCCGTGGACAAGGATGTCCGCCCGGTGCGTGACGCCATCATCTGGTGTGATTCGCGCGCTGTGGGGACGGGCGAGCAGGCCCTGCGCGAAATCGGACGGGACCGCTGCCTGGAGCATCTGCTCAATTCCCCCGGCAATTTCACGGCCTCCAAGCTGGCCTGGGTCAAGAACAATGAGCCGGATGTGTATGCCCGGGTCTGGAAGTTCATGCTGCCCGGAGACTACATCGCCTATCGCCTGACCGGCGCCGTCACGACCACTGCCACGGGCCTGTCCGAGGGCATCCTCTGGGACTTCAAGGAGAACTGCCGGGCGGACTTCCTGACGGATTATTTCGGGATCGGATCGAGCAAGTTCGCTGACCTGGTGCCCGCCCTCGGTGTGCAGGCGCACTCCACGGTCGAAGTTTTCCGCGAACTGGGCATTCCGGCCGGCACTCCGGTGTCCTACCGCGCCGGAGACCAGCCCAACAATGCCTTCTCGCTGGACGTGCTGAATCCGGGCGAAATCGCGGCCACGGCCGGTACGAGCGGGGTGGTGTACGGTGTGACGGACGTGCCCAAGGCCGATCCGCAGTCCCGCGTCAACACCTTCCTGCACGTCACGCCGTCGAGCGAGCCCCGCATGGGCGTGCTGCTCTGCATCAACGGCACCGGCATCATGAACGCCTGGGCCCGGCGCAACGTCTGCCCGGATCTGTCCTATCCGCAGATGAACGAGGTGGCGACCTCCGCCCCGGCCGGCTCCGACGGGCTGCTGGTCCTGCCTTTCGGCAACGGCGTCGAGCGGGTGCTCTCCAACCGTTCCACCCACGCCCGGATGGTGGGCATCGACCTGGTGCGCCACGACCGCTCGCACATCCTGCGCGCCGTCCAGGAGGGCATCGCGTTCTCCTTCCGCTACGGTATCGACGTGATGAAAGACCTCGGCCTGAAGCCGGATGTGATCCGTGCCGGCAAGGCCAACATGTTCCTCAGCCCGCTGTTCCGCTCCACGCTCGCCACGCTCTGCGACGCGAGCATCGAACTTTTCGACACCGACGGTTCGCTGGGCGCCGCCCGCGGAGCCGCCCTCGGCGCCGGGATCTACAAGAGCGCCGCGGAGGCCTTCAGCTCGCTGGAGCGGCTGGATGTGATTACCCCGCTGCAGTCCTGGAAGCAGCCGCTGGAGGATGCCTACGCCCGTTGGAAATACGAAGTTGAGAAATCCATAAACTAATTAAAATCAATACATTCATTCAATTATGGCAAACAAAGAGTACTTTCCCTCGATAGGGAAAATCAAATTCGAAGGCCCGGAGTCCAAGAACCCCCTCGCTTTCCATTATTACAATGCCGAGCAGGTCGTCTGCGGCAAGCCGATGAAAGACTGGTTCAAGTTCGCGATGGCCTGGTGGCACACCCTGGGCCAGGCGTCCGGCGATCCCTTCGGCGGCCAGACCCGCAGCTATGAGTGGGACAAGGGCGAGTGCCCGTACTGCCGCGCCAAGGCCAAGGCTGATGCCGGTTTCGAGATCATGCAGAAACTGGGTATCGGTTATTATTGCTTCCACGATATCGACCTGGTGGAGGATTGCGAGGATATCGCCGAGTATGAGGCCCGTCTGAAGGACATCACGGACTATCTGGTGGAGAAGCAGAAGGAGACCGGCATCAAGAACCTCTGGGGTACCGCCAACGTGTTCGGCAACAAGCGCTATATGAACGGCGCCGCCACCAACCCGCAGTTCGACATCGTCGCCCGCGCCGCCGTCCAGATCAAGAACGCCATCGACGCCACCATCAAGCTGGGCGGCACCGGTTATGTGTTCTGGGGCGGCCGTGAAGGCTATTACTCCCTGCTGAACACCCAGATGCAGCGGGAGAAGGACCACCTGGCCAAGATGCTCACCGCAGCCCGTGACTATGCCCGTGCCAAGGGCTTCAAGGGCACCTTCCTCATCGAGCCGAAGCCGATGGAGCCGACCAAGCACCAGTACGACGTCGACACCGAGACCGTGATCGGCTTCCTGCGCGCCAATGGCCTGGACAAGGACTTCAAGGTCAACATCGAGGTCAACCACGCCACCCTGGCCGGCCATACCTTCGAGCACGAGCTCACCGTGGCCGTGGACAACGGCTTCCTGGGTTCCATCGACGCCAACCGCGGCGACGCCCAGAACGGCTGGGATACCGACCAGTTCCCGGTGGATCCGTACGACCTCACCTGGGCCATGCTTCAGATTATCCGCAACGGCGGCTTCAAGGACGGCGGCACCAACTTCGACGCCAAGCTCCGCCGCTCTTCCACCGATCCGGAGGACATCTTCATCGCCCACATCAGCGCCATGGATGCCATGGCCCACGCCCTGCTCAATGCCGCCGCCGTGCTCGAGGAGAGCCCGCTGCCCAAGATGGTCGAGGAGCGCTACGCTTCCTTCGACAGTGGTCTGGGCAAGAAGTTCGAGGAAGGCAAGGCTACCCTCGAGGAGCTGTACGACTATGCCAAGCAGAAAGGTGAGGTCGTGGCTGCTTCCGGCAAGCAGGAACTCTACGAAACCCTTCTGAACCTTTACGCGAAGTAATGGCAACGGGTACACAAGACAAGGGGTCCGCGTCGTATCTGTTTTCGATCGTGCTCGTCGCCGTGCTCGGCGGCCTGTTGTTCGGATATGATACGGCCGTGATTTCCGGTGCGGAGCAAGGTCTGCAGGCGTTCTTCGAGGGCGCCAAGGACTTCACCTACACCAAGTTCCTGCACGGATTCACCTCCTCCAGCGCGCTGATCGGCTGCATTATCGGCAGTGCGCTCTCCGGTCTGTTCGCCGGCAAGCTGGGGCGCAAGAAGAGCCTGTTCATCGCAGGTATCTGCTTCTTCCTGAGCGCCGCCGGATCGTATTATCCGGAGTCCTTCATCTTCCAGAAGGGTGTGCCTACCCGCGCCCTCTGGGTGGCGTTCAACCTCTATCGCGTGCTCGGCGGCATCGGCGTGGGCATGGCCTCGGCCATCTGCCCGATGTACATCGCCGAGGTAGCCCCGGCGAACAAGCGCGGCAAGCTGGTGTCCTGGAACCAGTTCGCGATCATCTTCGGCCAGCTGGTCGTGTATTTCGTGAACTTCCTCATCATCCAGTCGCACAAGAACGACCCGGCCGTGGTCGAGTGGACCAACCAGATTGGCTGGCGGCTGATGTTCGGCTCCGAGTGCGTGCCGGCCGGCCTGTTCGCCCTGCTGATCCTGCTCGTGCCCGAGACGCCGCGTTATCTGGTGATGTCCGGCCAGGAGCAGAAGGCCCTGAACGTGCTGACGCGCATCAATGGAAAGGCGCTGGGCGAGCAGATCCTCTCCGAGATCAAGTCCACGGTCGTGGAGAAGAAGGAGAAACTGATGGCCTACGGCTTCATCGTCATCTTCATCGGCTGTATGCTCAGCGTGTTCCAGCAGTTCGTCGGCATCAACGCCGTGCTGTATTTCGCGCCGCGCATCTTCGAGTCGATGGGTATGGGTAATCCGATGACGCAGACCGTCCTGATGGGTATCGTGAACATCAGCTTCACGCTCGTTGCCATCTTCACCGTGGAGAAACTCGGGCGCAAGCCGCTGTTGATCGTCGGCTCGCTGGGGATGGCGCTCGGCGCTCTGGGCGTTGCCCTGGCGGATGCCGTTCCGGGCGTGCCCGGCATCGTCGGCGTGCTCAGCATCATGATTTACTCCGCGTCCTTCATGTTCAGCTGGGGCCCGATCTGCTGGGTGCTCA
>JAEEVG010000086.1 GCA_016290835.1 Bacteroidales bacterium | reverse complement strand
CGGCTTCCAGGGTTGTACCTCCCCCACCAGGCGGGCCTCACTGGTCCGCACGTTGTGCAGATAGACACGCTTGCCGACGAAGGCGCTGTAGTCGCGCGCCCCGCCGTCGCCCAGCCAGAGATACAAGTCGGCGGTCTTGACGGGTTCCTCCGGGCTGTAGCCCAGCAGATTGACGTGGACGGCCTCGGACTGCGAGGACCAGATGTCATAGCGGATGCTGGCCGTGGCGACATTGGAGCCCAAACTCTTGGGAATGTGGACCGTATAGGTGCACCATTGCTGCATCGGAGCGGGCAGTTGCAGGAAGATCCAGTGATCCAACTCGCTGGTGAGGGTATGGTCGGTGTTCAGGGGCTTGCTCTTGCGCCAGACCGCCAGGGGGCGGCGCTGACCGAAAGCCCGGTCGTCGGAGGAACTCACCGACCAGCCCTTCAGGACGGCGTCGGTATCCAGCCGGGGATGGAAGACCAGCAGGGTGTCGTCGCCCTCGGCGAAAGAATGGCCCAGGAAGGCGCTCGGGCCAGTCCCGTCGTCCCGGTAATGCACCTCGCCGTCGCGGAAGTGCAGCATCAGGTATTCGCGGTCCACGACCCGGATGTCGAGGAAATGTGTGGCGCCGAGCGACAGGCAGAACTGCAGGCCAAGACAGAAAAGGATCAATCGTTTCATACCTCAAATTTAGGGATTCCTTTTTTCTGCTCAAAATACTTATATTTGTAAAGCCAATTATTTCCCCCCGGCATGAAAGATCTCACCATACCCGCATCCCGCGTCCGCACGGAACTTTGGAGCCTGGCGGTCTGCTTCGGCATCGCCGTCCTGATCAACCTCGGCTCGATCATCTACTACCACACCCCCTTCTACGAAATCTTCACCCAGATCGGCTACACGGTGGTCGTCACGGTCATCCTGTATGTGGCCTGGATCCTGCTGCGCCTGCTGGTCCTGCTGATCCGCAAAGCCTTCCGCAAAGCCTGAGGTAATGGAATTCATCTACAGCACCAAGAACCCGGAGGTCCCCGTCGCGTACGCCCGGCTCGATGCCCTGCATACGCGCTGTGAGATCCTGCTCCCCCGCTGCACCGAGCCCGAGGCGCGGGCGCAGGTCGAGTCGGCCTGGGAACTGGTGCGCGCGGCCGGGCGGCGCTACAACCGCTTCGACCCCGACAGCGAACTGAGCCGGATCAACCGCGATGCGGCCTCGAACGAGGTCGGAATCGACGAGGAGATGTTCCTGATCCTGGAGCTCTGTTCGACCTTCCGCACGGCCACGCAGGGCTGGTTCGACATCTCGGCCCATCCCGGTTCCCGCTCGGACCTCGGCGGGGAGTGGGTCCTGGACGCCACCCGACGCACGGTCCGCTTTTCCCGTCCGGGAATGAGCCTCGACCTGGGCGGATTCGCCAAAGGCTTCGTGCTCGAGCAGCTTTCCCGGCAGTTCCAGCCCCTCGGCTGCGCCCTACTCAGCCTCGGAGGCAGTTCGACCTGCGGGATCGGCGCGCATCCCCTCGGGGAATCCTGGGGCATCACGGTCCCCCACCGCTACTATCCGGACAAGACCGCCCGGACCTTCCAACTGCGGGACGGGAGCCTGTCCGTCTCCGGGAAGGACGCCTCCGGACGTGGGCACATCATCGACCCGCACAGCGGCAATACGGTAGAAAAAGAAGGCCTGGTAGCCGTCCAGGGCCGTTCCCCCATGATTACAGAAGTACTCTCCACCGCCCTCTGGGTGGCCCCGGAGACCCAAAGACAATCGATATTATCCTCCTTCGAGGGCTATGAGGCCTGGGACATCCTGTGCCTGCCCGACGGGAGAACAAGGACCTTGAAAATATGAGCATGGACAAGATGACCCGCAAAGACTTTTTCGCAAGTCTCGGCAGTATCGTAGCGGGGAGCACGGCGCTCGCCGCCTTCCCCTGGCTGACCGCCTGCACCCCGGAACAGGACCGCCTGATCAAAGGAGAAACCGCCCGGCTCGGCATCATCGGCACCGGCTCGCGGGGCCGTTTCCACCTCGCGAACCTGCTGCTGGACAGCAGCGCCAAGATTACGGCCCTGTGCGACGACTTCCCGCCCCATCTGGAGGAAGCCGCCGCCCTCGCTCCCGAGGCCAGGTGCTATTCGGACTACCGCAAACTCCTGGAGGATCCGGAGGTGGACGGGGTCATCATCTGCACCCCGCTGAACCTGCACGCCCGGATGACCATCGACGCCATCGTCGCAGGCAAGCACACCTTCGTGGAGAAGGCCATGGCCTACACCCCCGAGGAGCTGACCGAAATGTGCCTGGCGTGGCGCCGGAGCGACCGCGTGCTGATGGTCGGACAGCAGCGGCTCTACGATCCCAAATATGTCAAGGCGATGGAACTGGTCCACGGGGGCGCCATCGGCGAGGTGGTCGGCATCCGCAACTACTGGTACCGCAACAACGACTGGCGCCGCGAGGTGCCCGCCCCGGAGCACGAGCGCCGGATCAACTGGCGGCTCTACAGTGCCTCTTCCCGGGGCTTGATGACCGAACTCGCCTGCCACCAGCTCGCCAACGGCGGCTGGGCGATGGGCGGCATCCAGCCCGTCTCGGTCTGCGGCAACGGCAGCATCCTCTTCTGGAAAGACGGACGGGAAGTCTTCGACAACGTGGCCGCCATCTTCCAATATCCCAACGGGGTCAATATGACCTTCGAGTCCATCATCTCCAACAAACACTTCGGGATGGGAGAGCAGATTCTGGGCTCACAGGGGACCATCGACCTGGTCCGCGGGGTGATGTACAGCGAAGAGAGCATCCCGCGTTCCGGCCTGGAGCAGCTGCTCAGACAGATCGAGCAAGGCATCCTGTCCAACTCCGCCTTCGCCGGGACCTCCTGGGCCACGGAGACCGCTTCCAATGACAAAGGCCTCCGCTTCGTCGACCACGTAGTCGTGAACGACGGAGCCAGCACGGTCGGTGCGACCGGTGACGGCTCCGTCGAATTGATGCACGCTTTCTGCCAGGCTGTCATCACCGGCGCACAGCCGGAGAAGATCGTCGAGGAAGCTTACTGGTCCACCCTGCTGTCCTTGCTGGGAGACCGCGCCACCCGGGAAAAGACGATGCTCGAAATCCCGGGCGGGCTCCCCTGGTAGATTCTATTTGTTGAACGCCGCCGCGCGGGCCGAGGCCTGCTCGGGGGTGAAGAAGCCACCGTTCTTGACGATGAGCTTGTAGGCGAAAGTGGCGGTCTGGCCGGGCTCGAGTTTCAACTCGACAGGTGCGGTGAGGGTCTTGTCGAAGTCCTTGCCACCCATGCTGTTGACGGCGAAGAGGCCGTAGCCGCGGGCGTGGGACCAGGCCGGGAAGTTGGGATTGCCCTTGGAATCGACGATCAGGATGGAGATCTCGTCCCCGTCCTTGGTGCCGTTGAGCATCGTCCACTCCGCACGCTTCGACCACACGTCGTCACCCTTGTCTCCCAGGCTGTTGACATACTCGCCGTTGACACCCTCGTTGTTCACCGTGGCCACTTCCGTCACGATGCCGTTGGCGTCGGTGTAGCGCTCGGGCTTGTCCGAAGGCTTCTGGAAGGCGCGGTCGACCCGCAGGCCCAGCATACCCTCCTTGTTCTCCTTGAAGAGGACAGGCTCCACGGCGGTCAGGACGGCGGTACGCACGACGGAACGCTCATCGGCGGTGCCCGCGAAGCAGAAGGTCGTCTCCTCCTTCAGCAGGACCTTGCCGTCGTTGTCCACCCAGTTGGCCCGGGTGACCAGTTTGCCGTTCTCCGCAGAGACGATTCCGTCGAAGACCACGGAGCCGTAGAAAGGCTTGCGCTCGGCGGGAATCGCGTAGGAGTTGTTCCAGAAGTCCAGCCCGTTGACGCTGCCGAAATTGAACCACAGGCCCACATGGTGCGGATGGTCCGTGCTTTCGAACGCCCTCGGGGCGCGGGGGAAGCCGCGGGTGATGTCCTCACCGGAAGCGGTGTAGATCGGCCACAGGACCTGCTTCTCCATATCTTCCGGATAGATGAAAGAGGTGAAAAGGGTGCCGCCGATGTTGACGTCCACCTTACGGGCGGCGTCGTCACGGACAAAGGTCACCTCGGCCGGTTTTTCGGCTTTGCAGCCCAGCAGCAGGGCCAGGACGGGCAGCAGATACAACAACTTCCTCATGGCTCTAATACTGGAAAACCTTGCCGCCGGCCATCACTTCCTGCGTGGCGGCATCGAAGACGGTGAATTCGTGGGTCCGCAGGGCGGCGGTCACCATGATGCAGGCGACGGAATGGTTGTAGCCGGCCATGTAGTTGGCGTTCGGCTGCTTGCGGCTGCGCACGCACTCCATCCAGTTGAGCATGTGGGCGGTCGTCATCGGGTCGCCGCCGGTGTTGGCGTCGGTGTTGATCTTGGCAGCGGCGGACAGGGAGAAGGACTCCAGTTTGTTCTCCTTCATGCCCATCGCGGCGGCGTCACGCTCACGCATGTAGCCGTTGTCCGTGACCATGTTGGTGTCGAGGTTGAGCTCGCCGCCGTTGGAGTAGTAGATCTCCTTGGTGCCGCCGGCGCTGTTGGTGAAGCGGGAGGAGTAGATGACCTGGAAGCCCTTGTTGGGATTGTCCTGCGGGCCGTAATCGAGCACCGCGGTCATCGTGTCGTAGTTGGTACGGCCGTCGTTCCAGAGGTAGATACCGCCGTTGGCAGCGACGCTGCGCGGATAGTTGTAGCCGGTGAACCAGTGGACCGTGTCGATCTGGTGGGCCATCCACTGACCGGGGATACCGGAGGAGAAGGGCCAGAAGAGACGGAACTCCAGATACTTGCGCGGATCGAACTCCTGCCAGGGGCGATTCATCAGGTAGCGCTTCCAGTCGGTGTCCTCTTCCTTGAGGAGGGGAACGGTGTTGGGACGGCGCCAGCGGCCGGGCTGGTTGACATTCCAGGTCATCTCCACCATCACGATGTCACCGAACTTGCCCGAACGGAGGAAGTCGTTGGCGGCGTGGTAGTTGGGAGCGCTGCGGCGCTGCGAGCCGATCTGCACGATGGTGCCGGCCTTCTCGATGGCGGCTTTGGCTGCGCGGGCGTCCGCCATGGTCTCGGCGAACGGCTTCTCGACATAGGCGTCCTTGCCGTTCTCGGCGGCCTCGGCGGCATGCAGGGCGTGCTGGAAGTCGGCCGTAGAGATGATCACGGCGTCGATGTCCTTGTCCTTGTACATCTGCTCGTTGTTCACATAGGTCTTGATCCGGTGGCCGAACCGGGTCTCGAGGGTGTTCTGGGCCTCCTCCCGGCGGAGCCTCCACAGGTCGGACACGCCGACGATGTCGAAGTTCTGCTTCTGGCAGTTGGCCTGGAAGGCAGGCAGCAGGGAGCCCTTGAAGCGGTCGGAATAGCCGACCACGGCAACGTTCACCCTGTCGTTCGCCCCTTTGATCCGGCTGTAACTGGAGGCACTGAGCGCAGGTGCTCCGATCACGATGCCGGCAGCGGCATAACCCGCTTTCTTGAGGAATTCTCTTCTTTCCATAACGTGTTAATAATTGAATAGTAAATAAGGAATCTGATTATGGTGGCAGTTATCTTCAAAGGTAAGGATTTGTTCTCAATTATCCAAACGTTCCCGCCGGGCAGTACGTTTGCGGTCGAAATATTCCGCGGTGGCGGTGAAAAAAGCGTCGCTGCTGGAGTTGAGCGCAGTCTCCACGGAGTCTTGGACCACGCCGATGATGAAGCCCACGGCCACGGCCTGCATCGCGATGTCGTTCGAGATTCCGAAGAAGGAGCAGGCCATCGGGACCAGGAGCAGCGAGCCGCCGGCCACGCCCGAGGAGCCGCAGGCGCCCAGGGTGGCGATGATGCTCAGGAAAATGGCCGAGGCGAGGCTCACTTCCAATCCGATGGTGTGGGCGACGGCGAGGGTGAGGACGGTGATCGTGACCGCGGCGCCGTTCATATTGATGGTCGATCCGAGCGGAATGCTGACCGAATAGAAATCCTCGTCGAGTTCCAGGTTGCGGCACAGTTCCATATTGATCGGGATGTTGGCAGCGGAGGAACGGGTGAAGAAGGCGTTCAGGCCGCTCACCCGCAGACAGCGCCACAGCAGCGGATAGGGGTTACGGCGCAGCATCAGGAACGAGATCAGCGGATTGGTGACCAGCGCCGTGAGCAGCATGCAGCCCACCAGCAGGGCGAGCAGCTTGCCGTAATCGACGAAGATATCCAGGCCGTTGCTCGACACGGAACTGAACACCAGGCCCAGGATGCCGAAGGGGGCGAACTGGATGATCCATTCGACCACGCGGGAGATGACGGACGCGAAATCGGAAATCGTCCGGATGGTCTGTTCACCGGCGAGCAGCTTGAAGGCCAGGCCGACGACGATGGCCCAGAAGAGGATGCCGATATAATTGGCATTCGCCAGGGCCGCGACCGGGTTCATCACCATATCCGTCAGCAACTTGGTGAACACGTCCGCGAGCGAGGTCGGCCCCGTGGCCGCATCCCCCGCCGCCGCGGCGGCGCCCTGGAGTTTGAGCGTGACCGGGAAGAGGAAACTGGCGCTCACCGCCAGGATGGCCGAGAGCAGGGTCGTACACAGGTACAGGGTGATGACCGTCCGGAAACGGGGACCCAGTCCGCCTTTGGCCTTGGCGATCGCGGCAGTGACCAGCACGGCCACCAGCACGGGAGCGATGGCCTTGAGGGCGCTGACGAAGACCTGGCCCAGGATGCCGATGGCAGTCCATTTCGGGAACAACAGGCCCAGGGCGGCGCCGATCACCAGGCCGCAGAGGATCCGGAGCACCAGGCTCGTGGAGGTCCATTTCTTGAGGATTCGGGAAAATTGCATTGTGAACGGGTATTAGCATCAAAGCGGCTCCCCGTCCAGGAAGACCTGGCGGATGAAGGGCGTCTGATAGGTGTATGGCAATGTT
>JAEEVG010000032.1 GCA_016290835.1 Bacteroidales bacterium | reverse complement strand
CTCCCTTCCTGGCGTCGGTGATGGCCACGATGCGGGCGGCGGCTTCGGCCTTGCCGTAGGTCTGCTCGATGTATTCCTTGACGATGCGGAAGGCGACGGCCGGCTCGGTGGTGGTGCCGGACTTGGAAATGACCACGCAGGCGGTGTTGCGCAGCTTGGCCAGATCCATCAGTTCGGCGAGGTAGTCCTCGGAGAGATTGTTGCCGGCGAAGACGATCTGCGGCACGCCCTCCGGACGGATGAAGCCGTGGGAAAGGGCCTCGATGGCGCAGCGGGCGCCCAGGTAGCTGCCGCCGATGCCGATCACGACCACCAGGTCCACGCCCTTGGCGGACCAGTCGTCGCGGATGGCCTCGCAGTCCGCGATCAGCGAGTCGGGGATGTCGACCGGCAGGGTCTTCCAGCCGAGGAAATCGTTGCCGGCGCCGCTGCCGGCATCCAGCACGTCATACGCCGCGAGGGCTTTCTGCACATACTTCTGAAAATCTGCATCTTTGACAAAGGAGCTGCAGCCTCCTACATTGACTTTGACCATGTTTGTATTGAATTAAACTTTGATTCGCAAGTAGACTGCAAATATACCGAATATCCCCTTCAAATCAAAGGGTGCTCTTCAGGACCAGCGTGCTTCCATAGACCTTGTTGGCCGCCTTCACCAACTCCCGGAAGGCATCATATTCCCCGGGGGAGATCCTGCCGGCCCTGACCGTCAAGACGAAATCAAGCGTGACAGTCCGGCCGGAAGCCTCCGCCCGGAACGAGAAATCCGCCAGTTTTGTGGACCGGGAGACCTCCTCGGGCAAAAATTCGACATCATACCCCTCTGGCAGCGTCAGCGTGATCGAATCCGTGAAAACACAACCGTGCTTCACGACGAAATCGTGCCGCCGCGCCGTCTTCTGATACGAAAGGGAACGGGCGTAAGGAGACAGCTTCACGAACATCCTGTCCGCGCTGATCCTGGCGAGGTCCTGCGAATCGAACGCATAGCTGAGCTGCACTTCCGGAACATAGCCCGGGACTCCTTCGTAGCGGGTAAAGTTGTCATTGAGCCCATTAAAAACGAAATGATCCGGATGGCATTGCAGACCTGACAGCAGTTTCCGCTGGATGTCAGCGGGTTTTAATGAGCGGAAATCCACATACGGCTCCGACACATCCAGGCGGGCTGTTTCCCGGACCGAGAGCGCAGCGGAGCCATCCCGGGAGAGATCGACCTGGATGACCATCTCATCGCGTCCGGTCTGCCCCGGATAATCCGGGATGCGGACCAGTTCCCCGCCCTCCGGCAGGACCAGGAGGGCCTGGTGTCCCGCCACGTCGGAATGGGCATAGCCCAGCGGGAGGGAGGGATTCGTACACTCCACCCAGAGGGTATCCTGCTGCAAGGGCACCCGGAGCAGGGCATGATCCATCTGGCCGAGGGAGGCATAATCGGCGAGCAGATCCTTCCGGCGGGTGCTGACCAGCGCATAATCCGAAAGGATCCCGGCCTGCGCGAGCAACTGCTTCATATAGAAAGAAAGCGCTTTGCAGTCTCCGAATCCCGTCGCGGCGACCTGTTCGGGGGAAGCCGGCACATAGCCGCCGATACCGAGCTGGATGCTCACATAGCGGGTATGTTCCTTCAGATAGCCATAAATCGCGCGCAGCTTATCGACATCCGAATCAAGCCCGGAAACCAGGGCGGAGATATCCCGGCGCACCGCTTCCGGCAGCGCCGTGTCTCCGGGGAGGATGCCATAATTCCAGGCGCCGATCTCTTTCCAGCTTTCCTGGGAGCCCGAGGTCCCCGCATATTCGAAGTGCGCGGGGCAGGCATACACATACGGCGCCCACTCCAGCGCATCCGGCATCCCGCTCTCTTCCGGCGTGGCCAGAATATCCCGAAACTGCCAGGTATAGATCTCACGCCCCTTCTCTGTTCGCCGGACCGGCTCCAGGGAGGCCTTGTAGCGGACGGGGATGGACGCGGGCACCGAGAGGGTATAATCCGCCTGACGGAGCGGAATATCAAAATCCGGGACGGGGAAAAATGTCGGGAAAGTGGCGATGGCCTTCCGATAATCCAGGGTATAATCATACTCGACGATGAACGGGAACGACGCCGCGGGCTCATAGACATTCAGGTAGGTCTTCTCGGCCAGGGATGCCGTCTGCAGCTGAGTGATGACATCCTGCTTGCGGAGCTTCTTCACGACTTTCCCGCCGGAAGTGATGCTGCCGGAGAATGAAGAGAGGGTCTTGAACTCGTCGGTAAATTCGCTGAAGGTGGCGGCGCCGATGCCGTTGGCATCTTTGACGAGCACCTGGAGGTGCACTTCGTAGCGCGCCTCCGTCGGGGACTTCATCTCATAGCTCCCGCTGTAGGAAAGGACTTCCGCAGGTGCCTGGGCCAGGACACACAGCCCCGGCAGAAAGGCGGCCAGGGCCAGCAGCCATCTTCGCTTATTCATCGGCAATCTTTTTGATGACAATCATCTGGTTGTAGAGCGCACATAGCTCCCGCCAATAATTCCGGACGGCAGGATATGCCTCGGGCAGGCAGATCTGGGCGTCCAGCGTGAAGCGGTAGGTAATCCGGACGATGTTGCCATCCACGGCCGAGGATACGATGACGGTAGAAGGCAGGTCGCATTGCAAGCGGCGGGTCTCCGGGACCTGGTCCACGGTGTAACCCTCCGGAATCTGGAGGACCAGCGTATAGAAGATATTTTCGGGATATTGAAAATCGACCGGGAGGGTGCGATTCTCCGCCCGGAAAGCCGCCTCGGAATGGAACTGCTCCAGGTAGGGATTGACAAAGATCGTTTCCGCGGTGTGGTCGCAGGATTTTGAGAAATGGAAGCGGACGCTTGCCTGCGAGCTGAACTCGCACGCTCCCTCCACGGAAAATCCATCCACCTCGGCAGAAAGTTTTTTCTCCAGGGATTCGATCACGTCATCCTCTTTGCCTGCTTCGAGATACTCCGACTTGAAACCGTAGGAAGGGGCACCCATCAGCGCGATGCTGCAATCCCCTTCCAGCGTTCCATCCGGGGACAATTTCGCCTGGACCGTGTAATTCCGGACATTCCGGGAGAGACGGGACAGATCCTCCCACTCCCCGACGCCATCGAGGGGCACGACCCGCGCCTTCGTCACCAGATAGTTGTCATCCAGCACGTTGAACCAACCGGCCGGATCCGCCGCATCTATGTAAAGCGGATTCGACCCCGGAATCTCGATACGCAGGATAAAGGTGCTAAAGGCATCCGTATCCGGATGGAAATCCAACAAAGCGCCTTCCGTCCGCTTCCGGATCAGCACCGGCTTGACATCGAAGCCGGCATAACGGGCGGCGGACCCGACCAGGGCATTGATGTCGACATTCGAGCCGGAACGGGTCCGCAACACTTCCGCGGCGGCAGACGGCACCAGCCTTTCGTTCCGGTTCCACTCGACCTTGCTCCGGACCAGCGCGATGATGTCCGCGAGCTGCTCCTGCGGGGTCTTGCCCCCGGCCTTGGTGGCGTCCACCTCGTCCTTAAAGCGGCAATTCGCCTTGATGCCCCGGACAATTTCAGACTCCTGGACCAGTTTGTCCACATCCTCCCAGTGCGTACTGTAGTCCCGCACGATCGACGGGAAACGGAGGCCGCTGACGGTATAGGATACCGACGAACGGTACTGCCGGATGCAATAGACCCCGGGCTCGCGGTCGAGGGCGGGCACATCTTTGATTACATAGTCATCGATGTCCAGGAAGTTGTTCGGGAACAAATCCCCCAGTTCAAGCCCTTTGACATTGTCCTGGGTTATCTCCGGCTGGAGAGAGCCGCGGCTGAGTTTGTTGACCCGGAGCCAGCGCGGCAGCATCACCGAGTATTTGCAGAGGTTGACCGGAATCTCCCGCTGGAAATAGAAATCATCTATCTGTTCGAAGCGGCCGGAGGATAATTCGATCCGGACTTCAATAACGGAACCGGCCTTCACATTGGGCGCCGCGAACGACACCTTGTCGTAATGATCGTTATACTTCGCCCGGAAAATACTGGATTTCTGCATCTTGGTGCTGACCACCTTCCCGTTTTCCCAGTTATAGGTGGTCACGGAGATGGTCGGGAACGATTCGTTGTCGTTCGGCCTCGTCGAGAACAGCAGGGAAAAATCCGCGTAATCCTTGCCCGACTCCTTCAGAATCTTGATCCGTTCGAAATGGTCCACCCATTGGTGGGGAGATCCGGTGGAGACATTGAAATCAATCCGCACATCATGCTGCTCGTAAAGGATCAGGGCCGCCGCTGCCGTATCCAGCGGATAGGTCGTCATACTGCACTCCTCGGCAGATACCTTCCCCGGTTTGGTGTTGACCGGAATCGTCTGGGCGGACAGGCAGAGCGGAAGCAATAGTGCCGCCAGTCCCGAAATGAACAGTCGATGTTTCATAACTCAATTTTTCGTAAGTTAAAAAGAAAAGGGCAAGAACACAAAAATGTGCTACAAAAAACGCTGCAGCCACTTGGAGATCACCTGGATGCGCTTGTCCAGCACCGGGTAATCCAGGGTCTCGGGGGTGTCGCTGCGCTTGTTGGTGTTGAGCGTGATGCCGGAAGTGAACATCACCGAAGGGATGCCCGCTTCCACGAACCAGCGCTGGTCGCTGATCCGGCGGTAGAACAGCTCCGTGAAAGCGTCGCTGCCGTAGTAGTCGTGGTTGATATGGAGGCGGATGCCGCGGTTGGCGCTGTCCAGGGAGAAGCGTTCGCCCGAACCCCCGAGCACGAGCAGGTACTCCGGACTGGTGGGATAGACCGGCACCAGCGTGGACCCCAGGATGTCCAGGTTGACCGTCATCCGGATCGGATAGGCATAGCGATATCGCTCCAGGAAGGCGCGTGAGCCGGACAGGTCGGCGTTGTGGCCGTCATAGGCCACGAAGATGAGCCCGGTCTGGTCCTTGCAAAGCGGAACGAGTTCCCGGGCGAGCGCGAGCATCGCGGCCACCCCGGAAGCATTGGAATCCGCCCCCGGATAAAGCTCCCCGTCCAGGGTCCCCAGGCCGTCATAGTAGGCGCTCACCACGATGTAGCGGACGAAGAAACCGGGGGTGATCCCGATGACATTCCGTCCGATGCGGCCGTTGTGGACAAAGGTCTGGGAGAAGGCATTGAGTCCTGTATTGCGCAGTTGGCCGAGCAGATAGAAAGCCGTCCGCTGGGCTCCGACGGTCCCGAAAGCACGCCCGGCCTGCAGCGAGTCGCAAAGCCACGCCACTTCGGCGCGCAAATCCGCTACACGGTCCTGGCCGCGGAGCGGCAGGGCGGCCAGCAGGCAGAGCAACAAGATTTTGAGGCTGCGTTTCAATTCGGGTCCGATAATTGATTATCTTTGCAAAAATAATGAAAAAGTTTCTCCTGACCATCACTTTGCTGCTGCTCGGCGCAACTTTCGCCTTCGCCCAATATGACAAGGATGTCTTCATGTGGCGGGGGCGGCAGGCGCTCTCCGACGGCAAGTATGCCCAGGCCATCGAGCAGTTCAATGTGCTCGCCCGCCTGGACACCACGGATTACTGGAGTTTCTTTTTCCGCGGCATCGCCAAATACAACCTCGGCGACCTGCGCGGCGCCCAGACCGATTTCAACACCTCGGTGCGCCTGAACCCCATTTTCACCAACGGCTACCACTACCGGGCCATCACCGAGAGCCGCTTCGGCGACTACGACGCCGCCTTCCGCGACTTCGACCGCGCCCTGGAGCTGCGCCCCGGGCAGGTCGGCATCTATTTCTCCCGCGGCGTGGCCAACTTCCTCGCGCAGAAGTTCGAAGAGGCCGTCGAAGACTTTGACTTCTACATCCGCAAAGAGCCCTCCGACCCGGCCGCCTACCTCAACCGGGGAGCCAGCTACCTCTATCTCGCCGACACGACCAAGGCCCTGGCCGACTACAACCGCGCCATCCGCCTGGACCGGCTCGAGCCCGAAGGATTCGTCCGGCGCGCCCGTGTCTATGCCGCCCAGCAGCGCTACGACGAGGCCATCGAAGACCTCGACCGCGCCCTCGAACTGGACCGGGAGAACACCCTGGCATACTTCAACCGGGCCCTGCTCTTCTATGAGCAGCGCCGCTACAACGAAGCGATGGCCGACCTGGACACCGTGCTCGACTACGAGCCCGGCAATGCTCTCACCCTCTACAACCGCAGCCTCATCTATGCCCAGGTGGGGGCCTTCGAACAGGCCCTCGAGGACATGGACCGCGTGATCAATATCAACCCCGGCAATGTCCTCGCCCACTTCAACCGGGCGGCCATCTTCGTGGAGATGGGCCGCTGGCAGGACGCCCTGGAAGATTACAACAAGTCCATCGAACTCTATCCCGACTTCGCCAAGGCCTACCTCAACCGCTCCTATGTGGAGAATATGCTCGGGCGCACCCGCGAATCGCGGGCGGACTATCAGACCGCCCAGCAGAAAGTCCGCGATTACCGCGCCCGCAGCGGCGATGCTTCCTTCGCCGACACCACCCGCAAATACAACTCCCTGCTGGCCCTGGACGCCGATTTCGCCAAGAAGGATTTCGACAACGAACTCCTCCAGCACCGCGACATCGACATTCGCCTGCGCCCGCTCTACAAGTTCAGCCTGGCCCGCGAGAAGGAGAACCGCAACCTGGCCCTGTCCCGCCAGTATGAGAGCGCTCTGATCGACCGCTTCATCGAGGCGTCCGCGACCCCCATCACCCTGGGCAATGTCGAGAGCACCGGGACGGACCAGTACCTCTTCACGGCCAATGCCCAGGAATATTTCGTCAAGGGCCTCCAGGAGCTCCAGCGAAAACAGTTCAACTCCGCCCTGAGCTGGTTCGACCGGGCCGTGGGCGCCGCCGGGGACGATGCCTCCCGCGACCGCTATTCCCGCTACTACAAGGCCTTCTACCTGATGAACCGCGGTGTGCTCAAAGCCGAGATGATCGACTTCATCGCCTCGCTCGAAGGCAATGTCCAGACACTGTCGATGGACACCGACGGCACCACCCGGGCCCGCGTGAGCGACCGCGTGGCGCGCACCTACGACTATTCCGAGGCGATCGCCGACATCAAGGAAGCGATCTCCATCCTGCCCGACATCCCCTATCTCTATTTCGATCTGGGCAATCTCGAGTGCCTGTCCTCGCAATTCATCGAAGCGCTGGAGAACTACGACATGGCCATCAAACTCTATCCCAACATGGGCGATGCCTACTACAACCGGGGACTCGTGCTCATCTACCTCAAGGACAAGGAAAAAGGCTGTATCGACCTGTCCCGCGCCGGCGAACTCGGCGTGGCGGACTCCTACAGCGTCATCTCCAAATATTGCTCGGAGGATGAAATCAATTAGGTTCAAGTCCTTCTCCTCGGGCAGTTGCGGCAATGGCTATTTCCTGGGCATTTTCAATGAATTGGATTCCTGCGATTGCGGGGTGCTGATCGACGCCGGCGTGAGCCCGCGCCGCGTCAAGAAAGAACTCGCCCGCGAGGGGCTCGGCTTCGAGGACATCTCCGCCCTGCTGCTCACCCACGACCACAACGATCATATCCGTTCCCTGGGCTCCTGGTGCAAGCATCTGGGCAGACCGGTCTGGACACCGCCTGCGCTTTCCGGCGTCCTGGCACACAACTTCCTCGCCGGCGAGCACTTCGCCCCCTGCCGCCGCGAACTGGAAGCGGGCTGGAACGAACTCGTCCCGGGACGCATCCGCGTCCGCTATTTCACCGTCCCCCACGACGCCTCCTTCACCTGCGGCTACGCCCTGATGCTGGACGAGCACAAGTTCGTGATCATGACCGACATCGGCCGGATGGTCCCGCAGGCGCTCAGCCTCGCCCGGCAGTGCGACACTTTGGTGATCGAGTCCAACTATGACCCCTGGATGCTCCGCCACGGCCCCTATCCCAAAGAACTGCAGGACCGCATCTGCGGCGGCCGGGGGCATCTCTCCAACGAGGAGTGCGCCGATGCCCTGCGCGATATCGCCCACCCGGGTCTGCGGAACATCTTCCTCTGCCACCTCTCCGAGCACAACAACACCCCCGAACTCGCCTACCGGGCCTCGGCGGAAGTCCTCGGACAGATCTATGCCCCCGGGACGGCCCTGGCTGAAGAAAAGCCGCCGCGCCTGTGCCCGCTGCCACGGATGACCCCTTCGCCGTTTTTCATACTCTGAAAAAATGTTATATTTGTAAGATTGTATGAAAGCATTCTGGAAGATACTGCGGCGTTATGTCGCTCCTTATAAAGGCTACTTGGGCGGGTCGGTGGTTCTCAACATCCTCTCGGCCGTGTTCAACGTGTTCTCGTTCTCCCTGCTGATTCCCATCCTGCAGATTCTCTTCAACGTGGGCGCCCGCCAGTATGAATTCATTCCCTGGCACGCCGGGATGCCCTTCGACGAGATTACCAACAACGCCTATTACTACGTCTCCCAGTTCGTGGAGCAATATGGCCAGAGCCGGGTTCTGCTGGGCTTGTGCCTCGTTTTCATCGCCATCGTGCTCATCAAGGTGGCCTGCTACTTCGGGGCCTCCGCCGTGATGGTGCCCATCCGCACCGGCGTGGTACGCGACCTGCGTCTCGAAATCTACCGGAAAATCCTCTCCCTGCCCCTGGGCTTCTTCAGCCAGGAGCGCAAGGGCGACATCATCGCCCGCATCAGCGGCGACGTCCAGGAGGTCGAGACCTCCATCACCAGCACCATCGAGATGCTGATCAAGAATCCCATCCTGATCATCATCTACCTGGGCGTGCTCTTCCGCATGTCCTGGCAGCTGACCCTCTTCGTCATCGTCTTCGCCCCGCTGATGATCTTCGTGATCAGCGCCACGGGGCGCCGGCTCAAGGCCGACTCCGCCGAGGCCCAGAAGTACTGGAGCGACACGATGAGCCAGGTCGACGAGACCCTCGGCGGCCTGCGCATCATCAAGGCATTCCGCGCCGAGCGCCGGATGGACGAGCGCTTCGGACGGATCACCGAGGATATGCGCCGCAAGAACAACCAGGTGGCGGTCCGTCAGGCGAGCGCCCACCCGGTGAGCGAATTCCTCGGCTCGGCGATGATCGCCATCGTGCTGTGGTTCGGCGGTACCCTCATCCTGGGCGAGCACGCCGTGATCGACGCGCCCACGTTCATGGCCTACATGGCCATTCTCTACAGCGTGATCCAGCCCATCAAAGACCTCTCCAAAGCCGCCTACGGCATCCCCAAGGGCCTAGCCTCGATGGAGCGCATCGACGCGATCCTGCAGGCCGGGAACCCCATCCGGGAAGTCCCCGACCCCAAGCCGCTGGACGGCTTCCGCGAGGCCATCCGCTTCCGGAACGTCAGTTTCAGCTACGAAGACGGCCGCGAAGTACTGCACGGGCTCGACCTGGAGATTCCCAAGGGCAAGACCATCGCCATCGTCGGCGCGAGCGGCGCCGGCAAATCCACCCTCGTGGACCTCATCCCCCGATTCTACGACACCAGCTCCGGCAGCATTACCATCGACGGGGTGGATATCCGCGAGGCCCGCATCTCGGACCTGCGCGCCCTGATGGGCAATGTCAGCCAGGACTCGATCCTGTTCAACGATACCCTTTTCAATAACATCGCCTTCGGCAAACAGGACGCCACGCAGGAGGAAGTCGAGGCGGCCGCCCGCATCGCGGGCGCCCACGAATTCATCCTCGAGAAGGAAGAAGGATACCGGACCAACATCGGTGACCGGGGCGTCAAACTTTCGGGCGGGCAGCGCCAGCGCATCAGCATCGCCCGCGCCATCCTCAAGAATCCGCCCATCCTGATCCTCGACGAGGCCACGGCATCGCTGGATACCGAATCCGAGCGCAGCGTGCAGGAGGCCCTGGAGAAATTGATGCAGAACCGCACCACCATCGCCATCGCCCACCGCCTGAGCACCATCAAGAACGCCGACGAAATCATCGTCCTGGACGAAGGCCGCATCGTCGAACGAGGCCGCCACGACGAGCTGATCGCCAAGGGCGGCTATTACCGCAAACTCCACGACATGCAAGCCCTGTAGGAGAAATGAAGCAGAATCACACCCGAGCCATCATCTTCCGCATCCTGACCATTCTCTATGTGGTCGCCGTGGCCTGGCTCTGCTTTGCCAATCTCAGCAAGGTGTCCCAGATGCCACGGACCTTGTTCGGGCTCCCGATCGACAAGGTCGTGCATTTCCTGATGTTCTTCCCTTTTCCGATCCTGGCTTTCCTCGCCTATGACCACCTTACGCAGACACCGTGGCAGGCGCTGGCCGCACTGATCAGCATCTGCGCCATCGGCGGGATCTTCGCCGGTCTCACCGAAATTATCCAGGGTCAGCTCTCCTACCGCACCAAGGACATCAACGATTTCGGTGCGGACTGCCTCGCCATCGGCCTGTCCGGTCTGCTGGTGTTCGTCATCGATGTTCTCAAGATGCGCAAGAAGAAATGAAACGCCTCCTCCTGACCGCCCTGCTGCTGGGCCTGTCGCTGACTGCACCCCTGTGTGCGCAGAACGTTCCCCGCACCCGGGACTTCCGCACGATCTGCGACACGCTCAGCGCCCGCCTGGAACGGCGCACCTCCGTCCACCAGCGCATTTCCGTGACCCGCGTCGACCCGAGCGGCAGCACCCTGGACCTCACGTTCAACGCCGACCTTTCCTACTATCCCTGGCACAAGGCAGACGTAGACTGGTTTCGCGAGCAACTGAAGAAAGAATGGAAGTTCGAGGGTTTCACCCCTGGGCGCATCATCACCAACCGCTATGCGCTCGAGGACCTGGCCACGCCCGTGCTCGGCTCGAATGGAAAGCCTTCCGACTATGCTTTCAAGACGGACGATCCGCGCAAGCAGCAGCCCCGCTTCATCCGCCGCATCGGCGAGCGGACTTTCCCCCGCGGCATGACCGACCGCTACATCGCCCTCTGGCAGAGCCACGGGCGCTACTACGACGAAAATCTGGATATCTGGACCTGGCAGCGCGCCTGTCTGCACCGTACGGTGGAAGATATGTTCACGCAGACCTTCGTCCTCCCCTTCCTCATCCCGATGCTGGAGAATGCCGGGGCCTATGTGATGACCCCGCGTGAGCGGGATACACAGTGGCGGGAAATCATCATCGACAACGACCGTTCCTTCGAGGGTCCGCGCGGGGATCGGATGCGCCGCAGCGGGGCCTACCGCGAAGAAGGCGCCTGGGGAGATGCCGGTTCCGGCTTTGCGGACACCAAGCCCGTCTATACCTTCAGCGACAATCCATTCACTTCCGGAACGGCCCGCCAGGCACGTTGCGCGGGTGAAGAGGCCACCGCCACCATCAGCTGGACGCCGACCATCGAGCGGCGCGGCCGCTATGCCGTCTACATCTCCTACAAAACCCTGCCGGAGAGCTGCACCGAGGCGCATTACACCGTCCGCCACCTGGGCGGACAGACGGAGTTCAGCGTCAACCAGAAGCGCGGCGGCGGGACCTGGATCTATCTCGGCACCTTCGAGTTCGGCGAGGGCAGCTCCGGCGGCGTGTTCCTGGACAACCGGGGCCCGGCCGGCAAGGTGGTGACCGCCGATGCAGTCAAGATCGGCGGCGGGATGGGCAAGCTCGCCCGCGGGGGACGTACCTCCGGGATGCCGGCCTCGGCCGAAGGTGCCCACTACTGGATGCAATGGGCGGGCGTGGACAGCACCCTCACCCGCGGCTGGGAGACCGACTATACCAATGACTACGCCTCACGCGGCGCCTGGACCGTGATGATGCGCGAGCAGAAGGATATCCCCGTGGACCTCGCCCTCGCCTTCCATACCGATGCGGGCGTGACGCCCAACGACAGCACCATCGGTACCCTGGCCATCTATACCCTGCGCGCCGACGGCGAACGGGAGTTCTCCGACGGGCGCGACCGCATCATCAGCCGCACGCTTTGCGACTATGTCCAGAGCCAGGTCGTGCAGGACCTGCGCCTGGATTTCGATCCCAAATGGACCCGACGCGGCCTGTGGGACCGCAGTTACAGCGAGCCCCGCACCGCCGGCGTCCCGGCGATGATCCTGGAGTTGCTCAGTCACCAGAATTTCGCCGATATGAAATACGGCCTGGACCCGGCCTTCCGCTTTACCGTCTGCCGCGCCGTCTACAAGGGTCTGCTCAAAACCCTGAGCGAGTTCTACGGCACACCCTATGTCGTGCAGCCCCTGCCGCCCCGCGCCTTCGCCGCCCGGCTTCAGGGCGCCGACACGGTCCGCCTGAGCTGGCGCCCGACGGAAGACCCCAAGGAACCCACGGCCGTCAGCCGGGGCTATACGGTCTATACGCGCATCGACGACGGCGCCTTCGATGCGGGCGTCGAAACCGAAGAGCCCGCCCTCGCCCTGCCCATCGAACACGGCCACGTCTACAGCTACAAGGTGGTCGCCTGGAACGACGGCGGGCGGAGTTTCCCTTCCGAGATCCTCTCGGTGGGTGTCCCGCGCGCGGCACGGAAGGCGGCCGTGCTGATCGTCAACAACTTCGACCGCGTCTCCGCCCCGGCCTGGGTGGAGAGTCCGGGTTTCGCCGGCTTCGAGAGCCGGCTGGACACGGGCGTTCCGTATATCAGCGAAATCGGCTACATCGGCGAGAACTACGAGTTCCGCCGTTCGGCCCTGTATGTAGACAACGAGTACCCTGGTTTCGGGGCATCCTATGACGACCGCGCCGCCCAGACCATCGCGGGCAACACCTTCGACTGGCCCGCCGTCCACGGCCGCTCGTTGCTCCGTCTGGGCTATCCTTTCTATTCCATGTCGCGCGAGGCATTCTGCGAAATCGACGAGCCCGTGTCCGCCGTGGACCTGATCTGTGGCAAGCAGGGTCGCACCCCCACGGGACGCGGTGCCATGCCGGACCGCTATCCCGTGTACACGGAGTCTCTCATCAAAGCCCTGCACAAGGTCGTGGGAACCGGCGGCAACCTGCTCGTGAGCGGGGCGGCGATCGCTTCCGACCCCGAAGGAGACGCCGTGGCGACCGCTTTCACCGAGGAAGTGCTCGGCATTGCGCTTGCCACCGCCTTCGGCACCAACACCGGCTGCATCGCCGACATGCCGTTCAGCAAGGACCTCAACGAAGAAATCTATTGCGTAGAGCGCCCGGACGGGCTGCGCGCCGCCGGCAAGGGTGCCAAGGTCTGGCTCCGCTACCCCGGCTCACTCTTCGCCGCCGCGGTATGCAACCAGACGGAAGAATATCGGACCGTCACGCTTGGCGTGCCGGTCGAAACGATCTTGAAAGAGGCCGATCGCGATTGGATTTTCTCGGAGGCGCTGGATTATCTGTACAGCGGCAAGAAACCGGCCATCCGCCGCTAGAGCTTGACTTTCACATACTTGACCCGGAGGCGTCGCCAGGTATAGACGATGTCCAGGGAGCCGTCGGCGTCCTGGATGACGGACGGATAGGAATACTGGCTGACGGGGCTGTCCTCCAGGGTGATCAGGTGCTTCCAATGCACGCCGTCCCGCGAAGTGGAGACACTGAGCGGGGTGCGCGGGCCTTTGTTGGTGCCCGGATAGGGACCGACATTGTTGTGGACCAGTACGAAACTGCCGTCGCGCAGGGTCACGGCATCCAGACCCGACTGGTTGTGGGGAACGTCCAGCAGTTCGACCTCGCTCCAGGTCTCGCCCCGGTCCCGGCTCCAGGTCGTGCCGACAAAACCGTTCTTGGTGCGACAGACAGCCTGCAGCGAACCGTCCTTGTGGACCAGGATTGAAGGCTGGATGCAGTCGAAGCCCTCCGGCTGAGGCACGGGTCCGACCTTGCGCCAACTGTGGCCGAGATCGTCCGAAATCTCGAAATGAATGCGCCAGGTGCCGTTCTCCGTGCTGGAAGGCGCGATGATCCGGCCGTCCGGAAGCATCACCGGCTTGTCCTTGATGGCGCCGAGCAAGCCGTCGGGCAGGCGTTCCGCCTCGCTCCAGGTCTTCCCGCCGTCCGTTGAGCGCCGCAGGTAACCCACCCATTCCTGAATGGTCGGGGCCACTTTGTAGAACAACAGGAGCTCTCCGTCCGGAATCTGGAAGAGCACGGGGTTCCAGCAGGCGAAAGGCGTCCCGTCCGGCTGCACGCCGTCCTCGACCAGCATCGGCTCGCTCCAGACATCGCTGCCCGCGGGTTTGCGGCTCACCCAGATGCACACGTCGGGACATTTCTCGTAGCTCCCGCCGAAATACGCCGCCACGAGGTCTCCTTCCGGGGTCTGGGCGATGGTGGAAGCGTGGCACTGCGGGAAGGAAGCCTTCTCATAGAGGAAGGAAGTCTCCGTGACCCCCTTCGGGTGCGGCAGGGCGGCCGAGAAATGATGTTCGCCGGGACGGACCCGCAGCGGCCGGCGGCGGCCAGGCAGCCAGACGCGGGCCGTCGTGCCTTCCGGCACGGTAATGTCCCACTCCACACGGTTCAGATCCTTGCGCCAACGCGATTCCACCACGCCATAGGGCGTCTTGTAAGAAGCATTCACCCACGATAGGTCCTCGATGGAGAAGTCGGGCTTGAGGGCGATGCGCTTGTAGCCGGGTTTGTCGGGGCGGATGCCCGCCAGCTCGTGGTAGTACCAGCTGAGCAGGCCGCCGAGCAGCATCACGTGATTGCCGCTGTTCATCGACGGATTGGCGGTATCCCCGTTCCAGAGTTCCCAGATGGTGGTGGCGCCACGCGCGGCCATATAGCCATAGCTGGGATAGGTATCCTGCGAGGCCAGCAGGAAGGCGACGTCGCTGCGGCCCATGCGGGAAAGTTCGTGCTGGATCCATTGCAGGCCGATCACCCCGCAGCTGATATGGCCGTTGCCATCGCGCAGGATCTTGCTGACGATGTTCTGCTCCACCGACTCGCGGCAGTCGGGCGGGACGATATCGAAGGCCAGCGCCAGCACATTGGCGGTGACGGTATTGTTGTCGTAGTAGGTGCTGTCGGGCTGCAGCCACTTCATCGGCTGGCCGGGGCTGGCCGGCGTGGCAGGTCCGCGATGCAGGAAGCGCCGGTTGAAGGCCGCCGCGGCCTTGTCCGCTTCTGCTTCCCAGCGCCGGACTTCCTTGCGCAGGCCCTGCAGACGGGCGAACTTCGCAAGCAGCCTGGAGATCTTGACATAATAAGCCGTGGCAATCAGCGTCCCGTCCGTGATGCGGTCCGGGTCCGCACTGTGCACCAGTTCGAGCGACTCCGGCGGCATGCACCAGTCGCCGTAGCTGTCCTTGGTGATGATCCCATCCGCATCGGCATACCGGTCAAACATATACTCCATCCATTTCACGATGGAGGCATAGCTGTCGCGGATGGGCTGGAGGTCGCCGAACTGCTCCCAAAGCAGGTCGCAGCTCATCGGCAGGGCCGCCGGCCAGGTCATATTGTCGGAATAATAATTCCAGAAGGCCGGGGCGACGTCCGGGATGGAACCGTCCGCCCGCTGGGCCTCGCGGATGTCCCGCACCCATTTGGCATAGAGCGCGTGGGTATCGAAGAGGAAACTCTCACCCAGCGCACCAGCCACGCGGTCGCCCAGCCAGGGCATGCGTTCGTCGCGCTGCGGGCAGTCGATGGGCATTCCTTTGTAGTTGGAGGCGATTCCCCACCAGGCATTGCGCCAGACGGTGTTGAGCACCTCGTTGGAGCACTCGAAGGTGCCGATGGATTCGATGTTGTCGTAGATCAGTTCCGCGACGAAGTCCTCCGCCGAAGGCTCCTTCCAGCCGCTCAGTTCCACGTAGCGGAAGCCGTGGGTGGTGAAGATCGGATGCCACCACTCTCCCGCTTCGGCTCCGGAGCAGATGTAGGTGTCGCTGCTCTCGGCATGGCGGAAATTCGCCGTGTACAATCCTCCGTCGGCAGCCAGGGTTTCGGCGAAGCGCAGGCGGAGCGTCTGAGCGGGACGGGTGTCGTGCAGGCGCACGCGGACCCAGCCGGCGAGATTCTGTCCGAAATCCAGGATCCAGGCGTCTCCGTGGGGCGTCAGGCTCACGGGCTCAAGGCTGCGCATCACCCGCATCGAAGGCGAGGGCGAGGGCTGCAGGGTCCCGTCCGGCAGGGCCGAGCGCCGGGCCGGCAGCCAGCGGGCATCCTCGTAGCCCGGACGGGTCCAGTCGCCCAGCGAGAGCCGTGCATCATAGACCTCGCCGTCATATTCATTGGCACTGCGCACGGGTCCCTCCGCCGTCAGTTTCCAGCCCTGCTCGCGCGAAAGGATCCACCCTTCCGAGCCGTCCTCATAGACCAGGTGCAGGCGCAGCCAGAGTTTGGGATAGCCGAAGGTGCGGACCTTGTGCGGCTTGTAGTGCTGTTGCATCGCATAGAAGCGTCCCGGCCCCAGGGCCACGCCCAGGGCGTTCGGCCCGGCGGCAAGCCGGTCCGTGACATCGTAGGTATTGTAGAGGATGGTCTTGCGGTAGTCCGTGGGATTGGGGGTCAGGACATCTTCTCCCACTTTGGCACCGTTGATATAGCATTCATAGAGGCCCAGTCCGCAGATCTCCAGGGTGGCCTCGCGCACGGGAGCATCCAGGGAGAATTCCGTACGCAGGTAGCGGGCGCTGAGCCGGCTGTGCTGCGTCTCGACGTCCCAGGGGAAAGCCTCCTCCCAGCCGATCCAGTCCGGAAGCGGCAGGGCAAGCAATAAAGAAAGCAGGGTGGAAAGGAGCATCCGGCTATTTCTTGTCGAATTCTTCGAAACGGGAATTGTTGGAAATGAATTCAGGCACGACCGTCTTCATCAATTTCACCATCTCAGGGATGCGGACTTCGCGGCTGAGTTCTCCCAGGGTATCGGCCGCCTTGACGGCTTCCGCGTACGCGTACTCCTGCACACGGGCGATGCGAATCCGGTCGTGGGAAGTCGCGTCGGTGTTTTCCTTGTTGGAGAGTACCTCTTCGTAGAGTTTCTCGCCGGGACGCAGCCCGGTATAGACGATCTCAATGTCACGGTCGGGCACCAGGCCGGCCAGTTCGATCATCCGGCGCGCCAGGGAATCGATCTTGACGGGCTGGCCCATGTCGAAGACGCAGATGCGATTCTCCGTGGGAAGGGTCGCCGCCTCCATCACGAGCCGGCAGGCTTCGGGGATGGTCATGAAGTAACGGGTAATCTCCGGATCCGTCACGGTGACGGGGCCGCCCTGCTCGATTTGGGCGCGGAAGCGCGGAATCACGGAGCCGTTGGATCCCAGGACGTTGCCGAAACGGGTGGTCACGAACTGGGTCTTGCCGGCGACCTGGCCGGAGGCAATGGCCTTGCCGAGACTCTGGACATAGATTTCCGCCAGCCGCTTGGTGCAGCCCATGATGTTGGTGGGATTGACGGCCTTGTCGGTGGAGATCATCACCATCTTCTCCACACCGTACTCGATGCATTTGTCCGCGACATAGCGCGACCCGGCCACATTGACCTGCACCGCCTCGCAAGGATTCTCTTCCATCAGGGGAACGTGCTTGTAGGCGGCAGCGTGGAAGACCACCTGCGGATGATGGGTCCGGAAAGCATAATCCAGGCGCTGCGGCTGCCGCACGTCGCCGATAATCGGAACGAAGTCCAGATCCAGGAAATGCTCTTCCAGCTCCAGTCGGAGATTGTGCATCGGCGTCTCGGCATTGTCATACAGGACGAGTTTGCGGACGCCGAACCCGGCCAGCTGGCGGCAGAGTTCGGAACCGATAGAGCCGGCGGCACCGGTTACCAGCACCACTTTGTCCTTGAAACTAGCCTTGATCACATCCAGGTTGATCCGGATCTCCTCCCGGCCGAGCAGGTCCTCGATGCGGATCTTGCGAATCTGGAAGTGTTCGGCGGAACCGGGATTCAGTTCGTCCACCGCAGGAGCAATCAGAACCTTGACGCCCAATTCGGAGCAAGTACGAATCAGGTTGTTCTGCTCGGCGGCCACATCCTTTTCGTTCGTAAAGATCACCCCGCGCAGCGACAGGCGGTTTACCTGCTGCTCGAAATCATCCCCGTTCTTGAAATAATAGACAATCTTGTCTGCAATCAGGGTATCTTGGATCTGCGGATTGTTCGAGATCAGTCCGACCACGTCATAGCGCTTGGCCCCCCGCAAGCGGGTGGCGGTGGCCACGGCCTTGTCATTGACCCCATACACCAGCACGCGGGCGCGACGCTCCAGGTCGCGGATCTTGGCCTTGTAGGAATCAAAGACATAAATCATCAGCAGACGCACCGCACAAAGAGCCACGACCGTCAGAAGCGTATCGGCGAGCAGCATCATGATCACGATGGGCTCGATATAGCCGTAGCAAAGGAGGATCAGTGCCATCACGATCCCCTTGCCGAGCGAAGCGCCGCCGAACACGAGGGTATCTTTGAAAGAGAAATGCCGGATGATGATGACGTTGGTCTTGAAAAGCCAGAACATCAGGGCGGAACCGACGAGGGCTGAAATCCCCCAGACCAGATCGAACGAGCGGATCAGGACAATATCCTCGTTGAGCAGGAAAGCCAGGAGCGCCACGACGACGGAGATGACAAAAGAAATGAAAAGATCCATTACGAAGACCTTTCTCCTGCTCAGGAATTTGGAACTGAATTTGTCCAGGTTCTTACCCAAATCCAACATAAAACTTATCGTTTATACGGGGTTTGCCTTATAATTATGCAAAATTAATATTTTTTCAGACAAAACCTAATTATCTGCACGCGCCATTCACTAAAAACGCAGGGCGAGCGTGGTGCAAAGCGTGCCGCTGAGGGGATCGACGGAGGGGGCCACCACGGCCTGCACGGCCGTCCGGCCGCTTCCCCAGGAAGTGGTGCGGATACCCAGGAGACGTTTGGTCGGTGCCAGCAGGTAACGTCCGATATCCGCGGTCACGATGCCTAACCCGGCCCCCATCAGCACATCGCTGAGCCAGTGCCAGTTGTTGTAGTTGCGCATCACGGCCACGGTCGTGGCGACGGCATAAGCCCCGGCACCCCAGCCCCAGCCATATTCGAGCCGGACCAGTTCGGCCCCGAAGAAAACCCAATCGGTATGGCCCGACGGGAACGACCGGGAATCCCGGCCGTTGGGTCGGGGTGAATCAATCACTTTTTTCATTGTCCAGGACACGGTCCCGAGCACGATGCCACCCAGGGACCCCTCGATTATCCGGTCCACAAAGCCATTCTCCGCCGGCACGCCGGCCAGGCCCAGTCCCAGGTCCATCGCCAGGGGGACATACTGGATCAGGTTGTCAAAACCCAGTTCGGGACGGTCACCGCGCCATTTTTCCTGCACCCAGGTATTGAAGGGAACATCGATGGACTCGTGGGCGAAACAGTGGATCGCCACCCCGGAGCCCATCAGCAGGCCGGGAGCGATCAGCGAGGCGGGACGGAAGACGGTCGAATCGGATGCGACCTGGGCCCGTGCGGCGGGTCCGCCCACGAGAACGGCGATCAGGAGGGTGGCAAATAAACGTCTCACCTTCCGGCGTACATTTGTTCGTAATATTTCTCGTACTCGCCGCTTGTCACGCGGTCCATCCAGTCCTGGTTGTCCAGGTACCAGCGCACAGTCTTCTCGATCCCCTCTTCGAACTGCAGGCTCGGCTCCCAGCCCAGTTCCTGCTGGAGTTTGGTAGAGTCGATGGCATAGCGAAGGTCGTGGCCCGCCCGGTCGGTCACGAAGGTGATCAAGTCCAGGTCGGCTCCTTCCGGACGGCCCAGCAGGCGGTCCACGGTGGCGATAAGCACCTTGATGAGGTCGATATTCTTCCACTCGTTGAAGCCTCCGATGTTGTAGGTCTGGGCAATCCCGCCCCGGTGGAAGATCACATCGATCGCCCGGGCGTGGTCCTCCACGTAGAGCCAGTCGCGTACATTCTCGCCCCGGCCATAGACCGGCAGGCTCTTGCGGTGTCTGATATTATTGATAAAGAGCGGAATGAGTTTCTCCGGGAACTGGTAAGGACCGTAGTTGTTGGAGCAGTTGGTCACGATGGTGGGCAGGCCGTAGGTATCGTGGAAAGCCCGCACGAAATGGTCCGACGAGGCCTTGGCGGCGCTGTACGGACTATGCGGCTGATATTTGAGATCTTCGGTGAAGAACTGCTGCCCGTAGGCAAGGTGGTGGCTGCCGCTGCTCGCCCGGGTGCTGAACGGGGGTTCGATTCCCTCGGGGTGCGTCATCTCAAGCGCGCCGTACACCTCGTCCGTGCTGATGTGATAGAAACGCTTGCCTTCGTACTTCTCCGGCAGGCTCTCCCAGTAGATCCGGGCGGCTTGCAGCAGGGAAAGCGTGCCCATCACGTTGGTCCGTGCGAAGGTGAAGGGATCCTTGATCGAGCGGTCCACGTGGGACTCCGCCGCCAGGTGGATGACACCGTCCACCCGCTCCTCCTGCATCAGGGCCAGGATGCCCTCGAAATCGCAGATGTCCATCCGGACGAAGCGGTAATTGGGCCGCCCCTCGATGTCCTTCAGGTTTTCGAGGTTGCCGGCGTAAGTGAGTTTATCCACATTGACAATCCGGTAGTCCGGATATTTGTTGACGAACAAGCGCACCACGTGGCTGCCGATGAATCCGGCGCCGCCCGTGATGATCAGGGACCTTTCGTAATTCATATCTGGCATTGCTTCATTTATCTGACAAAAATAGTTAATTTTGCAGATAATGACAACGAGGCCTCCCATATTTCTGTTCACCGACGGCGCGTCGAGCGGCAACCCCGGTCCCGGCGGCTGGGGCGCCGTACTCCGCTGCGGGGAGGTCCGCAAGGAACTCAGCGGGGGCTTCGCCTGCACCACCAACAACCGGATGGAGCTACTGGCCGTGATCAAGGGCCTGGAGGCCATCCGCTGGGAAGGCGCCCAGGTGCACGTGTACAGTGATTCCACCTACGTGGTGGGCACGGTCACCCAGCACTGGAAGCGCAAAAAGAACCACGATCTGTGGGCGCGTTTCGATGCGCTCGCAGCCCGTTTCGAGCTGCATTTCACCTGGATCAAAGGGCACGCCGGCCATCCCGAAAACGAGCGCTGCGACCGGCTGGCGGTCGAAGCTGCAGCACTCCCCGGCCTGCCCGAGGACACGGGCTGGCTCGCCACACAAGCAGACAATACCCTCCCGGGCCTGGACCGGGACCCAAAATAAATCGATATGCAAAACGGAAAAATCATAGTCGGCATCACGCAGGGCGACTCCAACGGTATCGGATACGAGGTCATCATCAAGGCACTCGCCGATCCGCGCATCCTCGAACAATTCACGCCGGTCATCTACGGCTCCTCCAAGCTCTTCGGCTTCTATCGCAAGACCATCCCCGAGGTGGAGCAGATGGATACCAACGCCATCAATTCCGCCGCCGAGGCCCATCCAAAGCGCATCAACATCGTGGGCTGCCTGCCCGACAGTGCCTACGCCGAGCCCGGCCAGGCCACGGCCGAGTCCGCCGGGGCCGCCATCAGGTCCCTCGAGACGGCCGTGCGCGAACTGAAGGCGGGCCTGATCGACGTGCTCGTAACCGGCCCGATCAACAAAAAGGCGATGTCGAACGAAGGTTTCGGCTTCCCCGGCCACACCGAATACATCCAGAACGCTTTCGGCGCCCGCGACTCGCTGATGTTCATGGTCAGCCACCGGCTGCGCCTGGCCGTCGTCACGGGACATATTCCCCTGAAAGACGTCGCCGGCCAGATCACCGAGGAGCGCATCCTGAGCAAGCTGCGCCTGATCAACGAGTCGCTCAAACAGGACTTCGTCGTGGACCAGCCGCGCATTGCCGTGCTCAGCCTCAACCCGCACAGCGGTGACGGCGGCCTGCTCGGCACCGAGGAGCAGGACATCATCATCCCCGCCATCAAGAAGGCCACCGATGAGGGCATCCTCGCTTTCGGCCCCTTCTCCCCCGACGGCTATTTCGGACTCAATCATTTCGAGAACTTCGACGCCACGCTGGCAATGTACCACGATCAGGGACTCTCCCCCTTCAAGGCCCTCTCCTTCGAGGACGGCGTCAATTTCACCGCCGGACTGAGCGTCGTCCGCACCTCGCCGGACCACGGTACGGCCTTCGAGATGGCCGGCCGCGACCAGGCCGATCCCCGCTCGATGCGGGCGGCCATCTTCACCGCCATCGACATCTGGCGCAACCGCCGCCAGTGGGAAGAACTCCAGGAAGGCAAAATGGCCGACAAGCTGATCGGGCGCGAGAAGCCCCGGCCCAACGGAAAGCCGCAGATCGCCTAGACGACCTGCGGCTCCATCTACACACGGCAGACGCTAGCGGTATTTCTCCGACTGCTCCCGGATGAGCGCTTCGAGCACACCCGGGTCGAAGTAGTTGATCCGCATCGCCCGCTTGACGTCGGCAAGGGTTCCGGCCGCCTTGGCGCGGGCGGCTTCCGTCCCCCGGCGCAGCACCTCATAGACATACGGAAGATCCTGTTCCAGGGCCCTGCGGCGCTCCCGCATGGGCTCGAGGGTGTCGTTGAGCACCGCGGCGAGAAAGTTCTTGACCATCACGTCCCCGAGTCCGCCGGCGCGGTATTGCGCCTTGACCTCGTCCAGGCTGTGGAAATCGAAACTGACCTTGCGGCCGTGGAAACAGTCGCCGAAAAGATCGAAGTGTCCGGGGCGGCAGAATGCATCGAGATAGGTAAAGACCGGGTTGCCCTCGACCTTGCCCGGATCGCTGACCTGCAGGTGCCCGGGGTCCGTGTACATCCCGCGGACCTTGGTGCGGACCTCATCGGCGGAGTCGGACAGGTAGATGCAGTTGCCCAGGGACTTGCTCATCTTGGCCTTGCCGTCCGTACCGGGCAAGCGCAGGCAGGCGGCATTGTCCGGCAGCAGGATCTCCGGCTCCACGAGGGCCGGTCCGTACACGCTGTTGAACTTGCGGACGATCTCGCGGGTCTGCTCGATCATCGGCTCCTGGTCCTCGCCCACGGGCACCGTGGTGGCCTTGAAGGCCGTGATGTCGGAAGCCTGGCTGATCGGATAGCAGAAGAAGCCGACCGGCGTGCCGGCCTTGTTGTCCGAGCCGTCCCCGCTCTCGGAGTAACCGCGGAGCAGCATCTCCTGCTTGACCGTCGGGTTGCGCTGCAGACGCTGGACCGTGACGAGGTTCATATAGTAGAACGTCAGCTCGGTCAGTTCGGTCACCTGCGACTGGATGAAAAGGTTGGATTTCTCCGGGTCGAGGCCGGCGGAGAGGTAGTCCAGGGCCACCTCGATGATGTTCTGGCGGACCTTCTCGGGATTGTCGGCATTGTCTGTGAGGGCCTGCGCGTCCGCGATCATGATGTAGATCTCGTCGTACTCGCCGCTGTTCTGGAGCTCCACCCGGCGGCGGAGCGATCCTACGTAGTGCCCGATGTGCAGGCGACCGGTAGGCCGGTCGCCCGTGAGGATGATTTTCTTGCCCTGCTCCATCAGTCTTTCACGGCTTTAAGGGCTTCGCGGACCTGGGCCTCGATCTCGTCGCAGAGTTCCACATTGTCTTTGAGGAGCTGCTTGACGGCGGCGAGGCCCTGGGCGAGTTTCTCGCCCTGGTAGCTGAACCAGCTGCCGCTCTTGTGGATGATGTCGAAACTGATGGCGAGGTCGGCGATCTCCGCCACGTGGGAGATGCCCTCGCCGAAAACGATGTCGAACTCGGCCTTCTTGAAAGGCGGGGCCATCTTGTTCTTGACCACCTTGACCTTGGTGCGGTTGCCCAGGGCCTCGTCGCCGTCCTTGATCTGCGTGGTACGGCGCACATCCAGCCGCACGGAGGCATAGAATTTCAGGGCATTGCCACCCGTGGTTGTCTCAGGGTTGCCGAACATGATGCCGATCTTCTCGCGGAGCTGGTTGATGAAAATGCAGCAGGTGTTGGTCTTGGAGATGTTGGCTGTGAGTTTGCGGAGGGCCTGGCTCATCAGGCGGGCCTGCAGGCCGACCTTGTTGTCGCCCATCTCGCCTTCGATCTCGGCCTTCGGGGTCAGGGCCGCCACGGAGTCGATCACCACGATGTCGATGGCGCCCGAGCGGATGAGGTTGTCCGCGATCTCGAGGGCCTGCTCGCCGTTGTCCGGCTGGGAGACGAGAAGGGTCTCCAGATTGACGCCCAGGGCCTGGGCATAGGTGCGGTCGAAGGCGTGCTCCGCGTCAATCATCGCCGCGATGCCGCCCGCCTTCTGGGCCTCGGCGATCGCGTGGATCGCGAGGGTGGTCTTGCCGCTGGATTCGGGTCCGTAAATCTCGATGATGCGTCCGCGGGGATAGCCTCCGATGCCGAGGGCGTGGTCCAGGGCCACGGAGCCGCTCGGGATGACCTGGACGTCCCAGTCGGGCTGATCGCCGAGTTTCATGATCGTGCCTTTGCCGTAGTCTTTCTCGATCTTGTCGATCGTGGCCTGCAAGGCTTTGAGTTTTGCCGCATTGACATCTACGGACTTGACTTCTGCTTCTTTCGCCATAATTGGTTTCTTTTAGTTAATAGTTTTTGATAGTTCAGTTTCCCGGCACACCTGCCGGAGATAGCAAATTTACATATTTTTCCATTTTCCAACACGGTATTTTTGATTAATTTTGCAGGGATGAAAGAGAAGTTACTGGGAATGACCCTTCCGGAGCTGAAGGCCGCCGCACAGGCCTGCTCCCTCAAGCCTTTCGTAGGTGCGCAACTCGCCGACTGGCTCTATGCCAAACGGGTGCGCAGCTGGGAGAGGATGGTTAACATTTCCAAGTCCGCACGCGAAGCGCTGGCCGCCCGCTATGAAATCGGCGTGCACGATCCGGTCGGACTCGCCTGCTCCTCGGACGGCACGAAGAAATACCTGTTCGAAGCCGGGCAGGGGCGCTTCATCGAGTCCGTGATGATCCCTGACGAGGACCGCCAGACGCTGTGTGTCAGTTCGCAGGCAGGCTGCCGGATGGGCTGCAAATTCTGCATGACCGGCCGGCAGGGCTTCCACGGGCAGCTCGACGCCGCGGACATACTCAACCAATTCATCAGCATCGAGGAGTCCGGGACCCTGTCCAACGCCGTCTTCATGGGGATGGGCGAGCCGCTCGACAACTACGACACCCTCACCCGGGTGCTCGGGATCCTGACCGCCCCCTGGGGTTTCGCCTGGAGTCCCAAGCGAATCACCGTCAGCACCATCGGCGTACTGCCCGCCCTGCGGCGCTTCCTCGACGAGCAGCGCTGCCACCTGGCCGTAAGCCTGCACAATCCCTTCCCCGAGGAACGGCTCTCCCTGATGCCGGTCCAGAAGGCCTGGGATATCCGCGAGGTGCTCTCCCTGATCCGCGAATATGATTTCAGCGGCCAGCGCCGCGTGAGTTTCGAATACACGATGTTCGAGGGTTTCAACGACGACAAGCGCCACGCCGATGCCCTGATCCGCCTGCTGCGCGGCCTGGAGTGCCGCGTCAACCTCATCCGATTCCACCAGATTCCGGACTTCCCCTATCGCTGTGCCTCGCTCCAGGCGATGGAGGCTTTCCGGGATCGCCTGAACAATCATCAAATACTATGTACCATCCGTTCTTCCAGAGGCGAGGACATCCTGGCTGCCTGCGGTCTGCTCTCCGGACAGCAAGCACAACAGTCCTAGCCCTGTTGCTCGCCATACCCGGGCTCCGTGCCCAAAGCTTTCCCAACGCCCTGGCCGCGGACAGCGTCGACCCGGAAGGCGACGCCGTCGCGCTCCGGCAGATCCGCCGGCACCTCGACAACATCCGCGCGGACCAGCACCGCCCCACCGTGGGCCTTGTGCTCTCGGGCGGCGGCGCCAAGGGAGCCGCCCAGGTGGGCGCCCTGAAATATATTGAAGAACTCGGCATCCCCATCGATTTCGTTTGCGGGACGAGCATCGGCGGCCTGATCGGCGGCCTCTATTCCCTCGGCTACACCGCCGGCGACCTGGAAGAACTTTTCCGCACGCAGGACTGGGATATGATGCTCTCCGACCAGATTCCCTACGCCTACATCCCCTATGAGACCAAGGTGGACCGAACCACCTACCTGCTCACCATTCCTTTCTACAATCCCCCGTCCAAAGGCGGGCAGGGCAAGGTCCGCTATACCCGTGACAAGACCCGCCGCAACCTCCAGGAAGCCCTCCAGGTCACCAAGGAACCGCCCAGCCTGGGCAGTTCGCTGCCTTCCGGTTTCGCCTTCGGCTTCACGGTCAACAATACCCTCTCCTCGATGGCCGTGGGCTATCAGGACAGCATCTCCTTCAACAAACTGCCCATCCCCTACGCCTGCGTGGCAGGCGACATGGTCAGTTCCAAGGCCAAGAACTGGATCAGCGGCTCCATCACCACGGCGATGCGCTCCACCATGTCCATCCCCGGACTTTTCGCGCCCGTGCGCACCGAGGGAATGGTCCTGGTGGACGGCGGCGTACGCAACAACTTCCCCACCGACATCGCCCGGGCCGTCGGCGCGGACTACCTCATCGGCATCGAGCTCTCCGACGCGCAGCCCGACTACGACGACATCAACAACATCGGGGACATCCTGGCCCAGTTCATCACGATGCTCGGCAAGGACTCCTTCACCCGCAATATCGGAGAGAGCGATGTCTTCATCAAGCCGTCGATCCCCGAATACAATATGCTGAGTTTCAACAAAGAAGCCGTTGAAACGATGCTCCGGCGCGGCTATGAAGCCGCCGCGGCGCAGCGCGAAGGACTGCTCGAAATCCTCCGGCGCACCGGAAAGAGCGCCAGCACCCCCGGGTCCCGGGCCGTGGATCTCTCCAAGCAGGCGATCAGCCTGTCCTCCATCGAATACGAAGGGGTGGACGATGCCACCTCGCGCCGTCTGTTCCGCCTGACCGGACTCAATGTCTCTGAAAAACTGGACAAAGCGCGGATCGACGACGCCATGTGCCGCCTGCAGGCTACGGGCGCCTTTGAATCCGTGACCTATTCACTCTACGGCAGCGAGGAGCCCTACCGCCTCGTCATCCACTGCTCTCAGGCTCCGATCCACAACATCAGCCTGGGCCTGCGCGCCGACACGGACGAGGGAGCCTCCCTGCTCCTCGGACTCGGCCTGGGGACCAACCGCCTGTACGGCTCCAAGGTCGGATTTACCGCGCGGATCGGGCAGAACCTCAAGGGAGAACTGCACTACGCCCTGGACCTGGGCAATCTGCCGACACTCAATCTCGCGGTCTCGGCGGCCCGCTACCGCGGCAACCTCGGCCAGGGCAGCCATTCGCTCAAGTACGACGTCGCCTACTGGACCCACGACGAAGACCTGTACATCTCCGGCGTGAACTGGACCAGGCTCGACTTCCGCGCCGGCATCCACCACAAGGCTTACCACCTCAACCCGCAGACGGTCTTCGCCCATCAGATGCAGACGGAAGGCCAGCCCCTGGACGCCCGTTTCCTCGGGACCTATCTGCAGGGTATCCTCTTCACAATGGACCACCGGTATTTCCCCAACCGGGGCATCTCGCTCAAACTGCGGGCCGACTACGACTTCGTGCAGCCGGGCAATCCCGGTTTCTCGCCCATTCTCTCAGGCGGCATGGACCTGAGCAGCGCCATCCCGCTCGGCGGGAACTGGACGCTCCTGCCGGACGTGCGCGTGCGCAACATCATTCATTTCAATGACAAGACGGGGGACGACCTCGTGCACACCAATTTCGTGGGCGGCATGCTGGCGGGACGCTACATCGCCGACCAGATGCCCTTCTTCGGATTCAACCGCGTCATGTCCGCCGGCGACCACCTCATCAACGCCTCCATCGCGCTGCGGTGCCGGGCGTTGGACCGCTTCTACCTGAGCGCCCTGGCCGGCGCCATCTCCTCCGAAGACTCGATCCTCAACCTGCTCCGGAACCCCCTGCCGGAAGCCTGGGCCCTCGGAGCCGAAGCCGGCTACGACACCTTCGCCGGGCCCATCAAGTTCAACGTCCACTGGTCCGACGCCCAGGGCTGGGGTGCCTATTTCTCCATCGGCTATGACTTCTGAGACCGAACAAGTCAGGATCGCGCTGGAGGCGCAATGCGCCAAACGCGAATACTGCACCGCCGACATCCGGCGCAAGGCCCTGGAGCGGCTCGACTACGACGCCGCGGCCGCCGAGGAGGTCGTCTCGGCCCTGCAGGAAGCAGGATTCGTGGACGACAGGCGCTATGCCGCCGCCTTCGCCCGAGAGAAATCCGCGCTCGACGGCTGGGGCCCGATCAAGATACGCACCGCGCTGCTCAGCCGCGGTGTGAAGCGCGAAGACGTCCTCGGCGCGCTCGGTCAAATCGATCCCGAACGCGCCGAGGCACGGCTGGAAAAATTGCTCGAAGCCAAGTGGCGGACCCTCGCGGACGACCCGCAGGGACGGCTCAAACTCATCCGTTTCGCCCTCAGCCGGGGCTACGAATACGAGCCCGTCCGCCCGCTCATCGAGCGTATCACTGCTTGTTGAGATAGCGCACGATCTCATCGCAGGCCAGGCAGAGCTGGACATACTGCGGAGCCGTGTTGATGCAGCATTCGTTCTCACCCCAGTGGAAGGGGTAATCGTCTTTGTTCTCGAAGAAATCCTCCTTGACCAGCAGGCCCGGGACGATGCCGCCCGGGATCACCGCATAATCCGCCCGGTTATTGCCGTAGGCGACTTTCTTGGTATTGACGCCCACGGAAGTCACGAACGAGAGGTTATTGTAAGGGTGGCAGCCGAACAGGTAGTTGAGCCCGGCGAGCACATACTCGGGATCGATCAGGTCCGGGAAGAGTTTCCAGACGCGATAGCAGTTGTAGGCGGCGGAGATGACCTGGGCGTTGCCGGCCCAGCTGGCGCCGGTGATGGCCACGCCGTAGGGGTTGTCCCGGCCGGAGCGGGTGATGTTCGCCACATAGGCGGGCACCGCGGCCCGGACTTTGTCCTGGAAGGCCTTGTCCATGTAGGGATAGAGTTTGAGCGCGGTATTCAAGTTCATCACCGGACCGGCCTCCAGCTGGCTTTCGACGAGCGGCAGGAAGAAGTTCTTGTAGCGGTCATCGCCCGTAGCGATCCACAGCTCGACGGCGGCGTTCAGGCGCGGGTCTCCCCCGCCGAAGCGGCGGCCGGCACCGGCCGGGTTGCGGGCCGGGTCGGCATCCTCGAAATACTTATTCCAGAGCATCTTGGCATTCTTCAGGGAACGCTCGGCCTCCTCGGGATAATACGCCTTGAGGGCCGGATAGGCGGCGGCGAGCGAGACGATGTCCTGCATCACACCGGAGGGGCTGAAACGGCTGGTGAAGACGAAGCGGTCGTCCGGGGTGCCGGAACGGTCGCCC
>JAEEVG010000085.1 GCA_016290835.1 Bacteroidales bacterium | reverse complement strand
GCGTCTGCGCGGCGGGGCGTGCCTGCGCGGGGCGCGGCTGCACGCGCCAGGGGGAGGTCGGGCCCGTCAGGTAGCTGCCCTCCGGGCGTTCGGCGCGGATGCGCAGTTCCGGCTCCGGGAGGGCGGCGCTGACCTGGGCGGTCCAGCGCATCAGGGGCTCGTAGGTGGCCTGCGGGCAGTCGGGGAAGGGTTTCATCTGGGTGAAGCTGCGCCCGACGAGGTACGAAGGGCGGCCGCCCCAGAAGAGCAGTTCTCCGCCCAGGGAGACGAATTCCTCGATCACGGCCCAGGCCCGCTCGGAGATCACGTCAGCGGGCGGGATGATCAGGGTGTAATATTTCTGGCCGCTCTTGTTCTCCAGGTAGCCCGGACCCACGGTGAGGGCCTCCAGGAAGGCGTCGTCATCCACGTAGTCGAAGTCCGTCTGGTGGATCATCAGCAGCTGGGAGAGTTCGGACAGGTCCCAATAGACCTGGTTGTTGCCCAGCCACATCGACTGGATGGGGTAGTACATCGCCACGCGCGCGCCCGGCACACCCATGGAGAAGAGGTAGGAGGTGCGGTTGATGTAGTCGCTCAGTTCCGCCATGTGCGGGCGGCCGGCGAGGGATTCGGCCGTCTGGGACTTGCTGCTCCAGAAGTTGTATTCGAAATAATTGATACCGCGGACGAACTGGTAGTTCAGCACCTGCTTGCTGGTCTTGAGGTCGCCGCGCACGGCGCCCATCGTCTCGCTGAAGGCGCGGGGCTTGCCATAGACGTGGGCCACGGAGGAGGCGAGTTTCGGGAAGTCGTTGTCCACGCCCGGGCCGACGTGGTTGTTGATCACGTCCACGCCGGGGACCTGCACGCGGTTGAGCACGCGGAAGAAGTTGCCGTTCGCCTCGATGTTGACGGGCATCTGGTGCTCGTTGTTGAGGTGGGTGATGTGGGCCATCCCGTGCTCGCCGAGCCAGTCGGCCTGGCGTTTGAAGAAGGTGTCGGCGAACAATTCGGACCACACGTCGAAGTAATCGGCCTTGACGCGTTTCTCCATCTCGGTGCGGGTGGGGGCGAAGAAGGAGGCATAGTACGGGGTGGGGTCATAGCCCTTTTTCTCGATGAAGATCTGCGTCATCTTCGGAGTCCAGGGGGTGTACATATACTCCGGCTCGTCGCCGCGGAAACCCATCACGGTCTGGCCCATTTCCTTGCCCAGGGCCTTGGTCGCGGCGGCGTGGGTCCATTCGATGAACTGGTCCACGGCCTCGGGGTTGAGGTGGTCGTGCAGGAAGTTGGTGGTGTCCTTGCCGCGGGTGGGATGGTTGACCGCGCGGGTGTCGCCGCTCTTGTGGGCGTAGCCCGCGAAGCGGATGGTCCAGGGGTGGATGCCCGCGTTGAACGTGAGTTTGCCGTCCTGGATCTCGAGCTGGCGGTTCTGCTGTCCGGGGCTCACGGCCACGGCGCTGACGGCGCCCAGGGGCACCTCGCGGCCGGCGAATTCGCCGCCCGCCGGGATCTCCCAGGCTTCGTCCAGCTGGATCAGGGCCCACATTTTGAGGTCGGGGCGTTCGCGGGAGAACTTGCCGCCGGCGAAGCCGCTGGGGTATTTGGCGTCGTCGATCAGCCAGACCTTCATCCCGCGTTTCTTCGCCTCGCCCACGGCGGTCTTGACCATCTTCCACCAACCGTCGGAAAGGTATTCATAAGGGAAATTGTAGCCCGGTTCGATGTTGATCACCCGCGTATTGACGCTCTGCATCAGGTCCAGGTCCTGCTTGATGATCTTGGCGTCCATCGCGCCCTCCCAGCCCCAGAGGATGTGGCTGGCGTATTCGGCCGGTGGCAGTTTGTAGCCCTGCTCGAGGGTGGGGACGTCGCCGGGGTGGATGCCTTCCCAGCTCTTGATGAGGGACTGGGCGGCGGCACTGAGGCACAGCGCCAACATAAAACTAACGGATAAAACAGCTTTTCGCATATCGGACTCAGATTGGTTATTTCCTGCAAAAATAACAAAAAAACCCGCACCCCCACCCCTTCGGGGAGTTCTGAAAAAAAGCGTTATCTTTGTAAGTTACGAAAACGACAAGGAATATGAAAAAACTTTTACTCGTCCTGACGGCCCTGCTGGCCCTGGGAGCCGCGGCGGCGCTTGCCCAGCCGCATCGCTCCGAGGCGGCGGTCCGCGCCCTGCTGGCCGAGCCGACCCGCGCCGGCAACAACACCAATTCCTACGAATTCTTCCCCATCCGGGACACGCCGGCGCCGAAAGGATATAAACCATTTTATATCAGCCATTACGGCCGTCACGGTTCCCGCTCCAACTGGGGCGGAACCCACTACGAGGGCGTCATCGCCGTCCTGGAACAGGGCCGGGCCGCCGGCATCCTGACGCCGGGCGCCGACTCCCTGCTCGTCGCCGCCCGCGCGGTACTCGCCGGCTGGGACGGGATGGACGGCCGCCTGTCGCGCCGCGGCGTGCGTGAACACGCCGCCATCGCCGAACGGATGTATAAGCGCTATCCGCAGGTGTTCAAGGGAGAAAAGCACGTCCGCGCTTTCTCCAGCACGGTCCAGCGCTGCATCATCAGCATGAACGCCTTCACCAATTCGCTGATGCGCCTGAACACCAAGCTGGACATCCAGCCGGACACGGGCGAGAAGTTCATGGACTACCTGGACAACGAACGTGGCTGGCAGATGCTCACGGCGCCCGCCTCCCTGAAGGGCCGCGAGTGGCTGCATCGCCTGCCGGACGACACGCTCGGCGTGCTCTCGACCCTGTTCACCGACCCGGTGCGGGCCCGGCGCATCGTCAAGAGCCCCCGGCACCTGACCGACGACGTCTGGAACACGGCCATCATCGCCGAGGACTTCGACATCGAAGACAACCTCTTCCGCTTCCTGCCCTTCGACGCCCTCTACCGCCGCTGGGCCCAGAGCAACCTGAGCCTCTATCAGGGACACTGCAACTCTCTGGAGGCCGGTATGCAGCGCGTCCCGCTGGCCAAGTCCTGCGTGGATGACATCGTGGAAAAGGCCGAGGAGGCCATCACCACGGGCTACCCGGCCGTCGACCTGCGTTTCGGCCACGACTACCCGCTGATGGCCCTGGTGAGCTACCTGGGCATCGAGGGGGTCGGCGAGCGCTACGCCACCGAGGACGTCTGCGACAACTGGCTTGGCTTCTGGAACATCCCGATGGCCAGCAACCTCCAGATGATCTTCTATAAAAACAAGGCCGGCGACGTCCTGGTGAAGTTCCTCTACCAGGAGCAGGAACGCCTGCTGCGCAAACTGGAACCGTTCCAGGGTCCCTACTACAAGTGGGAGACCGTCAAAGCCAACCTCGAAGGCTACAAGCGATGAAACGCCTGCTGATCATCACCTATTACTGGCCCCCGACCGGCGGTTCGGGGGTCCAGCGTTGGGTGAAGTTCAGCAAATACCTGCCGCAGCTGGGCTGGCAGCCGGTGGTCTATACTCCGGAAAATCCCGAACAGCTGGCGCGTGACGAGAGTCTGCTGGATGACATTCCCGCCTGCGCGGAGGTCCTGAAAACCCGTATTCTGGAGCCCTACGAGATCTATCGCCGCCTGACCGGCGGGAAAATGGGGGAAGGGGAAGTCAATCCTGTCAACGCGCAGAAGAAGTCAATCAAACAGCGCCTCTCCCTCTGGGTCCGCGGCAACTGTTTCGTCCCCGATCCCCGGGTGGGCTGGGTGCGCCCGTCGCTGCGTTTTCTCAAGAAATACCTCGCCGAACATCCCGTGGACGCCGTCGTGACCACGGGGCCGCCGCATTCGGTGCACCTGATCGGCCGGGGGCTGAAAAGGGCCCTCGGGCTGCATTGGATTGCGGATTTCCGGGATCCGTGGACCGAGATGTTCTACTATAAGCACCTCGCGCTCGGCCCCGCCGCCGACCGCGCGCATCACCGCCTGGAGCAGTCCGTGCTGGACGAGGCGGACACCGTCATCAGCGTCAGCCCGCCCGTGGCCGCGGACTTCCGCGCCCGGACGAAGACGCCGGTGGTCCTGATTACCAACGGTTTCGATGAAGATGATTTTCCCGGCGAATCTTTTTCCCGCGCGCCTGGGGTCCGGGTTTTCCCGGGCCAGCAAAAATGGCCCGGGAAATACCCGGACGCCCCGGCTCCACAACGCCCTCGCACGGAGATTCGCCTGGTCCACACCGGTCTCTTCGCCGCAGACGGCAACCCCCTGAACCTCTGGGACGCCCTCGCCGAACGCTGCGCGGCCGACCCGGATTTCCGCAGCCGCCTGCAGATCCGCCTGGCGGGCAAAGTGGACACCGCCATCACGGCGGCCATCCGCGCCCGCGGACTGGGGGAGAACCTCGTGGACCTGGGCTACCTGCCCCACGACGAGACGGTCCGCGAGCAGCGCGCGGCGGACTTCCTGCTGCTCCCGCTGCGCCAGGAGCCCGAATACGCCAAGGTCCTGCCCGGCAAGATCTTCGAATACCTCGCCGCCCGCCGGCCCGTGCTGGGCATCGGCGACGAGGACGGCGCCGCCGCCGCGATCCTGCGCGATACCGGCGCGGGAGAGATGTTCGGCTGGGACAAGAAAGATGAACTGCTCTCCTTCCTGGATGCCCCGCATCCGGAGCCGGAGGGCATCGAGAAATATACCCGCCGCGCCCTCACGGCGCAACTGACACAGATTCTGCCATGAAGAAGAAAATCCTCCTGTACGCCGGCATCGTCGTCGGCCTGCTCGTCCTCGCCTATGCCTATGTCCCGCAGGTACTGAGCGGCAAGATTGTCAACCAGAGCGACATCTCCGGCTGGCAGGGAATGTCGCACGAGATGATGGAGTGGAATGCCGCCCATCCCGACGACCCCACGGCCTGGACGGAGTCGATGTTCGGGGGGATGCCCACGGCCACGATTCACGCTTCCACGCAGGGCGACTGGACGCAGAAGATCTATGATTTCCTGCTGGTAGGGCGCCGTCCGGCCACCTATCTCTTCCTCTCGCTGCTGGGGGCCTGGCTGCTGATGCTCGCCCTGGGGATCCATCCGCTCGTGGCGGTGGGCGGGGCGATCGCCGTGACCTTCTGCTCGTATAATCTGCAGATCATCCAGGTGGGGCACAATACCAAGATGCAGGCCCTCGCCTTCCTCCCGTGGGTCCTGGCCGCGCTGATTTATACTTATAAACAGGCGCTGAACAAGGCCCGCTGGCTTCCGGGAACGGTGCTGGGGGCGGCCCTGTTCGGCCTGGCCCTGAGTTTCCAGGTCAAGGCGAACCATCCCCAGATCACCTACTACCTGGCTCTGCTCATCCTGATCTATGTCATCGTCCTGGTGGTCTCGCTGCTCCGGAAGCCCCGCACCGAGCCGGCCTCCCGCCCCTGGACCCGCTTCTTCGCCGCCTCGGCCCTCCTGCTGGCCCTGGGCGTCGCCGGCATCGCCACCAATGCCATCAAACTCCTCCCGACGATGGAGTACACGCCCTATTCGATGCGCGGCGGCAGCACGCAGGCCGCCGAGGGGGGCGAAGGGGCCAAGGGCCTGGACCTGGACTACGCCACGGCCTGGTCCTACGGCTGGGAGGAACTGCCCAACTTGCTGATACCCAATTTCAACGGCGGCTCGTCCGCCGGCGCGGTCAACCCCAAGCACTCGGAGACCTACGACCTGCTCAAGCGGGCCGGCCAGCCCAATCTCCGCGAGGTCGCGAAGAACCTGCCGCTCTACTGGGGCCCGCAGCCTTTCACCGCCGGGCCGATGTATATGGGCGCCATCACCCTGTTCCTCTTCGTGCTGGGCCTGTTCGCCTTCAAGGGCAAGGAGCGGTGGTGGATCGTGGCGGGGACCGTCCTCGCCGTGCTGCTCGCCCTGGGCAGCCATTTCCTCGCCTTCACGAAATTCTTCTACCGCTTCGCCCCGCTTTACAATAAATTCCGCACGGTCTCGATGGCGCTGGTGGTGCTGCAGTTCACCCTGCCGATGCTGGGCTTCCTGGCCCTGGACCGCATCGTGCGGCAGCCGGAAGCGGCCGCTTTCTTCCGGAAGAAAGGCTGGATCGCCGCGGCCATCACGGGCGGCTTCTGCCTGCTCTGCGCCCTGCTGCCAGGCATCGCCGGATCCTTCACCGGGAGCGTGGACGCCGGCCAGCCGGATGTGCTGGTGGATGCCCTCGTGGCGGACCGGCGGAACTTGCTGGTGGTGGACGCCCTGCGCTCGCTCGGCCTCATCGCAGCCGCGTTCGCGCTGCTCTGGTGGGGGACGCTCGTGCCGAAGTCGGCCACCAATAGTTTTGCGACGCAGCCCGAACTGGGACAGGGCCGCCGGCTGACGGCCGCACTGCTGATCGCGGTGCTGGTGCTGCTCGACCTCGGGATCGTGGGCAAGCGCTACCTGGGCGCGGACGATTTCGTCTCCCCGCGGGCGTTCCAGAGCCAGTTTAACAAGCGTCCGGTGGACGAACAGATCCTCGCGGACACCGACCCGTCCTTCCGCGTGCTCGACCTGACGGTCAACGTCTTCAACGATTCGCACCCGTCCTATTGGCACAAGAATATCGGCGGCTACTCCCCTGCCAAGCTTCAGCGCTATCAGGAATTCATCGAGAGCACGCTCACCGGCGAGATCAGCCAGGTGGCCAAGGCCGTGGGTGGCGCCCAGACGCTCCAGGAGGCTGAAGCGGCCCTGCTGGATCTTCCGGGCCTCTCCGCGCTGAACTGCCGCTACATCATCCTGGACGATGAGATGCCGCCGCTGCGCTATCCGCACGCCAGGGGGAATGCCTGGTTTGCGGAGGACCTCGACGGTCCCGCGTCTGTGCTTCCTGCCGGAGAATCGGATCCCGAGACGCTGCGGCCGGCCTATTCCCAGCAGGTCGAACTGACTTCCTACGCCCCCAACGAGCTTCGTTACCGCTACAGCACGCCCGCGCCCGCCCGCCTCGTCTTCAGCGAGGTCTATTACCCCGTGGGCTGGACCCTGACGGTTGAAGATACCGGGGAAGTGCTCCCGATCGAGTTGGAGGGCAGCCTGCTGCGCGCCGCGCAGGTTCCTGCGGGCGAACACAGCCTTGTGATGCGCTTTGATCCGCCGTCCTACCGCACCGGCGCGGCGATCTCCCGCGCCAGTTCCATCCTGCTGATCCTCGCCGCCCTGCTCGCGGTGCTCGGCGCCGCCCTCCCGGCCATGCGCCGGAAAAGCTCATCCCGGG
>JAEEVG010000031.1 GCA_016290835.1 Bacteroidales bacterium | reverse complement strand
TTGGAGGTGAAACCCAGGCGTCGGGCGCCTTCGGGGTAGGTCTGCCGGTTCCAGTCCAGGTAGCGGACCAGGCTGTCGGCCCCACAGCGTCCCTGCGCGATGTCGTTCAGCAGGTGGTGGAGTTTCCAGGCATAGGTGGTGTCGAAGCCCGCCTCGTGCAGCCAGGCCTCCTCGCCCTCGGCGAGGAAATAGAGCGGCCGGCCGTAGTCCTTGCGGAACTGCGGCAGGACGGCGGCCCAGAAATCCTGCGGAACCTGGTAGGCCACGTCGCAGCGGAATCCGTCCACGCCCCGGTCCAGCCAGAAGCGCATGCACTTCTCCATCTCGGCGCGCATTTCGGCGCAGTCGTAGTTGAGCTTGGCGATGTCGGTCCAGTCGTATTCGACGATCGTATGGCCCTGCTCGTCGCGCACATACCATTCGGCGGGCTTCTCCGTGGCCCAGGGATGGTCAGGGGACGTGTGGTTGGCCACCCAGTCGAGCACGACCTTGAAACCCTGTGCGTGGGCCGCCGCGAGGAAGTGGTCGAAGTCCGCGAGCGTGCCGAATTCCGGGTTGATGTCGCAATAGTCCCGGATGGCATAGTAGGAGCCGAGGCTGCCCTTGCGGCCCAGCTCCCCGATAGGATAGGGGGGCATTACCCAGATGATGTCCACGCCCAGTTCCTTGAGCAGGGGCAGCTGGGTCTCGGCCGCGGCGAAACTGCCTTCCGGCGTGAGCTGGCGGACGTTGAGTTCATAGACGACCCCTTCGCGGGCCCAGGCGTCCGGAGCGCTTCCGTTGTCGGGTTTCCGCGAGCAGGCGGCCAGCGCGGAGAGGATCAGCAGGAAAAAGAGAATGCGTTTCATACGATGCGGGGCTTATTCGGAGAGGTCGAAGACGACGGAAGACCAGGCGCCCAGCGAGAGCGTGCGGTCGGTGACGTTCCCGTTGAGGGTGGTGGTTTTGAGTTCTGCGGAGCCGCTCACCAGGACGGGCCGGGTGATGTTCTCGGTGCCGAAAGAGGCGGCCGCCTTGGCCGAACTGAAGTTGTGGACGACCAGCAATTTCTCGCCGCTCCCGGTCAGGGTCCATACCGCCAGGGCGTTGGATTTGGTCGAATACTCGGCCATCGTGCCGGAAGCCAGGGCAGCGTAGTTATTGCGCAGCTGCGCAAAGCTGCGATAGGCGCTCAGCAGCGAGTTCTTGTCCGCCGCCTGGGCCTCCACGGAGCGGTCCGCGGAGAGCATGTTCGCGTCCACCTTGCCGCCCAGGGCTCCCGACGCCAGCTTGCCGTTCCGCTCCCAGCGGATCGGCGCCCGGACATATTCGTCGCCATTGGTTTTCTTGCCCCAGTAGCCGAGTTCTTCGCCCTGGTAGATGTAGGGCTTGCCCGGCGAGGTCAGCAGCACGGCGGCGGCGAGCCGCTCTTTTTCAAAACTCCGGCCGAGGTCCTCCGCGGCACGGTCCTCATCGTGGTTGGAGAGTTTGATGGCATCGATGAATCCGTCGCGCTGCGCCTGGAAGAGGTTCCGGAAATAGAGCGCGGTCTTCGCGAAATCGTTGCCCTGGCCCTTGCCGATGCGGTCCTTGAGCGTGTACCACCAGTAGAAATTGAAGTTGGAGGGCAGGCCTTTGTAGTACGGAGCCATCTGCTCGGCCGAGTCGGTCCAGGCCTCTCCGACCATATAGAAATCCCCCGTGCCGCCGTTTGCCTTCCAGGTCGTATTGCAGCGGTCGTACCACTGCTTGAGGAAGGAGACATTGGCGTTGGCGTTGTTCTGGTAGATCCAGATCACGGCGTCGAGCCGCAGGCCCGCGACGCCCATCTGGATCCACTTGTCGGCGGCGACGGCCAGGTCCTTGAAGGCGGCTGACTCCGAGGCCTTGTCGGCCGGGCCGTAGTACAGGTCCGGCATGGAGCGGTCGAAGCTGGCATAATACTTCATGCTGCTGCCGCCGAAGATGATATCATTGGCGGCCCCGCCCTTGACGAGGGTCTTGGCCTTGCCGAATTCGACGAGCTGCTCCCCCGCCTTGGCACCCCATTTATGGTCGTCCCACTGCGTGGCGTCATCCTTCACCAGGATGCCCCAGTTGTTGTCGATGTTGAGCGTGATCTCGTAGAGATTGTCGCCCGTCTTGTACATGCGGATGGCGTTGTTGTCGTAGATGAACCACTTGACCGAAGTGTCGGTATTGCCGTTCTGCGCGGCCTCCGTGGCCTGGGTGACCGTCAGTTTGGGCTGGGACCCGACCGAGGTGTCGAGTTTGAAATGCAGCCGCCCGTGATAGCCGATGTTGCCGGTGGTGGAAGAATACCAGTCACCCATGCCGCCGGTGGTCGATTCGCCGGTTTCCGACGTCACGTAGTAGCCCCGGTATTTGCTGGCAGGATCGGCGGACGCCGCCTTGAACCATTCGTGCTGCAGGCCGGTGTGGTTGAGGACGAAATCCATATAGATGCCGATTCCCTTGGCCTTGGCCTGGGAAACCAAGTCCTTGAAATCGGCCTCTGTGCCGAGTTTGGGGTTGATGGCGCTGTAGTCCGAGACATCGTAGCCGTGGTATGAGGAAGACGGGTGGACGGGCGAGAGCCAGAGGGCGGAGACCCCCAGCGACTCGAAGTAATCGAGCTTCTGGGCGACGCCCTTGAGATCCCCCCAGCCGTCGCCGTCGCTGTCCGCAAAGCTATAGACATTGACCTGGTAGGTGATGTCCGCGCGTTTCTTCTTGTCCCATTCCCGGGGTGCGGCGGAGAGGGCGACGGTCGTGGTCTCGATCTTATCCTCTTCCTTTCCCGCCACCTGGTTCACGGTCACCGTGACCGGGTTGCACTGGGCGGCATTGAAGGTGATGGTGGTCGTCCGCGCCTGGGCCGTCTTGTTGGTTGCGGCGGAGACGGTCACGGTGGCGTTGCCCGTGCCGTGGTACGGATCAACGGAGCACCAGCTTCCGCCGTTGGCTACGGTGGCCGTCCAGGCGGTACTGGCGGTGACGGAAAGCGTCTGGCTGGACGCTCCGTCGGTGGTGAACGAAAGCGTGCCGGAAGAAACCGACAAAGATGCGGGAGTCGTATCGATAACCGGCGGCTTCGTACAGGAAGCCACCATCAGGCCGCAAAGCAGGAAGAGGACAAATCTTTTCATAATGAGGATAGAAGCGCCAACCAGCAAGATTGGCGCTTCTGTCAAATATACGAATTTTTACTCAATGGTACCGGTACCGGCGTTGAAGTCGAGGGTGACCTTCTGGCCAGCCGTGCAGGGGACCCGCTCCTGGTCGCCGCCCGCACCGCGGTAGGCGATCTTGCCGTTCAGGACGATGAATTCCATCCGCCACCAATCGGTGTTGAAGGCGGTGGAGGAGGTGTGGAGGCGGAGTTCTCCGTTGGCGCTGAAGGCGGGCGAGACGACCTTGCCGTCGTTACCCACCGTCAGCGGCGTGCTGTCCCAGCCGCCGAAGCAATCGCCGATGCCGAAGACCCGGGCCGGTTCGACCACGATCTTACCGTCGGCATAATTGATGGCGATCATATACAGGCCGCTCTCGGCGACGAGGCAGTTGCCGCCGTCAACGGTGTAGCCCGTATCGTCGCCCAGGCTGTAGAAGTCTCCGTTCCAGGCTTTGACGGAGCAGAACTTGAAGCCCTTGCCTGCCTCGATGTAGCGGATGGCCCAGAACCAGCCGGCTTTCTCCGTGACCGGGATCATATCCACGGCGTTGGTGGCCCAATCCCAGCCGCCGACACCATCGCCGATGATGTACATCGTCTCCGGGAGTTCCGGGGCGTCCGTATCACCGGTCTTGGTCAGCGTGGCGTGGTAAGGAGTCTGGCCGAGGAAGAGCTCGATCGTATAGACGCCCGGCGCGGTATCGGCGATGTTGTCGCCGCCCTGCCGGAGATCGTCCAGCGTACCGTAGCCCAGGTTGGCTGTCCAGTTCGAGTCGTCGTTCATCCGGAACTTCCACTGGTCGCCCTTCTGAAGGGTGATGCCGCGGATGACCCAGCTGTCGCTGTCCTGGAGGTAGCTCATCTTGAAGTCATCTTTCACGCCCCATTCGGTGAAGGAGCCGCAGATTTCCACGCTCGCGATCGGGAGGACCTTGACCGTAAGGTCGGTCAGATCCACACGGACGCGGGCATAGGTCACCTCGGAGCCTTCCATGATGTTGCCGGCGTTGCTGCGGGTCAGCTGATAGGTGGTCTCTCCGGCCGCGCTGGTCTCCGGGGTGGTCTCCTTGTCGAAGCCCCACTCGCCCTCGTCCCAGTTCGGGGCCGGCGTGAACTTGAATCCATATTCGCCTCCGACGTAGGTATAGCCTTCATAGTGGCCTTCGCCGTCGCCCTTCAGCACGGTGCTGCTGTGGGTCCAGTCGTTGTGGGAACCGGGCACGTAGAGGACCTCCGGGAAGGAGGTGTCGGCGAACTGGACCTTGTACGGATGGCGGCTCATGTCGATGGACAGCTTGTAATTGCCCTCGAGTTCGTTCTGATAGTTGCCGCCGCCGCCGTTGACGCCGCCGGTCTCGTCGACGGAGAAGTCCCAGTCATTGTTGAGACGGAACTTGTACTCGCCCGGCACGAGGTCGGTGGTGACGGTGAAGACGTTGGTCTGTTTGTTCCATTCCATCGGGGTTTCCTCCGACCAGTCGCCCGGGGTGGCGGAACCGATCAAGCCGAGGCTCTTGATGGAGACCATGTTGAGGGTGTTCAGCTTCTTGTTGAGCTTGACCACATAGACGCCCGACGGGACGGAGATATTGTCGGAGACTCCGACGGTTCCTTCGGCGAAGACATAGACACCGTCCTTGCCGCCCACGGTCACGACCCCGCCGAAGTCATCCTTCCATTCGGGGTTGGGGCTGAATTTGAAGAGGGCGTCGCTGCCGTCTTCGGTGGTCAGGTCGAGGATGCCTTCGTAGTAGCCCTTGATGGTGGAGGACTGCTTGAGGGTGGCCGCCGTGGCGGGATCCCAGCCCTGGTGGCTGCCCGGGGTGTAGTACACATCCGGGAAGGTGGCCACATAGGTCTTGATGTTCATCGTGGCGGAACTGGCCGTGACGCCTTCCGGCAGGGAGGCGCAGCGGGCGGTCACGCGGAAGGTCACGCCCACGGTGGCGTTCTCGGCGCCGCCGGCGGCGATGACGGCCTCGTTGAGGGCGTCGACCGTCGTGGCGTAGCTCGTCTCTTTGAGACCTTCGGCGAGCAGGTAATCCTGCACGGAGGCGGCCTTGGTGGCCGGGGTCTTGTCGGTGACGGTGCTCAGATAGACATCATAGAGAATCTCCTCGCCATACACCAGACGGGCCGGTGCCCAGTTGATGAGGACGACCTCTTCGGTGGGGTTGGCGGGATCCAGGACCAGCTCGTCCGTGGCCGGGGTGATCACGGGCGCGACGGCGTCGCCGTAGGCGTAGATGGTCACACCCATCGAGTTGGAGACATACTCATTGCCATCGCCATCCAGGACGGAGACCTCGAAAGAAAGAACGAAGGTATCATTCGACGGGAGGTCCGGGAAAGTGGTGTAGAGCAGGTTCTTGAAGTCTTTCTTGCTGGTCTTGAAGCTGGTGGTGGAGACGTTTGCAAGCACCTTCGTGTCGTAGACATAAGTCGCTTTGAGCACATAGTTCAGGCCTTCCGGAAGGTTCCGGTAGGCGTTCCAGGTGAAATTCACATCCTCATCCATGGTGTTGGCGGTCATCAGGATGTCCGCGTGGGAGAGGAATTCGGGAGCGACGGGATCCGTCGAGAACGCATCTTCCTGAATAACGGTACAGGAGGCCGCTCCAAGGATCAATGCGGCAATCGCCAGTATGTGTTTAAATCTTTTCATAATGCGGATTGTCAAAAGGTTACTTCGCTATATAGCTGATTACAAGCGGAGTGCGGTTTGCATAAAGACGAACGGTGTAGTCGCCTGCGCCCGGCGCCGTGATGTTGGCGGCGCTGCTTCCGGACTCGAGTTCGAGTCCGCCGGCGATGTCGCCGCTGGGGCTGGTTGCGGTGCCGTACTTATAGTCCCAGCTGCCGTTCAGGCGGATCAGGAACTCGTCGCCGGCGGCGAAGGTCACGTCGGCATTCCAGACATTATTGACATTGTCATAGACGAAGGACACCTCGTCGCTTTCAGACCAGCCGCAGAAGGAACCGATGATACCGACCTTGGAGACCGCCTCGCGGGTACCCTTCTTCGTGGTCATGTTGACCGTGATGATGTTGATGGGTTCCGCAGCGGGCACGGCCCAGTTGCCGTCGTTGTTCTCGTAGATGCGGCCCCAGGACGGCTCGTAGCCGTCGTTGTAGCCGAGCCAGGCACCGTTCGCGAAGATCTTGAACGGGCAGTAGCCTTCGCACCAGTCGGCGGTTTCGAACTTGACGAGGGTGCGGTACACCTTGCTTCCGCCGTCCACTTCCCAGACCTTCCACTCTTCCTTTTCGTTGCTGTCGCCCCAGCCGTTGTACACGCCGGGCAGGAAGATCCAGTCTTTCGGCGCTTCGAAGGTGGAGACCTTGAAAGAAATCTCGTTGGAAGAATTGCTTGCGGCAAACGAGGTGGAACCGCTGGGCCCGGTATAGACGGATGCAACGACCTTGGCGCCGATGGTGCCGGTACCGTTCTTCTCGATACCGAGGGCTACGGCGCCGGAATTGATCGTGGCTTTCTCCACGGCGACAGCCGTCGAGAAGGTCTGGCCGGCGAGCACGTCTTCAGCGCCTTCGCGGGTCAGATAAAGGGTGTACTGGATCTGGACGGGAGCCCCGAAAGAGGCGGGTGTCCAGTTGAAAATCACCGATTCAGCCTTGCTGTTGTTGGCGTCGATGACCTGGTCGCTGACCGTCGCGAGGACCGGAGCGATACTTTCCGTACCGACTTCCCTCGGGACATATTCCCTTTCGCAGGAGGCGAAAGAGAACAGGGCGGCGAAGGCCGACAGGACTATATAGATAGATTTTTTCATCTTGCTGTATATTAGAGGTTCAAAACGCATCGATTAATAGCCGGGATTCTGCTTGAGGTTGGAATTGGCATTGATATCCGACGTGAGGAGGGGGTAGAGGGTGCGGTAGGAGGGCAGGGCGACCTTGCCGTTCGCCACGCCGCCCTTGCCGGCCCACGGGAAGGATGCGGAGGTGAAGTAACCGTAGCGGATGAGATCCGTGCGGCGGTGTCCCTCCCACATCAGTTCGCGGGCGCGCTCATCGAGCAGCCAGTCGAGGGTGACGGCATCCGGCATCTCCACGCCGGCGCGGTCGCGCAGCGCTTTGATGTAACCAAGCGCCGTGGCGTCGGTGGTGATGCCTTTGTTCAGGCGGGCGTCAGCCTCGGCATAGATCAGATACATCTCGGCGAGCCGGAAGATCGGGAAGTCGCAGGAAGAGAATTTGAAGTTGTCGTTGCTGCGGTCCAGGAGCGTGCCGTCGGACTTGAGGCTGCTGAATTTCCAGCAGCGCCAGCCGGTCTTGGTCGTGGTGGCAACAAACTCGGGCTCTCCCTCGTTGAAGAAGAAGGCGCGCTTGTCGGATTTGGCCCGGTCATAGCCAAAACCGGAGCCGTCCCAGTTCACACCCTTGAGTTCGAAGCGGTCGACATAGTCGGGAGCCACGTGGTAGCCGTCCCAGCCTTCCGGCATGATGGTACCTCCGACACCGAGCAGTTCGCCGATCTTGGAATTGGCGGCGCCGCCGACGCTGGCGGAACTCAGGGTCGTGGTGCCACCCCAGCTCTGGGCGTGGTCGCGGTCATATTCGATACCAAAAATGAATTCGTCCGCAGCTGCACCGCTCTCGGTGTTGTCCTGCATGAAGAGCTCCTGATAGTTGGGGTGGAGGACATAGCCCATTGCGATGACGGCGGCCGCCGCCTTCTTGGCATCCTCCCAGCGGGCGGTGCCGGTGTAAACCTCGGCGTTCAGGTACATACGGGCGAGGAGCGCCTGGACGGAACCCTTGGTCGGGCGCGGATACGGAACGGTGCCTTTGGCCGGCATGTCATTGCCGGAGAGGAGTTCGTTGCACTCTTTTTCAATCCATTCGAAGAGATCGGCGCGCTTGATCTGCTCGGGGTTTTCACCCATCACGTTCTCCGGCATCGCGAAGGGCGGATTGCCGAAGAGGTCCATCAGCAGGTAGTAGAACAGGGCGCGGTGGAAACGGGCCTCGGCCCGGTATCCGGCGATGGTCGAACTCAGATTCTCGTGTCCGCGGGCGGCCAGTTTTTCCGGCTCGGTCTGGAGGAGAAACTCGTTGACGAGGGTGATACCCTTCATGCAGCGGGTGTAGACCGCGATCGTCGCGGCATTCTCCGTGGCCGTCCAGCGGTTGTTCTGGAGCTCGGAGACATAGCTGTCGCTCGTCCAGCTGCATTTGAAGGAGTCGGCGGCGAGCTCGTTGAGGTTGATATACTGGCGGACCAGTTCGCTCTGGCCGGCATCCTTGACGCTGATGTCGGAAGAGCCCGGATCCCCGGTGCTGACAAAGTTGTAGAAAGCGTTGATATAGGACAGGGCCGCCAGGTAATCCGACTGGGAGGCGAACGCCTGGTCGGCCGTCGACTCGGTCTCGTTGAGCAGGTGGGTGTTGAGGTCCCCTACGCAGGAAGAAAGGACGCAGGCGGCGAGCGCCATCATCACGATGCTATATATCTTTTTCATATCCGTCGTATTAGAAGTTGATGTTAACACGGATTGTGTAAAGGCGCGGGCGCGGGAACATGTTGTTGTCCACGCCGTCGACACCCTGGAGTTCAGGATCAAGCCCCCGGTATTTGGTGATCGTGGCCACGTTCTGGACGGATCCGGCGACGCGGATCGACTGGGCGAAGCGCTTCAGATGGAAGGTGTATCCGAGGTTGATGTCGTCGAGCTTGAAGAAGGAGGTGTTCTCGACGAACATATCGGAATACTTCTGGTTGGTCTGCTGGAGATCCACCCAGCCCGGCACCAGGTAGGTGTTGCTCCAGTTCTGGATGAAATTCTTGGACATATCCTCGGAGTAGGCGGTGGAATAGCCCATCGCGACACGGTTGATGGCATAGCTGCCGATGGATCCGTGGCCGTTGATGCTGAAGTCCCAATTCTTGTAGCTCAGGTGCGTATTGACACCGAAGAACATCCACGGGGTCGGGCTGTAGCCGGTGACATAGCGGTCGGATTCGGACACGATGCCGTCGCCGTTGCGGTCGATGAGCACGTTCTCGATCGGATTGCCGTTGGTGTCATAGGCCTGCTCGTAGAGGAAGAAGGTATACGGGGCGAAGCCGATGCGGTGGAGGGAAGTATAACCGTCCGTACCGCCCAGGTTCGGGCCGGTGGTCACGCCGAGGTAGCCGGCGATGTTCTTGGCCGTCAGCTTGGTGATCTTCGTATCCTGGAAGGTCACGTTCCCGCCGAGGGACCAATGCCAGTCTTTCGTCTCGACCGGAATGGTGTTGAGGGTGATTTCCACGCCCTTGTTGACCATCTCGCCGATGTTGTCGATCAGCATGTTGGTGAAGTTGGTACCCATCGGGAAGTTGATGGAGTTCAACAGGTCGAAGGTGCGGCGGTAGTAGGTCTCGACGGTACCGGAGATCCGGTCGCCGATAAAGCCGAAGTCGACGCCGGCGTTCCAGGTCTCGGTGGTTTCCCATTTGACATTGGGATTGTACGCGACCGGGGAGAGGACGTTGAGGTTGGCGGAACCCATATTATAGCGCATGCGCGGGTCCGTCGCCATGCTGTAGCGGGCAACATACGGGTAGTAGTCGCCGCCGATGTCCTGCTGGCCCGTGCGGCCCCATCCGAGACGGAGTTTCAGCTGGGAAACGTTGCTGTCGTTCTTCAGGAAATCCTCATTCTTGATGTTCCAGGCGAAAGCCGCGGACGGGAAGAAGCCCCAGCGGTTCTGCTTGGCGAAACGGGAAGAGGCATCTTCACGGACGGTGAAGGTGAAGAGGTACTTGGAACGGATCGCCCAGTTGACACGGCCGAAGAAGGAGATCAGCACATACTCCTTGGCGTCGGTAGGCCGGATCTGAAAGATGTTCTTTTCCTGCCAGCGCGGCTCCATGTTGTAGTATTGCGTGTTGTCATAGCGGACATAGTTCCGCTGCCAGGAATAACCGACCATGGCGTCGAGGGTGTACCAGTCGCCCTCGTGGTTATAATCGCCGTAGGCCTCCAGAAGCAGGTTGCGGTTGAAATTCTGATAGTTGGTCGCGAGGTCCGGCGTCGCGCGCATGGCGCTGTAAGAACCGAGGATGTTGTACTGGTTGCCGACGGTCTTGGCGATGTCATAACCGAGGTTGAGGTTGAAGCGGAGATCTTCCAGCCCGTGGACTTTGTAATCCGCCTGCACGTTGCCGATGCTGCGGAGCGTCCGGCCCTGGTTGTAGAAGTCATACAGGGTGGACATCGGGCTGGTGGACGCCATCGTGTTGGGCGTGCCGTCCGCATTATACCAGTTCCAGTAGGAACCGTCCGTATTGGTGACGGGCTTGGTCGGATCGAAGGCGACGGCTCCGCCCACGGCTCCGCTGTTGGCCCAGATCGTCCGCTGGTAGATACCCTTCAGGTTCACGTTGAGGGCGAGATGATCGTCCAGGAATTTCGGCGAGAGATTCAGGTCGGCGTTGAGGCGGTTGTTGTCGCCGAGCTTGATGGTAGCCTGGTCCAGGTTGTAGCCGATGCTGGCACGGAACGGAATCTTCTTGCCGCCGTAGAGGCTGAGGTTGTGGTCGGTGGAGATGCCGATGCGGTAGATCTGGCTCTGCCAGTCGGTGTTGGCCGTGCCGAGAAGGCTGGCATATTCCGGATGATACTTGTTCACGGCCTCGCGGAACTGGTCGCCGTTCATCATATCGAGGGTGGCGATGTTCTGCTTGGCGCTGAAGCTGCCGTTGTAGGTAACCTTGAGTTTGCCGCTGCTGCCTTTCTTCGTCGTGATGATGATGACGCCGTTGGAAGCGCGGGAACCGTAGATGGCCGTGGCGGAAGCGTCTTTCAAGACAGAGAAACTCTCGATGTCGTTGGGGTTGACCGAGGCGAGGGGGTCGCCCATGCCTGCGCCGCCGTCACCGGTCACCGGCACGCCGTCGATGACGATGAGCGGGTCGTTGCTGGCGGTCAGGGATGCGGCGCCGCGGATACGGATCGTAGCGCCGTCACCGGGCTGTCCGGAAGCGGGCACAATGTGCAGACCGGAAACCTTGCCCATGAGCGCCTGGCTCGGGGAGTTGATGGCACCACGGTTGATTTCGTCATTTTTGATGGCGACGACGGATCCCGTCATATCGCTCTTCTTGACGGTACCGTAGCCGATGACCACGACCTCGTCCAGAAACTCGTTGTCTTCCGCGAGGGTGATGGTGGCGGGCATTTCGGATGCCTTGAAGGTCAGGGTGGTGTAGCCGATGCAGCTCACCTCGACGGTCGCATCAGGAGAAGAAACCCTGAGGGAGAAGTTGCCGTCGAGATCCGTCACGGCACCGTTGTTCGTGCCTGCCTCGAGGACGGCGGCTCCGATCACGGGACCCATCTGGTCGACGACCACACCCCGGACCACATAGCCGCTCTGGGCAAATGCAGTGGCGCCCATCATGCCCGAAAGCACGATGGCCGCAAGGATGGATAGGATTTTTTTCATTTGCTTGATGGTTAGTATATATATAATTATTTATGTTCTTGCACGAGCGCGACCGCCAGGCTGCCCAGGATGAGCAGCACGCCGGCGATCACGAGCATGTTCGCCTGCACGCCGCCGACGAGCCGCAGCACCGCCCCGCCCAGGGCCGCCGCCACGATCTGCGGCAGGCAGATCGTGCAGTTGAACAGGCCCAGGTAAGACCCCATGTGGCCACCGCTCAGCGCGTTGGTGAGCAGGGTGAAGGGCAGGGCCAGCATCGCCGCCCAGGCCGCTCCGATGAGGAAATACGAGACGAACAGCAGATACTGGTTGTGGACGAAGGCGACGGAAATGAATCCGGCGGCCCCGATCAGCAGGCTGACCACGTAGGCGAGCCGCAGGGACTTGAACTTCGGCAGCACGAGGGCCCACAGGATGGAGCCGACTGCCTGCACGGCGAACACGACGCCCACCCAGTTGCCCGCGGCCTGGTAGCCTTCGGAGGCGGGATCGGTGGTCCCCCAGCAGTTGGCCGCCACGGCCCCGTTGGTGTAGGTCCACATATACATGAAGGCCGCCCAGCAGAAGAACTGCACCAGCCCCACGGTCCAGAAAGTCTTGGGGGCGTGGAGCAGGAGCGAGAACAGGCCCGGGCGCTTCTTCTCCTCGGCGGCCTGCTTCTCCGGGTCGATGCCGTGGAAGGCGGCGTATTCTGTCGGCGGCATCTCCTTTACCTTGGCGAAGGTGTAGAGCACGCAGAGTATGAGGATAGCGGCGCCGCAATAGAAACTCCACACCACGGAGGGCGGGATGACGCCCTTGGGGGCGGTGTTCGCGATGCCGATCCAGGTGAAGAATATCGGGAAGAGGTAGCCCACCAGGCTGCCGGCGTTGCACAGCAGCGACTGGATGGAATAGGCCTGCGCCTTCTGCTCCTCGCCCACCATGTCGCCGACCATCATCTTGAAGGGCTGCATGGCCACGTTGATGGAGGTGTCGAGGAAGATGAGGGAGAAGAGCCCGAACCACATCGCGCCGTTCAGGCCCAACAGCAGGCGGCTGCTGAAACTGAGGCTGCCGGCGTTGGGCAGGAAGACCATCACCAGCACGGCCACGAGGGCGCCGACGAGCAGGTAAGGCTTCCGCCGGCCCATGGAACACCAGGTCCGGTCGGAATATTTCCCGATGAGGGGCTGGACGATCATGCCCATCAGCGGCGGGAGAATCCAGAAAAAGCTGAGCTGGTGCGGATCGGCACCCAGCGTCGCGAAAATGCGGCTGATGTTGGCACTCTGCAGGGCGTAGGCAATCTGAACTCCGAAAAATCCGAAGCTGAGATTCCACATCTGCCAGAAAGTGAGCTTGCTCTTGGTTTGCATTTCAGTGTTATTAAAACAGCTGCAAAGTAAAAAAATCTTACACGCGCGTTAAAATGAAAAAGGACGAACGGTTGAATTTTGGGGATGAATGGTCGGAAAAGCGTGATTTTTTATTATCTTGTCACAGCTATTATGCGGATTTCAAAAGAAAGTTGGATTATCCACGGTTTCGCGCTGCTGCACGCGGCCGTCGCGCTGGGCTGCCGGGTGGGCGGCCTGGCGGATGACATGATGCTGACCCTGCTCTCCATGCTGATGGTCGTGCTGATCTGCCTGCGCTGCCGGGTCAGCGGCTTCATGATGGCCGTTTCCGTGCTGGCCGTCAACCTGGTCGGCGTGCTGCTGGGCCGCGGGACCGCGTGGCTGTTCGACCTGTTCACCGACTCCCCGCTGGTCATCTATCCGCTCTCGACCTTCGTGAGCACCGAGATCATCGGCTGGACGATGCTGCTGATCGCCCGCAGCTATGCCCGCAATCATGCGGAAGCTCCGGAACAGATGGCGTCCTCGCTGATCTGGCTGCTGATCGCCTTCGTAATCATCCTCATCACCCGCCTGGCGATCCTGCTGCTCTACTCCCAGAGCTGGGGGGGGCGCAACACCGCCGTCACCATCCTGCTGGACTACTCCCTCACCCTGGCCGTGGTGGTGGTGCTCGCCGAATATGCCCTGCGCCTGCAGCGGCGTGCGCTGGCCGCCTCCGAAAAGGCCCACCTGGCGCAGTTCCGCTACCACAAGCTCAAGCAGCAGGTGAACCCGCATTTCCTGTTCAACTCGCTGAACGTCCTGGACTATATGATCCAGGAGCAGACGCCCGAAGACGCCAGCCGCTACACCCACAAACTGGCCGAGGTCTATCGTTATATGATCAAGAGCGAAGACGAGACCACGGTGCGCCTGCGGGACGAAATGGCATTCGTGGAGAAGTACGTGGACCTGCTGAAAGTCCGTTTCCCGGAGGGGCTGGACGTGCAGGTGGACATCCCCGAAGAAGCCCTGTCCCGCTCGGTCGTGCCCTGCAGCCTGCAATTGCTCATCGAGAACGCCCTCAAGCACAACAGCGTCTCCCCGGACACCCCGCTGCACGTGGCGGTCCGGGTGGAGGACGACGGTGTCGTGGTCTCCAACAACCGCATCCCGAAACTCCGCCGCACCGCCTCCACGGGGCTGGGGCTGCAATACATCCGCCAGCAGTACCAGGATCTCTCCGGCAAGTCCATCACCGTCCTCGAGGACGAACAGCACTACACCGTCACCCTCCCGCTCCTATGATGAAAGCCCTGATTGTCGAAGACGAAAGAATGGCCCAGGCGCAGCTGTCGCGCCTGCTCGCCGCCCGCTTCCCCGACATCGAGGTGGTCGCCGCCACCCCGTCGGTGCGCGCCACGGTGGACTTCCTCGCCACCAATCCACCCCTCGATTTGATCTTCATGGACGTGGAGCTCGCAGACGGAGAGTGCTTCGAGATTTTCCGGCAGGTGAGTGTGAAGGCCCGCATCATCATGACCACGGCCTATGATTCCTATGCCGTCAAAGCCTTCGAGGCGGGCAGCATCGACTACCTGCTGAAGCCGATTTCCGAAGAGGCGCTCGCGCGGGCGGTGAACCGCTGCCGCGAGCGGCTCGCGCAACCCGCGCCCGGCATCGACATCGAACAGCTGCTCGCAGCCGTGGCCGGTCCCGCCCGGAAGCAGTACAAAGAGCGTTTCCTGGTGTACATCGGGGAGCAGATCATCCCGGTGCAGGCCCCGCAGATCGCCGCCTTCTTTTCAGAGGAGAAGTCCAATTACCTGTACACCTTCGACGGGGTCCGCTACCTGATCGAGTCCTCCCTGGATGCCCTGGAGGACGAATTGGATCCCGAACGCTTCTTCCGCATCTCACGCGGGGTCATCGTTTCCCGCCAGGCGGTGCTGAGCGTCAGCCGCCATTTCAGCGGACGCCTGCGCGCCACCCTTTCGCCCGCCCCGCCCTTCGAGCCCACGGTTTCCCGGGCCCGGGTGGAGGACTTCCTGAAATGGCTTGAATGAGCGAAGCGAAGGATCTATAGCTTGTAGTAGCTCCCGAGAATCTTCGCGAACCAGCTCGGGGGCAGGAGTTTCTTGAGCGTCACGGAGAGACGCTGCTCCAGGGTGGAGATAATGTAGTTGTAGCGGGGGTGTTTCTTGCACACGATCTTCGCCACCTTGTCCGCCAGGTATTCCGGCTTGAGCCCCCCGGTCTCATCCTTCTCGATACTCGCCAGAGACTTCGCATAAGTCTTGTAGACTTCGTAGGCCTCGGGGGCGGCGACGCTCTTGCGCTGGGCGGTGAAGGCCGTGGCGAAGTCGCCCGGCTCGATCACGACGACTTGGATGCCGAAGGCCTTGGTCTCCAGGCGCAGGGCTTCGCAATAGCCCTCGATGGCGAACTTGGAGGCGGAATAGAGGCCCTGGAACGGAAGTCCCATCAAGCCGCCTATCGAACTGAAACAGAGAATCTTTCCGCCTCCCTGGGCGCGCATCACCGGGAGCACGTGGTGCAGGCAGCGCACCATCCCCATCCAGTTGACGTCCATCTGGCGCTGCGCATCCTCGAGGGAGCAGAACTCCAGCGGACCGCCGATGCCCATCCCGGCATTGCTGATGAACACGTCGATGCGGCCTTCGGCTTCGACGACCTGCCGCACGGCGGCTTCGCAGTCCTCAGCACGCTGCACGTCGGCTTGGATATACGTTACGCCCGGGAGCGGGTCCGAGGCCTTGCGGTGGGTGCCATAGACTTTGTGGCCGTCGGCGCAGAGACGCGCGGCCATCGCCCGGCCGAAGCCGGAGGTGATGCCGGTGATGAGGATGACCATAGGGTAATCTCGGTTACGCGATGACTTCGAGTTCGCGGAAGATCTTCGTCAGCTTCTCCACGGCCTCATCCACCTGCTCGATCGAGTGGGTGGCCATCAGGGCGAAGCGGATCAGCACGTCCTTCTCCGGCACGGCCGGGGCGATCACCGGGGTGATGAACACGCCGGCCTCGTAGGCCTTGCGGACGATGGTCATCGCCTTGATGGTGTCCCGCACGAAGAGCGGGATGATCGGGGACTGGGTGTGCCCGGTGTCGAAGCCGGCGTCCTTGAAAGCCTGCTGGGCGTGGCGCGTGACCTCCCAGAGGTGCTCGCGGCGCTCGGGCTCATTGATCATGATGTCCAGGGCGCAGGAGGCGGCGGCCACGGAGGCCGGGGTCATCGAGGCGCTGAAGATCAGGGTGCGGGAGTTGTGCTTGAGGTAGTTGATGACTTCCTTGTCGCCGGCGATGAAGCCGCCCAGCGAGCCGAAACTCTTGGAGAAGGTGCCCATGATGAGATCCGTCTCCTTGGTAAGGCCGAAATGGCTGGCCGTGCCGGAGCCGTTCTCGCCGATGACGCCGAATGCGTGCGCGTCGTCCACCATCACGGCCGCGTTGTATTTCCGGGCCAGGCGTACCAGGTCGGGGAGCGGAGCGATGTCGCCTTCCATCGAGTAGACACCGTCCACGACGATGAGCTTGGAGGCATTGCGGGGCGTCAGCCAGAGCTTCTTCTCCAGATCGGCCATATCATTGTGGCGGAACTTGCGAACCTCGCTGAAACTCAATCGGCTGCCGTCGATGATGCAGGCATGGTCCAGGGCGTCGAGGAAGATGAACCCTCCCCGGAAACCCAGGCAGCCCACGACGCCCAGGTTGACCTGGAAACCGGTGCTGTAGGTGACGGCCGCATCTTTGCCCACGAATTTCGCCAACTTCGCTTCCAGCTCTTCGTGGAGATCGAGGGTACCATTGAGGAAACGGCTGCCGGAGCAGCTGGTGCCATATTTCTCGACCGCCTTGATGGCGGCTTCCTTGAGCCGGGGGTCGTCCGAAAGTCCGAGGTAGGAGTTGGAGCCGAACATCAGGACCTTGCTGCCGTCAGCCATGGTAACGAGCGGATCCTGGCCGGAAGAAATGGGCCGGTAATAGGGATAGATTCCCTGGGCCTTGACTTCATCTGCGAGCGTGTATTTGGCACAAAGCTCGGTCAGCGTATTATTCATTCGAAGCGGTTTAATAACGTTAGTACAAGATGCAAAGATACACAATTTCCCGAAAATCCTATCGGTTGGAGGAAATATGTGCTGCGACGACGGCGGCCGTGGACCAGGCGGCCTGCAGATTGAACCCTCCCGTCACGGCATCCACGTCGAGCGCCTCCCCCGCGAAATACAGCCCGGGGAAGCGCTTGGCTTCCAAGGTATTGATATCGAGGCTTCCCAGAGAGACGCCTCCGCAGGTCACGAACTCCTCCTTGAAACGGGCGCGGCCCGCAAGCGGGTAGGCGTCGGCGCAGAGCGTGGCGGCGAGCCGGGCGGCTCCCTTGCCGCCCATTTCCGCCCAGCGCAGATCTTCCCGCAGGCCGGCGCGCCGCAGCAGGTGGTGCCAGAGCCGGAGGGTAATGCCCGCAGGTGGCGTTCCGGCGACCTGTTTGCGCGCGTTGCGCTCCCCCGAGGCGGCGATCCACTCGCGGGCGGCGGCCTCGGAGACATCCAGCCAGTTGATCAGCAGGGTGCCGCCACAGCCATTCTCCGCCAGATGCCGGGCGGCGTAGGAGCTGAGTCGAAGGGTCGCGGGGCCGCTCACGCCCCAGTCGGTGAGCAGCAGTGTTCCTTCCGCGCGGAATTTTGTGCCGGCGAGCGAAAGGGCGGCCTGCTCCACGACCGTTCCCATCAGGGTGCGCAGGCCCTCGTCCGCGATCTTCAGGGTAAAAAGCGAAGGGACGCAGGGGGTCACCTCGATCCCTTCCGGCAACAGCTGCCGCAGCCGCTCCTGCGAACTTCCGCCCACGGTCACGACCACCCGGTCAAAACAACTGTCATCCTGAGCAAAGCGAAGGACCTCAAACCCGCCCTCCTCCAGCGCCGCGATGCGCGCCACCCGGGCGCCGCAGCGCACGCGGACCCCCGCCTCGCGCAGCCCCCGCTCCAGCGTCCGGACGATCTGCATCGCATCCTGGCTCGCCGGGAAGACGCACTGGTCCTCCTGCGTAACGAGCCGCACGCCCTCCGCCTCGAACCAACGCTGCGTATCTGCGGGGCTGAGCACCCGCAGGGCGCGGCGCATCAACTGCGTGCCGCGCGGGTACACCTCCTCCAGGCGCATCAGGCCGGGCTCCAGGCCGTCCAGCGCCACGTCGCGGAAACTATTGGTGAGATTGCAGCGGCCCCCGCCGGTCACGGCCACCTTGGCGAGCAGCCGGGGGCCCGCCTCGAACAGGGTCACGTCGGCATCAGGCCGGCGCCGTTTCACGCCGATGGCGCAGAAACAGCCGGCCGCTCCGCCGCCGATGACGGCGATCTTCATCGCTCGTAGGAGGCTTCGTTGCCCGGACACTCCTCCACCTCGACCTTGTAGCACTGCGGGATCTGCTCACAGATCCAGCGGGCGAGGTTTTCCGTGGTGGGGTTGCAGGGGAGTACCTCGTTGAGGTCGGCGTGGTCGAGCGCCCCGCAGATGCGGCGCTCGATCTCGCAGAAGTCCACCACCATCCCGTCGGCATCCAGGGTCTCGGAGGCGCACCAGATGACGATTTTCCAGTTGTGCCCGTGGTCGGGCTCCGTCTGCGTACCGCCGGCGAAAGAAATGTGGTGGCTGGCGGAGACGGTCAGGGTTTTCTTGACTTTATACATCGCCCTTGCCGATATAGGAGAGGAATTCGTTGCGGGTCTGGGCGTTGGAGCGGAAGGAGCCCGTGAGGTAGGTGGAGGTCATCACGCCGGTCTTGCGTACCCCGCGGCTCTCTTTGCACATATGCCGGCCGCGCATCATCAGCGCCATTCCGCGCGGGGGATTCTCCTCGCCGAGCGCCTCGGTGAGCATCTCCACCACATCGTGGACCAGCCGCTCCTGGACCTGCAGCCGGGCGGAGCAGTAGTCCACCACGCGCCCGATCTTGCTCAGCCCCAGGATGCGGCCCTTGGGGTTGGGCAGGTAGGCGAACCAGTATTCGCCGAAGAAGGTGCGGCAGTGGTGCTCGCACACGGAGTAGAAGGGACCCGTGTCCACGATCATGTCGTCGTAGATGATGCCGTCCACCCCGTTGGGGAAGGTGGTGACCGCCGGCGCCTGGGCCGGGTCGTAGCCGCGGAACATTTCGCGGAACATCCGCACCATCCGGTCCGGGGTGTCCAGCAGGCCCGTGCGCGAGGGGTCCTCGCCGATGAATTCGAGCAGTTCGCGGATATGTTGTTTGGCTTGTTCTTCTGTAATCATACTTCGTAGGTGGCTGTGTTGTCGGGCGTTTCCCGGACCGTGACTTTGTAGCAATGGGGGATCTGTTCGCAGATCCAGCGGGCGAGGTTCTCCGCCGTGGGATTGAAGGGCAGGACCTCGTTGAGGTTGCGGTGGTCGAGGCGGTCGGTGACGCGTTCCTTGATGAGTTTGAAATCCACGACCATCCCGTTCGCATCAAGTTCCGGGGCCCGGCAGAAGACCTCGATCTCGTAGTTGTGTCCGTGCGGGCGGGCGCAGGGGGTGGGATAGTCCAGCTCCAGATGGTGGCTCGCCGCAATGCAGAACTTTTTGTTGATAGAATACATAACAGCGCAAAGATACAAATTATTTATTCCGCTTGACGCCGCGGACGGCTTCGGCTTCGAGGGGGTTGTCCGGCCAGGCGTGGCGCGGGTAGCGGCGGCGCAGTTCTTTACGCACCTCGAAATAGGTATTCTCCCAGAAACTGCGCAGGTCGGCGGTGAGCTGGACGGGTTTGTAGCCCGGCGAGAGCAGTTCCATCAGCACGGGGCGGCGGCCGTCGTCCACCCGCGGGGTGTCCACCAGGCCGAAACACTCCTGCAACCGGACGCGGAGGACGGGCGCTTCGGCGCCCTGACGGTAGTCCAGGCGGATGCGGCTGCCGGTCGGCACCGGCAGATGCGTGGGCGCGAGCCGGTCCACCGCCTGCTGCTGCTCGTAGCTGAGCAGGGTCCAGAGGGCCGCGCAGAGATCGATTTTCTTGAGTTCGGCGACGCTGGTGGCGCGGCCCACGAAGGGCGGGAGCCACTGCGGGGCCGCTGCCAGGACGGCCTCCGTCGAAAGGTCGGGCAGCGCCAATTCGGGGTGCCAGGCGGCCACGGAGGCGATCCGCCGCTGGAGATTGCGGACCTCATCGGAGAAATCCAGCATCGCAGTCCCCTCTTTCTGCGCGGCTTCGCAGATGACGCGGGTCTGTTCCTCGCGGACGCCCTCGGAAAGGGGCCGGGCATCCACCAGCAGGCTGCCGATGCGCCGTTCGCGCTGCGCCAGGGCGACCCCGGCCTTGCTGTCCCAGACCACGCGGTCTCGGGTGCGGATGAGTTCCGGCAGGTCGGCCGGGTCCACGGGGGCGGCGAGGAAGATGCGTCCCACGCCGCCGGGGCGTATGCTTACGGATGCGACGGCGAGCCAGTCGCAGGCGGAGAGGGGGTCCTGCGGGTCCACGGCCGCGAGTTCGCCGCCGGCAAGCTGGAAGCGGCCGGGGCCGTCCGTGCGGGCTTTGGCCACCCGTTCCGGGTACGCCAGGGCCACCAGCCGTCCGATTAGATACGGGTCCGCTCCCATTCGCCGGTCTTCCCCCGCGGGCGGCCGGCGAATTTCCGCTAACTTTCGGTACTGCTCTGCCATTTGGGCGATGCGGGCCCAGCGGCCGTTGCGCTCGGACCAGTGCAGGGCGTCGAGGCGCGTGGTCAGCGACGCGTCGCCCTCCAGCGCCGCCAGCGGATCCCGCTCCTCCAGCAGCGCCGCGATCTCGGCCGCCAAAGGAACTTGCGTTGCGTGGCCTTTGAGCGAAGCGAGGTCCGCATCAGCGGACCGGCCGGCCCCGGGACTTTGCGCGAGCAAAGTCGGAAAGGGGCTTGAGGCCGCAGGGGGTTCGGGGGATATGCCCCCGCATAGGAGCATCTGCGCGATACGCGGATGGCAGGGCAGGGCGGCGAGCGCCCGTCCGTGCGGGGTGATCCGCCCCGCCTCGTCGACGGCGCCCAGCAGCTCCAGCAGGCGAGACGCCTGGGCAAGGTGGGCGGCGGGGGGCGGGGTGAGCCAGGCGAGCCGCTCCGGATGCGCCTCGCCCCAGGCGGCCGCATCCAGCACGGTCCCCGCCAGGTCGGCCTCCAGGATCTCCGGCACGCGCGTCGGGGCCATCCGGGCCTCGGTCCCCGCGTTCCAAAGACGGTAGCATACACCCGGCGCCACGCGTCCGGCGCGCCCGCTCCGTTGGTCGGCCATATCGCGGCTGATCCGCACCGTTTCCAGGCGGCTCAGGGCGTTCTGCGGGTCGAAGACGAGCCGCCGGCAGAAGCCGCCGTCCACCACCACCCGCACGCCTTCGATGGTCAGCGAGGTTTCGGCGATGGGCGTGGCCAGTACCACCTTCCGGCTGCCCGGCGGGCTCGGCGCGATGGCCGCCCGCTGCGCCTCGTTGGACAGCAAGCCATATAAAGGACAGATGCGCGCATACTCCGAAACCCCCTCCAACAGCGCCTCGCAGCGCCGGATTTCCCCCTCGCCCGGCAGGAACGCCAGGATGTCCCCCTCGTGCTCCCGGAGTGCCACGCGCACCCAGTGGGCCACACGCTCCGCCACGTCCGCGGCCGTCGCTTCCTCCGGCGTATGGCGGATTTCCACCGGGAACATCCGCCCCTTGCTCTCGAGCAGCGGGGCGTCCAGGGCGGCGCAGAGGGCGGCGGTGTCGATGGTCGCCGACATCAGCAGGATATGCAGGTCGGGGCGCAGGAGGGCCTGCGTCTCGCGGGTCAGGGCCAGGGCCACGTCGCTCTGCAGGCTCCGCTCGTGAAATTCGTCAAAAATGACAACCCCCACGCCTTCCAGGGCGGGGTCGTCCACCAGCATCCGCGTCAGGATGCCTTCGGTGACCACTTCGATGCGCGTGGCCGCACTCACGCGGCTCTCGAAACGGATGCGGTAGCCGACCGTGCGGCCCACCGGCTCGCCCAGCAGGAAGGCCATGCGTTCGGCGATTTGCCGCGCGGCAATCCTGCGCGGTTCCAGAACGATTATTTTAGAACTATTTTCCCGATCCGCCAGGACCAGGGGGAGGATGGTGGATTTTCCGGCCCCGGGCGGCGCCGTCACCACGAGGCACGGCGAGACGGCCAGCTGCCGCCGGACGGCATCGGCAATCTCCAGGACCGGCAGATCCAGCCCGCGCAGCGCCCCCGGGTCCACCAAAACGGAATTACGGGCGCTGGCCGAAGGCGGGACGGGACGGGGTCAGCGGTTCGCCCACGGCCGACGCTTCGGCTTCGGCCTCATCGAGTTTGAAGACCATGAACTGCGGCCCGGCGGCGGTGTAGGGCTTCCAGTCCCCGCCATCCGGCCCGTTCGGATCGGAATACTTGGCGAAATTGGACCAGGCGGTGAGCATCTTCTCGGAGAGATCCCAGTCCCCCTTCGTCCAGGGCCGCCAGCAATGCTTCAGCGACTTGAACACATACCACAGGTCGGAAGAGTGGAAGGCGCCCTTGAGCTGATCCTCGGGGTGGGAGCCGTCGTCCGGCAGCGGACGCGCGAACTGGTAGGCCCAGGCGCGGCCGCCCTTTTCCTCGCGGTTGAGGCAGAAAGCGCGGATCTGCTCACCCATGCTGCCCGCATCATTGAGCGTATAGCCGATCATATACGGGACCTCCGCCAGCGTGCCGTCGATGCAGGCCTCGTCGAAGGATTCCGTCAGGACGTAGCCGTCGATGTACGGCGAAATGGGCGCGGTGGAGAGCACGCTGCGCTGTCCCGTCACCGAGGCGTAGAGGCCGCCCAGGGCGAAAATCGTCTCCGTGGACGCCGCGCGCAGGGCCCGCAGGTCCTTCAGGTTGGCCCAGTCGGTCACGGCCTGGGTGGAGGCCTCGGCCTGGGCGAGGGTGGTCATCTGCTGGACGGGTCTGGCGGGAGCGCCCGGGAAGGCCGGTTGCGCCGGTACGCGCGGATCCACCAGCCCGCTGCCGCTCATGATGACGGCCTTGTTGAAGAGCCCCCGCGCCAGCGGCGAGGCGCTGAGGAACTTCACGCTCCGCCCGCCGGCGCTCTGGCCGAAGATCATCACATTATCGGGATCGCCGCCGAACTGGGCGATGTTCGCCTTCACCCAGCGCAGCGCCTGGATCTGGTCCAGCGTGCCCCAGTTGCCCGTCGGATGCTCCGGATTCTCGGCCGAGAGGGCCGGATGGGCGAAGAATCCGAAAGGTCCCACGCGGTAGTTGAACGACACCAGGACCACGTCCTTGGCCGCCCACTCCTGGCCGTCGAACTCGGGCTCCGAGCCCCAGCCTTCGCGCATGCCGCCGCCGAAGATCCATACGGCGACCGGCAGTTTCCTGCCGGTCTGTCCCGGGGCCTTGGTCCAGACATTCAGATAGAGGCAGTCCTCGCTGTAGGGCGCCTCGTCCCCGTAGCCCCACTCGGTGGTGTAGCCGCCGGGGTAATGCGCCGCCTGGAACGGCGGATGGCCGAATTTATCGCACACACGCACGCCCTCCCAGGGCACGACGGGCTGCGGGGCCCGCCAGCGGTTCTGCCCGATGGGCGGTGCGGCGAAAGGAATACCGCGAAAGACGGTGACGCCCGGAATGTCGGCGGCGACACCTTGGACCTGTCCGCCCTCGATGTTGAGGACGGGACTTTCCGGCGGGGCGGCCGTACAGGCGGCCAGCGCCAGCGCACAAAGCAGAAGCAAAGTTTTCTTCATAAGCGTTCATTTTGGTGGATACAAGATAGCAAAAAAAGGTGGAAAATGTGTATCTTGCAGGCCTGAAACCCCAAAAATCAAGATATGATTAAAAAATTCACAGCTATTGCAGCGGTCCTGCTGACCGCCGGCTTTGTGCTCTGCGCCCAGTCGCGCCGGCCGGCCGCTCCCGCCCCCAAGGACGGCGCCGAAAAAGAAAATACCGAGGCTCCGGCCGAGGTGAAGATGACCGAAGGCCTGATGAGCGTCGGCCAGAACGAGAAAGATTGGTTCTTCGACATTCCCGACGCCATATTGGGACGCCGGATGCTCGCCGTGACCCGCTATACCAGCAACACCCCCGGTGCCGGCACCTACGGCGGCGAGGAAATCAACGAGGCGATGATCTACTGGGAGAAGGCCGTCAACGGCAACCTCCTGCTGCGCGCCGATATCGTCAACATCCAGGCGGCGGAGGACCAGATGATCAGCAAGGCGGTCAAAGTCAGCTCCGAGAACCCGATCGTGGCTTCCTTCAAGCCCGAGAAGGGCGGCCCCGAGGGCAGCACCCGCATCAAGATCAACAGTCTCTTCGAAGGCGACGTGCAGGTGTTCTCCCTGGACTCCCGTACCAAGCGTTCCAGCAACCTGGGCGCCGTCAAGCCTGACGCCACCTTCATCAACAGCATCCGCACCTATCCGATCAATACCGAAGTCACGGTCACCAAGACCTTCGCCTATACCCCGCCCACCGGGGGTGCCGCTCCGGGCGGCGGCCAGGCCTCCCGGGCCCTGCCTGCCGGCAGCCAGGCCGGCGCCGTGACCCTGGTGCTCAACACTTCCTTCGTCCTGCTCCCCGAGACCCCGATGCAGCAGCGCTGGTTCGACCCCCGCGTGGGCTATTTCGCCGGCGGCTACAGCGAATTCTCCGATGATCAGCAGGAGGTCGAGAACATCCGCTTCATCGCCCGCTACCGCTTGGAGGCCCGTCCCGAGGACGTCGAGCGCCAGAAGCGCGGCGAGCTCGTGGAGCCCGTCAAGCCGATCGTCTACTACATCGACCCGGCCACGCCCAAACAGTGGCGCAAGTACCTCATCGAGGGTGTCAACGACTGGAACGTCGCCTTCGAGCAGGCCGGCTGGAAGAACGCCATCCACGCCGAAGAATGGCCCGAGGACGACCCGACGATGAGTCTCGAGGACGCCCGTTTCAGCGTGATCCGCTATCTGGCCTCCCCCGTCGCCAACGCATACGGCCCCAATGTCCACGACCCGCGCTCCGGCGAGATCATCGAGAGCCACGTGGGCTGGTACCACAACGTGATGACCCTGGTCCACGACTGGTACCAGGTGCAGGCCGGCGCCGTGGATCCCCGTGCGCGCAAGATCAAATATGACGAAGAACTGATGGGCGACCTGATCCGTTTCGTATCTTCGCACGAAGTCGGCCACACCCTCGGCCTGCGCCACAACATGGGCTCCAGCAGCCAGACCCCGGTCGAGAAACTCCGCGACAAGGCCTGGGTCGAGGAGCACGGACACACCATCAGCATCATGGACTACGCCCGCTTCAATTACGTGGCCCAGCCCGAGGACGGTATCGGCAAGGCCGGTCTCTACCCGCGCATCAACGACTACGACAAGTGGGCCATCGAATTCGGTTACAAGCCCACCTACCTCAAGACTCCGAAGGAGGACCACCTCTATTGGAACAAGGTCATCATCGCGCGTCTCCGGGAGAATCCCCGCCTCTGGTTCGGCGGCGAGGGCCGCGACGGCGATCCGCGCGCGCAGACCGAGGATCTCGGCGACGACGCCGTGGCCGCCAGCAACTACGGCATCCTCAATCTCAAGCGCACCATCACCGAGATTCCGGCGTGGAACGCCGAAGAGGCCGATATGTACGAGAATGTCAGCCGGATGTACGAGGCCCTCGTGGGCCAGTTCAACCGCTACCTCGGCCACGTGTCCGCCAACATCGGCGGCCGCTTCATCAACAACCACAGCATCGAGCAGCCGGATATGGTCAAGTACGCCCCCGTGCCGAAGGAGCGCCAGAAAGCCGCTCTCGAGTTCCTCGACGAGCATCTCTTCACCAAACCGTCCTGGCTGGTGGACGTGCCCTACATCTGGGAGATCACCGATTCGCCCGACCGCAACCTCTACACCCTGGTGGACAATGTCGTGAGCGCATCCAACCTGCTGAGCATGGCCAAATTGACCCGTCTGGCGCAGTTCGCCGAGTATGATGCTTCCAACTACAGCCCGGAGGAGTACCTGGACGACCTGTCCGGCAAGATTTTCGCCGAGCTGGGCAAGGGCGGCAAGGTGGACAGCTACCGCCGCTACCTGCAGCGCCGTTATGTCACGGCCGCCATCTCCGTAATCGGCACCGAAGCCAACCGCAGCGCCGACGGACGCAACTTGCTGATCGCCCAGCTGACGGACATCCAAAAAAAGGCCGCCAAAGCCCGCTCGAACGACAAGGCCACCCAGGCTCACTGGCAGACCCTCTCCCGGCAGATCGAGACTGCGCTCAAAGAGTTAAAATAATTAACAAACGAGCACAAAACCCCCAACAGAGTGTTATGTATTCAATATTTTTACTATATTTGGGCACAATTTTTACATAATCTATCGTACTATGACCAAAGCAGACATCGTGAAGGCCGTGGCAGCATCCACGGGAATTGAGAAGACGGCGGTTGCCAGCGCCATCGAAGGATTTATGGACGCTGTAAAGAATTCCCTCGCCCAGGGAGAACCCGTTTATCTGAGGGGATTCGGCACGTTCGGCATTAAGCACCGCGCCACCAAGACGGCCCAGAACATCACCGCCAAGAAGACCATCATCATTCCCGAGAAGGATATCCCTTCCTTCAAGCCTTGCCAGGAATTCAAGAAACTCGTGAACAAATAATTTTGGCAGTTCGCGGAAAATTAGTAAATTAGCATCCGTAAGTACTTTAATCTTTAAATCGAACAAAATGGAAGAAATTATCGCCAAGATCAAGGCGCAGATCGCTGCCATCACGGCCGACATCGACAAGGTTGGCAACAAGGCCGCCCAGGCCCGCGTCCGTAAAGCGACCCTCGCCCTCGAGAAACTTGGAAAGGAATACCGCAAGGCCAGCCTGAAGTAATCCAATCCGCAAGATTTTCGCAGATCGGCCACCCGCAACCGGGTGGCCGACCTTCGTTTTATCCCGTCCGGAGTGGCGTTAAATGCCGATTTCCGATTTCAAGGCCCGCAGCAGGTCGAAAGCCTGGAGGGGGGTCATATTGTTCAGATCAGCCTGCTCGAGCTTTTCCTTGACGGCGGACAGGGTGGGGTCGTCCAACTGGAAGATGGACAGTTGCACGGAACCGTCGTCCTCCATCGCCATCGCGCTGGCGTGCTTCTCGCGGCGTTCGAGGTCGCGCAGGGTCCGCTCCGCGGATTCGATGACCTCGTGCGGCATACCTGCCAGGCGCGCCACGTGGATGCCGAAACTGTGGGCCACGCCGCCTGGCATCAATTTGCGCAGGAAGATGACTTCCCGGCCCTCCTCTTTGACGGCGATGTGCCAATTCTTGACGCGGGGATACTTGTCCGCCAGGTCGTTGAGTTCGTGGTAGTGCGTGGCGAATAGCGTTTTGGCCCCCTGCCCGCGGGTGTGGATATATTCTACGAGAGCCCGGGCGATGGACATGCCGTCGTAGGTGGAGGTGCCGCGCCCGATTTCGTCCAGGAGCACCAGCGAGCGGGCGCTGAGGTTGTGCATGATCATCGCCGTCTCGAGCATCTCCACCATGAAGGTGGATTCGCCGCGGGAAATGTTGTCCGTGGCGCCCACGCGCGTGAAAATCTTGTCGAAATACCCGATCTGCGCCCGCTCGGCGGGCACGAAGGAGCCGATCTGGGCCAGCAGCACGATGAGGGCGGTCTGGCGCAGGAGGGCCGATTTGCCGGCCATGTTGGGGCCGGTCAGGATGATGATCTGTTCGTCCTTGCTGTCCAGGCGGATGTCGTTGGGGACATATTCCTCCCCTGCGGGCATCAGGGTCTCGATCACCGGATGGCGCCCGGCCTTGATGTCCAACACCAGGCTCTTGTCCATCTCGGGCCGGCAGTAGCCCCGGTCGATGGCCTGTTGCGCGAAGCCCTGCAGCACATCGAGCCGCGAGAGGACCGCACAGTTGTCCTGGATCTTGCGTATGCCCTTCTGGATGGCGGCGACGAGTTCGCCGAACAGGCGGCTCTCGATCTCGTAGATCGCGGCTTCCGCGCCGAGGATCTTCTCCTCGTATTCCTTGAGTTCCGGGGTGATGTAGCGCTCCGCCGACACGAGGGTCTGCTTGCGTATCCACTCCGGCGGGACCTTGTCGCGGAAGGTATTGCGGACTTCGATGTAGTAGCCGAAGACGTTGTTGTAGCCGATTTTGAGCGAGCTGATGCCGGTGCGCTCCACCTCCCGCTCCTGCATCTGCTGGAGGTATTCCTTGCCGCCGCGCGAAATATCGCGCAGGGAGTCCAGTTCCGGGTCCACCCCGGCGGCGATCACGTCGCCGCGCCCAAGCTGCGAGGCGTCCGGGTCGAGCGTAGCACCGATGCGCGCCAGCAGCGGGTCGGTGTCGTGCAGGCCGGCCGCGAGTTTGTCGAGGGCGGCGCAGCCCGTGTCGGCGCAGCATTCGCGGATGGGGGTCATCCGGCTGAGCGAACGGCCCAGCTGGCGGACCTCACGCGGCAGGATCTTGCCGGTGGCCGCGCGGGAGAGGATGCGCTCCAGGTCGCCGACCTCGGCGAGGTGGCCCTGGAGTTCGCGCAGGAGTTCCTCGTTGTCGTGGAGCAGCTGGACGACGTCGTGGCGCGCGGCGAGCTCCTTGAGGTCCAGCACCGGCATCGCGAGCCATTGGCGCAGCAGCCGCGCGCCCATCGGGGTGCAGCTGCGGTCGATCACGTCCACGAGGCTGACCCCCTCGCGCCCGGCGTTGCTCTGGAAAATCTCGAGGTTGCGGAAGGTGAACTTGTCCATCCAGACGAATTTCTCCCCGTCGATCCGGCTGATCGAGCAGATGTTGCCCAGGCCCGCGTGCTGCGTCTGCTCGAGATACACGAGCAGGGCGCCGGCAGAGCAGACGGCGAGCGGGAAGCCGTCGATGGCGAAGCCTTTGAGACTGCGCACCTTGAGCTGGGTGCGGAGGCGCTCCTCGGCGGCATCCTGCACGAAGGCCCACTCGTCCAGGCCCGTGGTGTAGAAATCGCCGAAACGCTCCCGGACGGAGCGCAGCACGTCGCGCTGGACCACCAGTTCGCGGGGCTGGAGCGAACTCAGCAGCGTGCCGATGTATTCGATGCTGCCCTGGGCCACCTGGAAGGTGCCCGTGGAGACATCGAGGAAGGCGGCCCCGCACTCCTGCCCCTCGAAGGTCAGGCCGGCGAGGTAGTTGTGCTCCTTCTGCTCGAGCATCCCGTCGCTGAAGGCGATGCCCGGGGTGAGGATCTCCGTCACGCCGCGCTTGACGAGCTTGTTCTTGCAGAGGGCGGGGTCTTCCAGCTGGTCGCAGATGGCGACTTTGTAGCCGGCGCGGACCAGCTTCTGGAGGTAGCCCTCGATGGCGTGGTGCGGGAAGCCGGCCATCGGCGTGTCGCCCTTCTCACCGTTGGAGCGGCGCGTGAGCACGATGCCGAGCACCTTGCTCAGCAGCACGGCGTCGTCGGAGTAGGACTCATAGAAATCCCCGACGCGGTACAGGAGCACCGCCTCGGGGTGTTGGGCCTTGACACTGAAATAGTGCTTCAGCATCGGAGTATCTTCGCCTTTCTTTGCCATCACCTTGACTCGTGAAAGACAAAGTTACAAAAAAAAGCGAATCACAAATCAAAGGACAGGCCCGCGCGGAGCTGGAAGATGGCTTTGTCGTCCCAGGCGTTGAGGTAGGCGCTGCGGTTGAAGAAACCCGACACTGCCGGAGAGAGGTAGAGGCGGACCCCCGCCAGGAGCCGGAAATCGGCCCCGGCCGACAGGTTCCCGGAGAACAGGAACGGCTCCCCGAGCGGCTCCCCGCCGGTGACGGCGATGCATTTGCCGGCGTGCAGGCCGGCGCCGAGGTAGAAGCGCAGGCGGCTTTCGGGATTGACATAATAATGAAGGTCCAGCGGAAGGCCGAGATAGTGGAGGGTGAGCGCCTGGGTCCTGTTCCCGGAGAGTTGCCGCCAGCCGGCGCGCTGCGTGTAATCCAGGCCGGCAGTCAGCGCCCAGGAACGGGAGAGCGGGATGCCGGCGGACACGCCGACGCTGATCGGGATGGCCCGCACCGGCTGAAGGTTCTCGGGGACTGACGAATTCGGGTTGCCGAAAACGGAATCCGAATAAACGCCCGTCACGTAAGAAAATCCAGTCCCGGCCGAGGCCGGGGATGCTCCGGCGAAACCCGCCTGCACCCGCAGGGAAACCCGTCCCGGACGGGTTTCCCTGCGGCCCTGCGCGGGCTCTTCGGGGAACACCGTCGTCACTTTATCCGGCTTCTGTGCACGTTCCTCGGCCGCTTTCGCTCCGGCGCGATCGGTTTTTGCATCGGCATCCGTTGCGGCCGTAGGTTCCGAAGAGCGCTGATTTTCAGGTAGTTCCGGCGTTTCCGCGACAGCGGCTGCAGGCTGGCTCCGGGGCCGGCGCGGCGCCGCGGCCGGGGTAGCCGGCGCCGGCAG
>JAEEVG010000084.1 GCA_016290835.1 Bacteroidales bacterium | reverse complement strand
ACAGGTCCCAGAAGGCGCGGACGGCTTCGGGGTTCATCTTGTCGCATTCCAGCCCCACGCCGCCCTCCGGGGCCGTGGCGTAGTTGGTCTTGGCATTGGTCGTGTGGCCGAAGCGGTAGAGGATCCATTTTCCCTGGGGAACAGTCCATTCAAGGGTACCATCTGGGCCGGGCGCGGCCGGGACCACGAAGACTTCCTCCAGGACACCGTCCTTGCCCGGCCGGGCGGCCAGCACGGCGATGTCCTCATAGTAGTTCCATTGCGGATCCACTTCCGGGCGCGGAAGGACCATCCTGATGGGCTTGCCCGTACCCCGGACGGGGGTCTCCGTCCAGACGAGTTTCTGCATCGAAAGCTCCGGCTTGACGGTCGGGAAAGCGCTCGAGGACCAACCCGGGCAGTTATGCGTCCCGAAAGTCAGCCCGAGCCGCTTGCACTCGCTGATGGCGTGCCGCATCAGCTCCCGCCAGTTGTCGGTACCGATGGCGTTGGTGGTGTCCTTGACCAGGATCTGGGTCTCGCTGCCGACGAGGAACTGCTGTACGCCGCCGATGCCGGCCTTTTGATAGGCCTCCAGGTCACGGGTAATGCCTTCCTTGGTCACGAGTCCGTCCATCCATTGCCAGATCATGATGGGTCTGGCCTCTTCGGGAGGGGTGAGAAATGCCTGCTCGAGCGTCTGTGTCCGGGAGCAGGAATACAACAATACTATTACCGCTGCCAGCAGCAGGGTGTTCATTCGGGAAAGGTGCATTTCCAAATCGTCTATTTGATCATAAACGCATCCGCGTCCTCCAGGACCGGGAACTTCACGCGGTAGGAGGTGAGGTGTCCAAGGTCGATCTCGCCGGCCACCACGGCCTCCTGCCCGTCCGGGGCCTGGGCGACGGTCTCGCCGTAGGGCCCGATCAGGGCGGTGCCGCCGTCGTACTGGCAGGCAGGGTCCGCTCCGATGCGGTTGACCGCCGCCACATAGCAGGCGTTCTCGATGGCCCGGGCGCGCGTGAGCGTGTCCCAGGCGAAGCGGCGGACGTCCGGCCAGCTGGCCACCAGCAGGATGGCGTCGTAGTCGTCGCGGTTGCGCAGCCACACGGGGAAACGCAGGTCATAGCAGACTGCGAGCAGGAAGCGGACGCCCAGATACTTGATCACGACGCGTTCGCTTCCGGCATTGAAACGCTCGCCCTCGCCGCCGTAGCCGAACAGATGGCGCTTGTCATACTGCTCGTATGTCCCGTCGGGACGGACGAAATAGAACCGGTTCACGCAACGGCCTTCCGGGAGCTCCAGCGCGATGCTGCCGGCGATCGCTGCATGCAGCTGCGCCGCCTTCTCCTGCATCCACCGCAGGCCCGCGGAGGGCTCGTGCTCGACGATCGCGTCCGGAAGGGTCGCGAAGCCGGTCGTGAACATCTCGGGCAGGACATACAGGTCCGCTTGCGGCGCGCCCGCGAGCAGTTCCTCAATATGTACACAATTCGCCTGGGGATCCCCCCAGGCGATATCGTGTTGTACGAGACAGACTTTCATTAGACCTCGATGGGCTTGTACTTCGGCACGAGGGCCTTCATGATGCTCCAGGCGATGAGGTAGGCCACGCCGCAGAAGCAGAACATGATGAAGTAGCCGGCCGGCTTGCCTTCGAATCCGAGGAAGCGGAAGGCGGCGCCCGCCTCTTCCGCGTGCGTGAAGAGGTTACCGGCGACCTTCTGGATGATCATCGATCCGACACCGCCCGCCATGGCACCGATGCCCGTGACGGTGGCGATGGTGCTCTTCGGGAACATGTCACCGATGGTGGAGAAGAGGTTGGCGCTCCAGGCCTGGTGTCCCGCACCGGCGAGGCCGATCAGGATGGCCGGCCACCAGGGCGTATTGAAATTGACGCCCAGCGGCTGGGCGAAGAGCGCGGCGATCGGGAAGAAGGCGAAGATGAGCATCGCGAGCATACGGCCCGCATACGGGTTCATACCCTTCTTCTCGACGAAGATCTTGGGCAGGTAGCCGCCGAAGATGGAGACCACGGTCACGATGGCGTAGAGCGTGAAGATCAGGCCCTGGCCCAGGCCGGAGGTGGCGGGAGCCTGGAACTGGTTGCTGAAGTAGGACGGGGCCCAGAACAGGAAGAACCACCACACACCGTCGGTGAAGAACTTGCCGGTGATGAAGGCCCAGGTCTGCTTGTACTTGAAGCACTGCATCATCGGGATGGCCTTCTGCTCGGCGATGGCGGCCTTCTCGGCGGCCTCGGCGGCGTCGTCCTGGTGGATGTACTCGAGCTCGGCCTCGTTGACCTTCTTGCTCTTCTCGGGCTTGTCATACATGAAGGCCCAGAAGAACATCCACAGGAAGCCCAGACCACCGATGATGATGAAGGCCCACTCCCAGCCGAACTTGACGGCCAGCGGCGGGATCAGCAGCGGAGCGGCGAGCGCACCGACGGAAGCGCCGGCGTTGAAGATGGAGGTCGCGAAAGCGCGGTCCTTCTTGGGGAAGTACTCCGCCGTCACCTTGATGGCGGCGGGGAAGTTGCCCGCTTCACCGAGGGCCAGGATGCCGCGGCAGAGGAGGAACAGATACACCGACGTCGTGGAGATGGCGAGGGCAGCCTTGCTGCCGGCCTCGACGGCGCGCATCGCAGCCACGCTTTCCATGCCGGTGAGGTGAGCCGTGGCCCAGCCGCAGGCGGCGTGGAGGCACGCGCCGGCGGACCAGACGCCGATGGCGATGAGGTAGCCCTTCTTGGTCCCCATCCAGTCCACGAACTTGCCCGCGAACAGGCAGCAGATGGCGTAGAAGATGGAGAAGAAGGAGGTAATGGTGCCGTAGTTGGCATCCGTCCAGTGGAATTCAGGCTTGATGAATTCCTCGTAGGTGAGCGAGAGCACCTGGCGGTCGAGGTAGTTGACCGTCGTCGCCACGAAGAGCAGCGAGCAGAGCCACCAGCGCCAGTTGGTCATCAGTTTTTGTTGTGTGCTTGCCATTTTATTTTACTTCTTGGATGATTTGCAGAGCGTTCTTGCAGAGTTCGGTGATGCGGGACCATTCGCCGGCGGCGATCACGTCCTTGGGGAAGAGGTTGGAGCCCATGCCGACGCACAGTACACCGGCCTTGAACCAGGCCTCGAGATTGGCCTTCTCGGGCTTCACGCCGCCGGTGACCATCAGCTGGCTCCAGGGCATCGGGGCGCGCACGCCCTTCACGAAAGCGGGACCGAGCACGTCGCCGGGGAAGACCTTGCAGACGTCGCAGCCGGCGGCCTGGGCCGCGCTGACTTCCGTAGCCGTGGCGCAGCCGGGGCAATAGGGGACGAGCCTGCGGTTGCAGAGCGGGGCGATCTCGGGATTGAACATCGGGCCCACGACGAAGTTGGCGCCGAGCTGGAGATACAGGGCGGCGGTGGGTGCGTCCACGACCGTGCCGATACCCATGATCATCCCGGGCAACTCCTTGAGGGCGAATTTGTTGAGCTCTTTGAAGACTTCCTGGGCGAAGTCGCCGCGATTGGCGAATTCGAAGACGCGGATGCCTCCTTCATAGCAGGCCTTGACCACCTGTTTGGCGGTCTCGAGATCCCCGTTGTAGAACACCGGCACCACACCGGTATCCTTCATGGCCTGCAGGACCTGGATTTTGTTGTATTTTGCCATAAGCGTTTATCTCTGTACGCGACCGCTCGCATTGCCGCCGGCGAGGCTGAGGACCTCTGCTTCGCTGACAAGGTTGAAGTCGCCGTTGATCGTGTGTTTGAGTGCGGATGCCGCCACGGCGAATTCGAGCGCGGAGGCCTGGTCGCCGGGGTACTTGAGCATGCCGTGGATGAGGCCGCCGCTGAAGGAGTCTCCTCCGCCGACGCGGTCGATGATGGGCAGGATGTCGTAGCGCTTGCTCTGGTAGAAGGTCTTGCCGTCGTAGATGAGGGCCTTCCAGCCGTTGTGGGTGGCGGAGAAGCTCTCGCGAAGCGTACTGACGACATACTGGAAGCCGAACTCTTCGCGCATCTGCCGGAAGATGCCTTCGTAGCCGGCGGCGTCGGTCTTGCCACCCTCGACGTCGGCCTCGGGCTTGAAGCCCAGGCACAGCTCGGCGTCTTCCTCATTGCCGATGCAGACATCGACGTATTTCATCAGGGGCCGCATGATGGAGATGGCCTTCTCGGAAGTCCAGAGTTTCTTGCGGAAGTTGAGGTCCACGGAGACGGTGACTCCGTGGCGTTTCGCGGCCTCGCAGGCTAGCCGGGTGAGCTCGGCGGCCTTGTCGGAGATGGCCGGGGAGATGCCGGACCAGTGGAACCAGGCGGCGCCTTCCATGATGGCGTCGAAGTCGAAATCGGCGGGGTCGGCTTCGGCGATGGCCGAATGGGCGCGGTCATAGATGACCTTGGAAGGGCGCATCGAAGCGCCGGTCTCGGCGTAATAGAGGCCGACACGGTCGCCACCGCGGGCGATGAAGTCGGTCCGGACGCCGTAGCGGCGGAGGGCATTGACGGCGATCTGGCCGATTTCGTGCTTGGGGAGTTTGCTTACGTAGTAGGCCTCATGGCCGTAGTTGGCGAGGCTGACGGCTACATTGGCCTCCCCGCCGCCGGGGATGATGCGAAAGGAATCAGTCTGGATGAAACGGTCGTTGCCGGGAGGGCTCAACCTGAGCATGATTTCTCCGAAGGTGATGACTTTGGACATAATTGAATTGAAAAAGGTTTAGCTAGTCTACAAAGTTAATCATTTTTTGCAACTATCCTAATGAAAAAAGGAACCCGCACCGGGACGGGTGCGGGTTCGTATCGTTGTCCGGACGGGGCCGGAACCCCGTTGCGACTATTGCTGAGGCAGGCTGTAACCGTTGGTCACCTGGCCCTTGGACTGCTGGATGGTCGTCAGCGGAAGCGGGTGGAAGTACAGGGGCACGTCGGAATCGTCAATACCCGAGAGCATGTTGTAGTCCCACATGTTCGCCTTCTCATTAACCATGCCGATGGCCCAGTCTGTCTTTGTGTAACCGTCGGCCTCGAGCGCCTTGGCGATCTCGCCGGCCGGGTCGATGTACTCGAACAGACCCTCGATGGCAAGGTTGTGCTTCTCGCCGACGACGGCTCCGCTGGAAGTCGTGGTGGTGTAGTCATAGACACCACGCCAGCCCGGGCTGAGGACGGGATCGCCCTCGACACGGTTGTGGGTGTTGACACCGACCTTCTTGCCGGAGATGTCCACGAGCTTGGTCCAGACGTAGTTGGAGATCGTACGGCCGTTCTTGAAGGTGTAGTAGCCGTCCTTCTCAAGACCGGCGATGACGGTCTTGAGTTCGGCGCGCATGGCCTTGCCCAGTTCGGTGAACTTGCCGGCACGGAGTTCGGCGAACTTGATGTCGCCGTCGCCGATGCACTCGCGCTTGAACTCGTCGATGATGGCATAGTCGTCCACGGAGGCCAGGCCTGCGAGTCCGGCGCGGGCACGCAGCTGGTTCACGAGGCTCAGGGCTTCGGCGGCGTCGCCGAGCGCATAGTCAACCTGGGCGAGCTTCAGCATGGTGTTGTCCATGCGGAAGAAGGCGAAGTTCATACCGGAGTTGCGGCAGGCGGTCACATACGGGGTCTTCATCTTGTTGATGTCCCACTTGTTGATGGCGATGCCACCCTTCAGGCGGGAGCCGGAGATCAGCTGGACGATGGCTTCGGAGCCCTTGCCGTCAGAGCCGGTCACGACGGCGGAGGCGTCCCAGCGGAGGTCGCCGTCTTCCCAGATCTGGTAGTAAGCGGTCGGGATCACACGGATGCCTGCGAAGACCTTGCAGGGAGCGGCGTTCTTGGTGGCGCCGTCGGACGGGCGGCCCTGGGAGTAGGGACGCTCGGACTGCAGCGGGGCCTGGTTGCCGACTTCCCAGATGGATTCCGGGGAGACTTCCATGTCCATGATGTACTGGAGGCTGCGCTGGTAGGGGTTGCCCAGGCCGCGGTCGTCGGTGGTGACGAGCTTGAGGGTACCCTTGGCGTCGCCGGAGACGACCTTGCGGAAGTAGGTCTGGGCCTCCTTGTAGTAGCTCTGCCAGTTGGTCGGACGGGCGAAGATGGCTTTCACCTTTTCACTGCTGTTGGTGTACATCGTCTCGAAAGTCACATCCTCGTAGAGGTTGTCGACGTCGGTGCGGAGGGTCTGGTAGCCGCCGGCCATCATGTTGGCCTCGGCGATCAGCATGTTGGCGAAGGTGCGGGACATGCGCTCGGCCTGGATGCCGCCCTGGCCGAGGTAGTACATGCTGCTCTCGACTTCCTTGAGCTTCTTGATGACCTCGTCGAGGATGACGAAGCGGGAAGTCAGGGCGTAGCCCTCGTCCACGACGGAGTTCTCGATGCCGAAAGGCACGTCGCCGTAATGGCGGACGAGCTCGGTGTAGCAGTAGGCCCACATGGTCCAGGCCTCGCCCCAGAGCTGGGTCCAGTCGTTGACCTGGCCGGCGTCATGGGCTTTGGTGAACTCCTCTTTCTGCTCGATGATGCCTGCGATGCGGGCGCAGCGGGCGAGGATGGTGAACAGGTTGGTGAACTGGCCGCTCTTGGCGTTGACACCGGTGTTCTCCGGATGCAGGTAGCCGATACGGCCGTTGCCGGAGTTGTATTCAGGATAGTACTCCGCATCGGAGGCGGAATCATTCCAGTTGTAGTTGCCGCCGCCGGCGACGCTGAGGTAGGTCCGGTAGCAGAAGGAGAGGGTCTTGAAGGTCTCGCTGACGGAGGAGGTCACGAACTCGTCATCCATCTTGTTCGGGGAGGCGACGCTGAGGTACTCGTTCGGCTTGCACTGGTTGAGGGTGAAGCAGGCGGCGAGGGCTGCGATGGCGTAAAGTATCTTTTTCATATTCTTCGTTCCGTTAGATGATTAGAAGGAGACATTGACACCGAGGACGAAGGAACGTGCACGCGGGTAGGCACCCCAGTCGATACCCGGGGTCGGGTAGGCGGCGCCATTGATGTTCTGGGCGGTGCTGACTTCCGGATCGAGGCCGGAGTACTTCGTGAGGGTGAAGAGGTTGTAGATCGTGGCGTAGATGCGCAGGTTGCTGATGTTCAGCGTCTTGGCGAACGCGCTGTTGGAAGGCACGGTGTAGCCGGCGGTCAGGGTGTTGAGACGCAGGTAGCTGCCGTCCTCGATACCGAGGGTGGAGATGATGCCGTTCTCGTTCGTACACAGGGGCCACTGGGCGTTGGCGTTGAGGGCCTGGAGGGCGCCAGGCTCATGCACGCGGACGAGCTGTCCCCCCTGGATGTCGTAGATCTTGAAGCTGTCCTTCATGAAGCCGAGGTGGTTCTCATAGAGACCGGACTCCTTGTAGCCGTTGAGGGTGGCGAGCTTGGTGATGTTGTAGATCTTGTTGCCGACGCTGTAGTTGAAGTAGGCGCCGAAGTCCCAGTTCTTGTAGTTGGCGGTGATGTTGAAGC
>JAEEVG010000030.1 GCA_016290835.1 Bacteroidales bacterium | reverse complement strand
CCGGTCCTTCGGGATGCAGCACGGCCCGGCCGGTGAACCAGATGATGAAGAAGGCCATGGCGGCCCCGCCCATCGAGTCCCGGAACGCCTTGGTGGCGGTGGCGCCCATATAGATCCCGTCCCAGGTAAAGGCCGCGCAGCCCAGCGGAGGCATCAGCAACAGCCAGGGCAAGAACATCCGGCAAGTCTCGACAACGCTCCCGTCGGAAGTCAGCAGCCGCACGGCCGGCAGGCCCACGGCGGCGTAGAGCCCGATGAACAACGCCCCGATCCCGGCGCTCCAGGCGAAGACCTGGCGGATGCTCTGACGCAAGGTCGCGCCGTCCCGCGCCCCGATGAAACGGCCCGACAGCGCCTCTCCGGCATAAGCGAACCCGTCGGTAAAATAGCTGAAGAACATCAGCAACTGCATCATGATCGACCCGGCGGCGAGCAGCTGGTCGCCGAAGCCGGCGTTGATCATCGTGAAGCCGATGTAGATGAGGATGAAGAAGAAAGAGCGGCCGAGCAGGTCAAGATTCATCCGGAAAAAGCCCGGCAGGGAACCGTCGTGCAGCAGGGCGTGCACGTCGGCGCGCCCCAGGGAGCCGAAGACGCTGCGGCCGTATTTGCGCGAGCAGACCCAGAGTCCGAACAAGAGCCCGCAGTACTGGGCGATCACGGTGCCGAGCGGAATGCCGATGAAACCCAGTCCCGGCCAGGAGCCGATTCCGAAAGCGAGCAGGATGCTGGCGCCGATGTTGACGGCGTTGATGATCAGGTCCAGCCACATCGAGTCGACGGAATTCTGCATCCCCACCAGCCAGCCCCGCAGGGCCATCAGGCTCATCGTGGCGGGCGCGGCCCAGATGCGGATGAAGAAATAGCGCTCCGCGAGCATCTTGACCTCCGGCGTGGCATCCGTCAGCAGCATCACCCCCTTGAAGAAAGGCCACTGCAGCAGGAGCGCGGCGGCTGCGGCGAGCAGGGCGAGCCCCACGCCGCGCAGCCAGATGCGTCCGGCCTCGGCGGAATCCCCCCGGCCGAAAGCCTGGGCCGTCAACCCGCCCGTGCCCGTTCGCAGGAAGCCGAAGGTCCAGTAAAGCAGGGTGAGCACCATCGAGCCCACGGAGATGGCGCCGATGCTGGCGGCCACGTCGCCGCCCAGGTGGCCGGCCACGGCCGTGTCCACCATCCCGACCAGGGGGACGGTGATCCCGGCGAGGATGCTCGGGACGGAAAGCCGCAGGATTTCGCGGTTCAGTGCTGCCCGGTTCATCGGAATTTGCCGTCTTCCTCGAGCATCCCGAGATAAGAATTATAGCGGTCCGCGCTGATCCGGCCCGCATCCACGGCCGCCTTGACGGCGCAATCGGGCTCGTGGGTATGCGTGCAGGGCACGAAACGGCAGTCGTCCATCACCGCGAGCATCTCCGGGAAATATTTGGAGATTTCCTCCTTCTCCAAGTCCACCAGGCCGAAGCCGCGCAGCCCCGGGGTGTCGATCACATAGCCGCCGGAACCCAGGCGGTACATCTCGTAGAGGGAAGTAGTGTGCTTGCCCTGGAGATGGGCCTCGGAGATCTGCCCGATCTTGGGATCAAGCGTGGGGTCGAGGGCCTTGATGAGGCTGGATTTCCCCACCCCGGACTCGCCGGAGAAAAGGTTCACGCGCCCCCGGCAGCGTTCGCGCAGCGCATCGATTCCCTCGCCTTCGGGGATGGAGGTCTCGAGCACGGGATAGCCCGCGCCCTCGTAGATGCGCCGGAAGGCCTCCACCTGCTCCGGAACCTGCTCCCGGTAGAGATCCACCTTGCTCAGGACGATCAGCACGGGGACTTTGTAGACCTCGCAGGTCACGAGGATGCGGTCAAGGAAGGGCAGTTTGACCTCGGGGAAATAAAGGCTCACGATGACGACGGCCTGGTCGAGGTTGGCGGCGATCACGTGGGACTGGCGGGAGAGGTTAGTGGAACGGCGGATGATATAGTTGTCGCGCGGCAGGACCTCCTTGATTACCGCCGGATGTTGCTCGGTGGCCTGGCCCTCGAGGGAATAGCGCACGCGGTCCCCCACGGCCACGGGGTTTGTGGCCCCGCTGCGCTCCAGGCGCACCTTGCCGCGCAGCACGGCGGGGAAGAGTTCCCAGTCGGGCAGCGGGCTCAGCAGGTAATGGCTGCCTGCGTTCTTGACGACCGTCGCGACCCCTTCCATCCTATTTGGCGCGGCCGACGAGCCGCTCGGCGAAGCGGTGCAGGGTTTCGAGTTTGAGCGGACTGAATCCGGCGCCGGACACGGCATCCATCGCCCGCTGGGTGAATCGCACGATCTCGGCCTTGGCGTCGGCGTCCACGCCGAGGCGGAGGTAGATATCCTTGACGGCCGCGATCTTGGCGGCTTTCTGCTCCGGCGTGTCCGCCGGAAGGGCGAAGGCCGACAGGAAAGCGGCCTTGTCGGGGGTTTTCTCAAGGGCGCGGACCGTCAGCCAGCTCTTCTTGCCGTTGACGATATCCCCGCCGATGGGCTTGCCGAACACCTTCTCGTCGCCGAAGGCGTCGAGATAGTCATCGGCCACCTGGAAAGCCATCCCGAGCTCATAGCCATATTGGTAGAGGGCCGCGCATTCGGCCTCGGAGGCACCTCCGATCAGGGCGCCCATCGCGGCCGAGCAGGCCAGCAGGACGGCGGTCTTCAGACCGATCATCCGCGCATAATCTTCCATCGAGACCTCGGGAACGCCCTCGAATTCCATATCGAACTGCTGCCCGTCGCAGACCTGGGCGGCCGTGCGCGAGAAGAGCGCGAGCACGCGGTCCAGCACCGCGCGAGGCGCCTTGGCGATGCGCTGGTAGGCGTCGATCAGCATCACGTCGCCGGAAAGGATGGCGGTATCCTCGTTCCATTTCTTCCAGACGGTCGGCATCCCGCGGCGCAGCGGCGAGCGGTCCATGATGTCATCGTGCATCAAGGTGAAGGAATGGAAAACCTCCAGGGCCGACGCGGGAGCGAGGATGCCTTCGTCAATCTGGTCGGAGAAGAAGGAATAAGCCGTCAGGCAGAGGCGCGGACGGATCCGCTTGCCGCCGATGGCGATCATATAACGCAAGGGGTCGTAGAGCCCCGCCGGTTCGCGGGTGAATTCAATGCCGTCAAACAGCTGCTTGACGAGTTCGTTTATCTGGGTCTCGGTCATCATATCATACAAAGATACAAAGAAAATGCGTTATCTTTGTGGCATGATGAAGATCATCTTTGCAACCGGCAATCCCGGCAAGCTCCGCGAAGCCTCCGAGGTCCTCGGCGAGGCTTTCGAAATCGTCACGCCCACCGCCCTGGGCATCACCGAAGACATCCCTGAGACGGGATCCACCCTGCAGGAGAATTCCCTGCAGAAGGCCCGCTACCTCTACGAACGCACGGGCCTCCCCTGCTTCGCCGACGACACCGGCCTGGAGGTGGATGCGCTGGGCGGTGCGCCCGGCATCCACACGGCACGCTATGCCGGGCCCGGGCACGACAACCAGGCCAATATGGATAAACTCCTGGCGGAGCTTCTCCACGCCGAAAACCGCCGGGCGCGCTTCCATACGGTGATTACTTTGATCCTCCCCGGCGGGCAGCCCCGTTTCTTCGAAGGCTTCTGCGAAGGGGCCATCGCTCTCCGGAAAGCGGGCTGCGGCGGCTTCGGCTACGATCCGGTCTTCCTGCCCGACGCATATCCGGGCAGGACCCTGGCCGAAGTCTCCGAAGAGGAAAAGAACGCCGTCTCACACCGCGGGAACGCCCTCCGCGCCCTCGCCGCCTGGCTTAAGAACTCCCGGCTTTAAGCTGATACCAATCTCCTGAAAACGAGTCAACCCCCGGCCTTGCAGCCGGGGGTTGATTCGTAAGGCACTCTTATCGAGGCGAGCCTATATAAAGATATAGCGCAACACGAAGAGCACGGCGAGGACCCACATCGGGATGGAAATCTCTTTGAAGCGGCCGGCGATGGCGTGGGTGGCCACATAGGCGATCACGCCGATCAGGATACCGTCGGAGATGCTGTAGGCCAGCGGCATCAGGATGATGGTCAGGAAGGCCGGAATGCTCTTGCAGTAGTCCTCCCAGTGGATGGCCTTGATGGAAGGCATCATCATCACACCCACGATAATCAACGCAGGAGCCGTGGCGGCACTCGGGATGGCGAGGAAGATCGGGGAGAAGAACAGCGCCAGCGCAAAGCAGATGGCCGTGGAGAAGGCGGTGAGGCCGGTACGACCGCCCTCGCCGACGCCGGAAGCGCTCTCGACGTAGGTCGTGGTGGTGGAGGTACCGAAGCAGGAACCGGCCACGGTGGCGATGGAATCGGCGAGGAACATTTTCTCCAGGCCCGGAATCTCGTCATTACCCTTATTGATGATACCCGCTCCCTGGTGCACACCGATGATGGTGCCCATCGTGTCGAACATATCGATGAACAGGAAAGTGAACACGACCACGAGCATATCCAGGCTCAGGACCTGCGAGAAATCGAACTTGCAGAAGATCGGGGAGATGCTGTGCGGCAGCGAGAGCAGCTGCACGGCGCCCGCATCGTTGTGGGAGAGCTGCGTGACGGCGGCGCCCGTGGCGGGGTCCTTGATCACCAGGCCGATGAGCGTGGTGACGATGATACCGATGAGGATGCCTCCGCGGACCTTGAGCATCACCAGGCCGGCCGTGATGATAAGGCCGATGCAGGCCACGAGGGCCGTGCCGTGGGTGATGTCGCCGAGGGTCACCAGGGTGGAGTCGGAGTTGGCGATGATGCCGGAGTTCTGCATGCCGATGAAGGCGATAAACAGGCCGATACCGGCGCCGATGGCCTTCTTGAGCGTGCCCGGGATGGCATTCAGCAGCCAGCTGCGGACCTTGGTCAGTGTCAGGACGATGAAGAGGAGACCCTCGATGAACACGGCCGTCAGGGCGAACTGCCAGCTGTAGCCCATCGTCAGGCAGACCGTATAGACGAAGAAGGCGTTCAGGCCCATGCCCGGGGCGAGGGCGAACGGTTTCTTGGCATAGATTGCCATCACCAGCGTACCGACGATGGCGGCCAGGGCCGTGGCGGTGAAAACCGCTCCGCCGGGCATGCCGTCCAGGGCGCTGAAGATGCTGGGATTGACAGCCAGGATGTAGGCCATCGTCAGGAAGGTGGTGATTCCCGCGACGATCTCAGTCCGGACACTATTCTTGCCGGGCTCGAAGCCGAAAACTTTGTTCAGGAAGTTAGCCATAGCTCATCCGTCTAGAAGACCCACTTGAAACCTGCGCAAGGACGGCACCAGAAGCCCTTGGCGGTACCGAAATCATAGGAGAGCTCGAGCTCGCCGCCGATATTGAGGTTGTCGACACCCATATGCTGGCCGATGTTGTACCAGAGCTGGGGCTCGGAGATGAACACGGTGTGGGAGACCTCCGGAAGGATCGCGCCGTTGTGGTCTTTGAAGAGCGTATGGTCCTCCCACCAGAAATCGGCGAAGCCGGAGAAGCGGAGGCCCTTCGCGCCGAAGAGATCCTGGATGCCCCAGACGAAGGTGAACTGCAGGGGTGCCTGCTGGGCCGTGCGGGCAATCGTCTTGTAGAGCACCTTGAAATTGAAGGTGCTGCTGAAGTCCGCGCTGTGCACGAAGTAGTCCAGACCCAGGAGAAAGGCATTGTTGATGGTGTAGCCGTTGTAAACGCCGCCGTTGTACTCGAACTGGAAGCTCAGCGGAGCGAGGGCGCTGTCCTGCCAGAAGTTGAAGCAACGGGCGATTTCCCAATAAGTACCGCTCGGCGCAACGACCTTGTTCTCGACCTTGGAATTGTAGTCGTGGTCGATGAAGAAGAAGGTGTTGCCCCAATTGTCGTTGTAGAAGCCTTCGAGGGTCGTCGTGAAGTGCTGACGATCGGACCCGAAGTCATAGAACGTCTGGAGATTGGTTTGCGCTTTTGCTCCTTGAGCAAACAGCAGGGCGGCGGCAGAAAACGCCAACAAGAATACTTTTTTCATCTTATGGATTTAAAGTGAATGTCAAACTTTGATGACGGAGGTCACCTCGACGTCGGCAGGCAGCAGGGCGCGGCCCTTGAGGTCTTCGATCTCGATGATGAAATTGATGCAGACTTTGGCCGGATGGAATGCGTTCACGAGCCGGGCGGCGGCCGCCACGGTGCCGCCCGTGGCCAGCAGGTCGTCGTGGATCAGCACCACGTCGTCCTGGCCGATCGCATCCTTGTGGATCTCGATCGTATCGTGGCCGTACTCCTTGTCGTAGGTCTCGCTGATGGTCTCGGCGGGCAGTTTGCCCGGCTTGCGCGCCATCACGAAACCCGCGCCCAGGCGTATGGCCAGCGCAGGACCCATCACGAAGCCGCGGGACTCCAGGCCGACGACTTTGGTGATGCCTTTGTCTTTGTAGAGATTGTAGAGAATGTCTTCGAGCTCCCGCAGGCACCCGGCATCTTTGAATAAGGTCGTGACATCCCAGAACAGGATACCTTCCTTCGGAAAATCAGGAACGGTCCGGAGGCTGGATTTAAGCTTTTCGATACACATATGGGTAGTTTACCGATTACGAAGATACAATTTTTCCGCGAGATTTCAGACAAGTTTTTTTTATCTTTGTAATGATTATGCAAAAAAGAAGTGGAAAAGGCCGGCAGGCCTCAAGAGGAGCAAAAAGAGCCGGCTCGGGTAACAAAAAAGTTTTCCCGCAGTATGTCGGGAAGGTCCAGATGACCCGGGAAGGGTTCATCTTCGTGAACATAGAAGGCCAGGACGGCGACGTCTTCGTCAAGGCCTCCAAAACGCGCCACGCCCTGCACGGCGATCTCGTGCGGGTGGCCGTGACGCATACATTTTATGATACCGGACGGCGCGAAGGCGAGGTGGTGGAGATCATCGAACGCTCCAAGCGTCCCTTCGTGGGTTATTACCATACCGTCGGTGCCCAGGCCTGGGTGCTGATGGAGAGCAAGACGATGCCCTACGACATCCAGGTGGATGCCGAAGAAGGGGCCCGCCTGGGGGCGCAGGCCGGGATGAAGGTCGCGGCGGTCGTGGACCGCTGGGACCGGCGCGACCACGGGCCGCACGGACACCTGGTCGATGTGCTCGGGGTGCCCGGGGAGAACGAGACCGAGATGCACGCCATCCTCGCGGAATTCAATCTCCCCTATCGTTTTTCTCCCGAGGTGGAAAATGCGGCCGACAAGATTTCGGAGGAGATCACCGAGGCGGATCTGAAGGGACGCAAGGATTTCCGGCAGACCTTCACGCTGACGATCGATCCTGCGGATGCCAAGGATTTTGACGATGCCCTGTCGTTCCGGGTGCTCCAGAACGGGAATTTCGAGATCGGCGTGCACATCGCCGATGTGTCCTATTATGTGAAGCCGGGTTCGGCGGTGGATCTGGAGGGTCGGGAGCGGGGGACGTCGGTGTACCTGGTGGACCGGACGGTGCCGATGTTGCCGGAGAAGCTCTCCAACAAGCTTTGTTCGTTGCGGCCGCACGAGGACAAACTGACGTTCTCGACAGTGTTCGAGATGACGCCCAAGGCGGAGATCCGCTCGCGCTGGATCGGGCGCACCATCATCAACTCCGACTGCCGCCTCAACTACGACCAGGCGCAACAAATCATTGAATCTGCGCGCGGCGGGAGCGCTCCAGAAGCGTCTGAAAGCGTACCGGAAGCGGCAACTGCCTCCGGAAACCGTGCCACCCTCGGCATCGTAAGAGGGGGGACCGCAAGCGAAGCGCAGCGGTGGGGTCCGACGGAGGAGGACGTTTCAGGAGGCAGCTTGCCGCTCCGGGAAGCGATTTTGACGTTACATAAATTGGCGTCGATCCTGAAGGAGAATGAGCGGAAGAACGGGGCGATCGATTTCGACCGGCCGGAGATGAAGGTGGAGGTGGATGAGAAGGGGAAGCCGCTGCGGGTATATCAGAAGGTCACCAAGGAGTCGAACTGGCTGATCGAGGAGTTCATGCTGCTGGCGAACCGGACGGTGGCGGAGTTTGTGGCGACGGGCGGCCAGATGAACGGCGTGGCCCAGAAGAACGCAAAGACCTTCGTGTACCGCGTCCACGGCGAACCCAACGAACTCAAACTCGAAGCACTCTATACCTTCGCCAAGGGTTTCGGCCACCGCATACCGACGGAAGCCCCGACCGGCGCGCGCGCCACGGCCAAGGTCCTCAACCAGCTCCTCGAATCGGCCAAGGACAAACCCGAGTTCGCCGCGATGGAGAATCTGGCCCTGCGGGCGATGGCCAAGGCCTGCTACAGCACCGACAACATCGGCCACTACGGCCTGGCTTTCAAGTTCTACACGCATTTCACATCTCCGATCCGCCGCTACCCCGACCTGATGGTCCACCGCCTGCTCTCCCGCTACCTCGAAGGGGGCGAAAGCGCCAAAAAGGACAAGTACGAGCAGGAATGCCGCTACGCCTCCGAGCGCGAACTGGTGGCCGCGGACGCCGAGCGGACTTCCACCAAGTACAAACTCGTGGAGTTCATGCAGGACAAGATCGGGCAGGAATACGACGGCCATGTGTCCGGCCTCACCGAATGGGGAATGTACGTGGAGATCGAGCCGACCAAGATCGAGGGAATGGTGTCCGTGCGCGACATCACCTCCGATTTCTACGAATTCGACGAGGCGCGCTACCGCCTGGTCGGCAAGCGCCGCCACAAGCAGTTCCGCCTCGGGGATCCGGTGCGGATCCGCGTCAAGAACGCCAATCTGGAGCAGCGCCTCCTGGATTACGAACTCATTGAAAACCAATCATAAAGTTATGGCTAACGGCAATTTTTTCGCATTCCTGGCGGGTCTCGCCACCGGTGCGGTGCTCATTTCTCTCGCCAGCACACAGAAAGGTGAGGAGGTCATCGAAGACCTCAAGGAGAAAGGCTCCGAGGCTTTTGAGAACGGACGTGCCGCCGTCCTGAACGGTCTGGACAAATTGGAGGACGCCCTTTCCTCCGACAAGGAGGACTGAGTATGGCTGCAGAGGACAACAAAACTTTCGACGATCTGGTAAAAGAAACCTGCCGCTTCGTCGATGTTCGCTTCGAGGAGTTCAAACTCAAGACCACCCGCGGGCTCTCCACCGCACTCGGACAGGTCCTCTCCTACGTGCTGATCATCGCTGTCCTGCTGATCGTGCTGAGCCTGCTTGCGCTGGCCTTGCTGCAGTGGCTCAATACCCTGCTCGGCAGCCCCTGGGGGACGCTCCTCGTCGCCGGCGTATTCACCATCGGCATGGTCGTGCTGCTGCTGCGCCGTCACGCCCTGTTCAAGGATCTCTTCATAAAACTCTTCATCAACATCTTCTACAACTCCGACAGCGATGAACAAGTACAGTAAGATCCGGACGGCCGAAGAGTTGGAATTCGCCATCCACGTCGTCCATACCGAGCGTATGAAGCTCCAGGAGAAGTATGTGCAGGATCTCGGAGATTTCCGGGAAGGCCTCAAGCCCGGAAAGCTGGTGGGCACCGCCCTGAAGACGGTCACCCCCTATCTTTCCTGGTCAGAAATAGGCCTCGGACTGGTCCGAGGCCTCAAGAATGCTATCACGCCTAAAAATAAGAAGGTCTCCGCGCGGGATCCGGAGCGTAGCGACCGAGAGGGTCTGGGGGAAACTTCCCCCAGTAATTAAGCTCCGGAGGCGCTGATCGTCAGATCAGCGGCTCAGCCGTCATCGCAGCCGGTTGAGGAATCCCCATCAGCTTCAGAATCGTAGGCGCCACATTGCAGAGGGCGCCATCCTTCACTTCCTTCACGGCCGGGCCGGCATTGATTACGACGAACTGGACCGTGTTGAGGGAGTGTGCCGTGTTGGGTGAACCGTCCGGGTTGACCTCGTAGTCGGCGTTGCCGTGGTCGGCGGTCAGCAGGACCACGTAGTCTTGCGCAATAGCGGCCTCGACCACCTTGCCCACCAGCTTGTCGATGCAGGCGACGGCGCGGGTCACGGAATTGTAGACGCCGGTGTGGCCCACCATATCACCGTTGGCGAAATTCAGGATGATCAGGTCCTCGACCCCGGAATTGATCTTGTCGATCAGCTTCTCGGCCACCTCGGGGGCGCTCATCTGCGGCAGGAGATCGTAGGTCGGAACCTTCGGGGAGTTGACCAGGATGCGGTCTTCATTCTCGAACTGCAGCTCGCGGCCGCCGTTGAAGAAGAAGGTCACGTGGGCGTATTTCTCCGTCTCGGCGATACGCAGCTGGCGCTTGCCGGCCTTAGAGACCGTCTCGCCGAGCGTATCGTTCACAAGCTCCTTATCGAAGAGGATGTGGACGCCGGTGAAGGAGGCATCGTACGGCGTGAGGCAGCAGTAATAAAGGGGAATGGTGTGCATCCCCTCCTCCGGCATATCCTTCTGCGTGAGGACGGTGGTCAGTTCACGCGCGCGGTCATTGCGGAAGTTGTAGAAGATGATGGCGTCGCCTTCCTCGATCTTGGCGAGGGGGGCGCCGGCAGCGTCGGTGACCACGATCGGCTTGACGAACTCGTCGGTCACATCAGCGTCGTAGGATGCCTGGATGCCCTCGATGGCAGAGGTAAAGGCGTCACCCTTGCCCTCGACCAGCAGGTCGTAGGCTTCCTTGACACGGCCCCAGCGCTTGTCGCGGTCCATCGCATAGAAGCGGCCGCACACGGAAGCGATCTTGCCGGTGCTCTCAGCCATTTTCTGCTCCAGCTCCTCGAGGAAGCCCTTGCCGCTGCGCGGGTCGGTGTCGCGGCCGTCCATGAAGGCGTGGACATAGACCTGGTCCAGGCCGTATTCCTTCGCGACGCGCAGGAACTCATAGACGTGCTCCAGGGAGGAGTGCACGCCGCCGTGGGAGGTCAGGCCCATCAGGTGGAGCTTCTTGCCGGAGGTCTTGACATAGTCATAGACCGCCTTGATCTCCTTGTTCTCCAGGAATTTATGGTCGCGGACGGCCATGTTGATCTTGACGAGGTCCTGGTAAACGATGCGGCCGGCGCCGAGGTTCATGTGTCCAACCTCGGAGTTGCCCATCTGCCCGTCCGGCAGACCGACCCACTCGCCGCAGGCCTTCAGGTGGCCGTAGGGATATTTTTCGCGCAGGCCGTCGATCACCGGCGTGCCCTGCGTGAAGATGGCGTTGGAATAATCGTGTCTGCCCTCGCCCCAACCGTCGAGGATCATCAGAAGTACTTTTCTATTCATATCTTGTTTCTATTATTATCTATCCTGCAAAGATACGAAAAATAGGGATAGGCTCACTACCGAAAAATGATGAAAAGAGCCCGGCACTGTGCCGGGCTCCGTCCAACCAAAAACCATTCATCATTCCCAGATATCCGGGAAGCGTCCTCCGACCCTTTCGAGCTCGCGGCTGAAAGGCTCGGTTTTTCCATCATGAACATCGTAGCAGTCTTCCGAGACGGCCTGGATGGCGCGGACCATCCACTTGTAGGGGCGGTCCGTCACGTCGAGCAGCCCGATGTTGTAGTTCTCGCCGTCGCCGCGCCCGAAGAACGGCTGGTCATACCAGGTAAACCAGGACGTTCCGATCAGGGCGGGATGTGAGAATGCTTTTTCTGTATAATTCCGGTAGGCGGTGCCCCGGTCCTCCTGCGAGACCACCCGTACGAGCGATTCGCCCAGACCGCGGTCCGTGGTACCGAAATGGAACTCGCCGATGATCATCGGCATACCCGTCGCCTCGTAGATGATGTCCATATTCTTCAGGCTCGGTTCGATCCCGTAATTATTGAAACTGTAGACATCGAAATACTTCTTCGACAGGGCGAGCACTTCCTTCGTCGGGACACCGGAGCCGTAGCGGATGCCGAGGTTCAGGTGGTTCGGATCATACTTGCGCAGGGAGCGCTGCACGATGGAGAGGAAGCGTTCGAAAGTCTCGTAGACGAAGGCCTTGCGGCTTTCGGGCGTGTCCCCGTTCTTCCGGAGATACGCCTGCAGAGCCTGCTTGAGCGGGCGGCTGTCATCGGCCTCGAGAATCAGCTCGCACAGGCGCAGTTCCTGGTTGCTCCAGGTGGGTTCGTTGCCGACGAACCATCCGATCAGCATCTTGTCCCTGCGGTAAGGCTCGACGGAGCGGCGCACGCCTTCCTCGACCGACGCGGCGAAACCGGGCGCATACACGTCCGGCATGCCCAGGATACCGTTCTGGATGCCGATGCCGCCCAGCGATACCATGAAGGGTTTCTCATCCAGGGCGATCACATCGCGGCTGGACCAATTGCCAATGGTATTCATGCCCCAGAGGGACATACGGTCCACGACCAGCCGGTTGGCTTTCGCGGCGGCTTCCGGCCCTTCGCCGAAACGCAGGGCCCGCAGGTTCCGCGTACCCCCTTCCGGATAGAGTCCGGGGAGCGGCTCCTGGCCGGGCCGGGTCGGCATCATCCCGCCGCCTCCGGGGGACGTGCCGTTGGAGCTGATGGACAGGAAGCAATAGCCCTCCGGATCGACGAACCACCATTTGCCGTCCTTCTTCTCCACGCGGAACCATCCGGTCGCTCGCGTCTTGCGGGACAGATCGCCGCCGTAGCGGGAATGGCGGGTGTCCTTGAAGGCAGCGATCTGGGCATCTTCCTCGGCCCAGGCCGCCTTCAGTTCTTCCTCGGAGTGGATCTTGTCCTCGAATTCACCCAGGTTCCACTGGCCGAACTCATCCACGGCCGGGACGTCCGACAGATAGGCATCGCCCGGATCCTCGACAGCCAGATACGCCTTGGCGATCTCGACTTTCTCGTCCCGGACAGGCATATGCATACGCACGCCCAGGGAATCCACCCCCTTGAGCGGGTGGCGGGTGCCGTGGTCGATGTTGATATAGGACAACGGCCGCTTGTGGTTATAGGTGGCCGCCAGGTCGTGCGCACCCGCGGGCAGGTCCCGGAAATAAGTGAGCGGCACCGCTGTCCGGATCCAGGCGCCGGGGGCGTAGAAGATGAAGCGGAGTTCGTTGTAGCCCTCCTCGGTGGTCACGCCCAGATAGACCCGCTGGGCCGTCGAGGCGCGCATTTCGAGGACCAGGTAGTTGTAGTCGCTCCAGTCCGTGGGGAAATCTTTGTCAAACACGGTGAGCGGCACTTTCCAACCGGCCATCACCTTGTCCTTGCTCAGGTCGAAGGTCACGGGACCGTCATCCTTGCAGCCGGCAAGCAGTGACAGCGCCCCGAGCACCAATAGAAATAGTAGACGTCTTTTCATTGTTTATCTGCGGGTTGCGGGTTTCTCGGAAAAGGGGATCTCGAAATCCTCGTTGAAGTTGCCCTTCTGCAGGTGGACCTTCACCTTGGAAGAGAGCAGGGTCTGTGCATCGGATTTCACGGGCAGGGTGATGACGGAGCGGTCTTTCAGCTTGTCCAGCTGGACGACCACCGGCTTGCCGCCCTTGGGATTCTCCCAGGTCAGCGTGCCGCCCACGCCCTCCTCCAGCGGCCGGTAGAGACGCACGGTCACGGCATTCGCCGGTTCGACAGGCAGCCCCAGCGGGAAGCACCACTTGCTCCAGGCCACGGACGCGGCGTCCGCGGCAGCCTGGTCGCGGGCGGCCAGGTCCGCCTTGTCGGCGAACACGCCCGTACCGACGGCCTCAAAGGCGCCGAAGTCCGGATGTCCGTCCTCCAGGGCGCCGCCGAAGAAGTCGCGGCTGCCGGCGTTCGGGACATACATACCCGTGTTGATGCACGGGGAATCCGGACGCAGCATATAGCCGCCGAGGGTGCCCAGACCGGTGCCGCCGGTGCCCGGCGCAACGAACTTCGGATCGGCGACAAGTGCCTCCGGATCATCGGGCATTCCGCCCAGCCAGGGGCCGAAATAGCAGTTGTGCAGGAAGATGGAACCGGCGGGCAGGCTGGGTCTCAGGCTCCCGTCGAAGGTCCGCTCCCAGGCGAGTCCGGTCGAATACTCCCAGCGGAAGCGGCCCTGTCCGGCAGCATAGAAGATGTTGTTGTAGAAGTGGGCGCCCAGGTCGTTGATGTCTTTGGCGGACTCGGCGAAGTCGCCCCGGAAGAAATCCAGGTCCAGGGTGCCGTGATCCACGTAGAAGACATTGTTGTAGAGGAAGTTGCTGTCGTTCTTCAGGCTTCCCTGCATCTGTACGAGGTGGGTCTTGTCGTTCTCGGAGATGTTGTAGCGGGCCGTGTTCTGGAAGATGTCGTACATCAGCAGGAGGAACCCGTGGTTCTCCTTGGAGTAGTTGTACTGGCAGAGACAGTTCTTGCAGTAGAAGTCGAAGTCGTAGGCGAAGCCGTCGCCGTTGCGGATCTGGCGTCCGGTGTCGTACACCTCGTTGAACTGCATGATGGTCTCCTCGCAACGGATGATCCAGCAGGCAGCCGTATGCGGCCACCAGCCGTCCCGGCCCTCGTTCCAGGCGGTGTCGCCGGGGAGGTCGAGCATACCGGAACGCATGCAGGAGCGGTGGATCTCGTTGAACTCGATGAGCGCCCGGACGGAGCCGCTCACGATGATGCCGTCGCCGCCCAGGTTGTCCATCCAGTTGCGGCGGACCCGGAGGCCGCCCAGGCCGCTGGTGGTGATACCGACCTTGTCCACCCGTTCGATCCGGTTGCCCTCGATCAGGACATCATCGAAAGTAGTGGGCTCGACAGCTGCCTGCGGCGTGGTCCCGGGCGCGCGGCGGGGACCGCTGACGCTGACCGAGATCGCCGCGTTCCGGCCCCGGGTGCCGCCCATCTGGCCCCAGACATCGTGGATATAGTTATCCTTGATGACCAGGTGCTTGTAGGCTACACCCGCGCCGGAGGCGTTCACGACGATGCCGCTGCGGCCCACTCCCACCTCGGGGACATAGCCGCTGGTGATTTCCAGGCCGATGATCTCCCAGCCGGATGCATCCGTCAGGGTGATGGCATTGCCGTCTTCCCGGCCCATGTCAATGACCGGACGCACGGTTCCTCCGAACGACGATAGCAGGATCGGTTTTTCGGGGGTGCCGCTTCCCTTGAGGACGATCTGCCCGGGGAAGGTCCTGCCGGACTGGAGAAGGATTCTGTCTCCCGGCTGGAAGGTGACGGAATTGATCCTCGCGATGCTCTTCCAGGCCTCCTTCACGGAAAGGCCGGAAGCGGCATCACTCCCGTCGGGAGAGACATAGTAGGTCTTATCCTGTGCCGGCAGCACGAAGGCTGAGGCGAGTAGCAGAAGGCTTATCAGCGTAACGGTTCTTTTCATGTTTTTCTTATGGAATGCTAACTAACGGTTAATTGCGACGGCGCGCCGCCGCCTCCTGGAACGGAACTTCAAAGACCTCGCGGAAACGGCCGTTGTCCAGGTTGACCTTCAGCGTCGTGCTCTCGAGGGTCTCCTTGTCGGACTTGACGGGCAGCACGAAACGCTGGCGGTCCTTCACCTTCGACAGATCGACCGTCACCGTCTTTCCCGTCTTGGGGTTGGTCCAGCTCAAGCTGCCCTTGATGTCATCGGTGAGGGGCTCCCGGAGCTGGATGACGGCCTGCGAGGGATCGTTGGAGGCGATGGTTTTCGGGAACATCCACTTGGCCCAGGCAATCGAAGAGGCCTGCCGGGCAATCTCGTCCTGCTCGGCTTCGCTCTTGCCGTCCGTGAAGACGCCGCTGCCCAGGAATTCGAAGGCACCAAAGTCCGGATGACCGTCATTCACGGGATTGCCGAAGAAATCGCGGCCGCCGTTGTTCGGGACGTACATACCGGTATTGATACAAGGCGAATCCGGACGGAGCATATAGCCCTTCAGGGTCGCAAGACCTTCACCGCCGGTGCCCGGCGCGACGAACTTCGGGTCCGCCACCAGGGCTTCCGGATCATCGGGGATACCGTTTTTCCACGGGCCGAAATAGCAGTTGTGCAGGAAAATGGAACCCGGAGGAAGGTCCGGCTTCAGCTCCTCGTCGAACTTGCGCACCGCCGTATCGCCGTCCGAATAGACGCTGCGGAAGCGTCCCTGGCCGGTGGCGTAGAAGATGTTGTTGTAGAACTTGGCACCCAGTTCCTCGGGCTTGCGCGTGAGGAAGTAGTCGATGTCGGCCATGCCGTAATCGATGTAGAACACATTGTTGTACACCAGGCTCTTGTCGCCCTCGATAGGGCCTTGCATCTGCACGAGGTGCGTGTGGTCGTTCTCGGAGATGTTGTAGCGGGTCTCGTTCTCGAAGATGTTGTACATCAGGAGCATGAGGCCGTGGTTGTTCTGCGAGTAGTTGTACTGGGCGATGCAGCGCTTGCAGTTGAAGTCGAAGTCGTAGGCGAAGCCGTCGCCGTTGTGGAGGTTGCGGCCGGTGTCATAGACCTCGTTGAACTGCATGATGGTCTCCTCGGTGTTCTGGATCCAGCAGGCGGCCACGTGCGGCCACCAGCCGTCGTCGCCGGGGAGGTTCGGGTCGCCCGAGCGCATGCAGGAACGGCGGATGTAGTTGTACTCGATCAGGCCGCGGTAGGGACCGTTGACGAAGATGCCGTCGCCGCCGAGGTTGTCCATCCAGTTGCGGCGGACGACCACGTTGTTGCGGGCGCCGCGGCAGACGATGCCGCATTTGTCCACCCGATCGATCTTGTTGCCCTCGATCAGCACGTCGTTGATCACCGTCGGTTCGGCATTGCCCGTCACGGCCATGCCGCCGGCCATCCGCGCCGTCTGGACCAGGATCGCAGAGCTATTGTAGCCCTGGTAGCGGCCGTTGCCGCCCAACTGGCCCCAGATGTCGTGTATGTAGTTGTCCCGGATGACGAAATGGTCGGAGGAGCCGGGCTTGCTGATCCGCACCACGATGCCCTGCCGGCCGATACCGATCTTGTAGGGCTCGTAGGAGACCACCTCCATCCGCGTCACCTCCCAGTGGTCCACGTCCTCCAGCAGGATGCCGGCACCTTCGGCCGCACCGAAGTTGATGACCGCACGGTCCTCCCCGCCGAAAGAGGACAGGCAGATGGGCGCTTCATCCGTGCCGGAGCCCTTGGGCATGAGCTGCCCGTAGAAGGTCTTCCCGGCCTCGAAGAGGATCCGGTCGCCGGGCTGGAAGACCACCGAGTTGACCTTGTCGATCGTCTTCCAGGCCTGTGCGACGGACAGTCCCGTGGCGGCGTCATTGCCGCCGGGGGACACGAAATAGGTTTTCTGCTGGGCCGCCGCGGAAATTGCGGCGGCCAGCAGGAAGCCGAAGAGGAAAAAACGTTTCATCTGCTAATAACCTTCGTTCTGGGTCAGCGTCTGCTGGCCCTGGTACTCGGAAGCCTGGAGAGCCTGCGTGGAGATCGGCATGTGGACGTGGTGCTGGGCCACGTGGATACCCTTGTCCTGGCTGGAATAGCCGGGCAGGGACGGATCCTTCTCGTATTTCTCGTAGTAGGCCTTCATCGTGTCATACAAGCGTCCGGTGCGGGCGAGGTCGTAGTAGCGGTTGTACTCCATGGCCAGCTCGGAACGGCGCTCCTTCCAGATCAGCTCGCGCAGTTTGGTCTTGTCGGTCTCGGTGACCGCCGGGAGCACATCCGGATCGTCGCCGCTGTTGCGGGCGCGGGTGCGGACCAGGTTGAGCAGGCGGAGGGCCTCCGCGCTGTTGCCGGTCTCATTGGCCGCCTCGGCGCCGTAGAGCAGCACGTCGGCATAGCGCAGCACGATCAGGTTCATGCCGAGGTTATCCTCGTTGGAAGGATCGGAGCGATACTCCATCGGGCAGTATTCCTTCTTGGACTGGAAGCCGGAAGGGCTGGAGAGGTTGAAGTGGGTGAAGCCGTCGAACTTCTCGCCCCGCTCGATGATGGTGTAGCCGCGGCGCGGGTCCCCGGGCTCGAAGCTGTTGTACAGGTCGAGGGTCGGGCAGTGCAGCGACCAGCCGGTCATCTTCTTGTCATAGGCGCGCGGCTTACCGGCGGAATCCACGAACACTCCCTCTTCCTTCATGGTGTTGTACACCCAGTCGTAGCCGCCCGGGCCGAGAAGACCGTCCAGGATGGTAGGATCGGTGAGGTCATTGCTCTTCACGCCGGCATCGCGTCCGTAGAAGGACATCATGTTGCCGTCGTTGCTGTCACCCCAGCCGGAGACCGTGGTCCAGAACTGGATGGCGAAGCAGATCTCCTTGTTGTTGCGGTTCTCATACTTGAACACGTCGCCGAAGTTCGGCAGCAACTGATAATACCCGGCGCTCTCGAGTTGCTTGACCGTATCGTAAGCGAGTTTCCAGGTCTCCTGGCTGCCGTTGGAACTGGCGTGATAGACATAGGCACGGGCCAGCATCGCGAGGGCGGAGCCCTTGGTGGCACGGCCGGTGTTGGCGGAATTCCAGCTCACGGGCAGACCCTCGGCCGCAGCCTTGAACCCGTCTTCGATGAATTTCCAGGTATCTTCCATGCTTGCGCGCGGGTTGTAGTATTCATCGCCGGAGAGGATGTGGTCCACCAGCGGCAGGCCGCCCAGCTGGGCCGCCATGTCGAAATAGACATAGCTGCGCAGGAAGGTCGCCTCGGCGATGTATTGCGCGGCGTTGGGGATGTTGTTCTTCTGGGCGTTCTCGATGATGTAGTTGGACTTGGTCACCACCTGCCAGTCCTGGTTCCAGGTATTGTTGCAGGCATAGGACATGGTGGGCAGGATGTCGTATTTCACCAGAGAGAAGGCCTGGCCGGCCCAGCGGGCGCCGTCGGAACGGTTGTTGGCCAGCATCGAGTCGTCGGAAATATTGTCACCGACATGCAGGTAATGGTAGAGGCCGAAGTTCTCGGTCATGAAGACGTGGTACACGCCGAGGACCGCCGTGTTGACTTCGTCTTCCGTGGTGTAGTAGTTCTCCACCGCCAGGGAGCCCAGCGGGCTCTTCTCAAGCAGGTAGTTGCAGGAGCAGGCCAGAAGGGCCGCCGCGACGAACACGAGGATTCTATTGGGTTTCATATCTTTCACAGGACATTAAAGGTTCACGTTCACACCGAAGATGAAGGCGCGCGGCTGCGGATACTGGCCGCGGTCGATGCCGTTGCCCGGGATTTCCGGGTCGAGGCCGGAGTAGCGGGTAAAGGTCACCAGATTCTGGACGGAGAAGTAGACTCTCAGCGATTGGTTCCTCGCCAGGAATGCAGGCTTGATGGTATAGCCCAGCTGGAGGTTCTTCAGGCGGAAGTAGGAGCCGTCCTCGACATACATCGTGGACTGCCACCAGTTCTGGTTGTTGCGCGCTGCATCGCGGGAGCCGGCCAGCGTAATCGGCCATACATTGGTCGAGCCCTTGCCGTTCCAACCCTGCTTGAAGGCGCTCGCAAGCACGTTCTGGGTTCCGTCGAACTTATTGAAATAGAACTTGGAAGCATTGAAGACATCCACGCCGGCAACACCCTGCCAGAGCATGGAAAGGTCGAAGCCCTTCCAGGCCATGTTGATGTTCAGACCGAAGGTGGCCGCCGGGTTCGGATTGCCGATGAACTTCATATCGCTCGCATTGATCTTGTTGTCATCGTTGAGATTCGCGAACTTGCTGTCGCCGGGCTTGGCGTTCGGCATGATCAACTCGCCCTTGCTGTTCTTGTAGTTGTCGATCTCGGCCTGGTCCTGGAAGATGCCGAGGAACTCATAACCGTAGAAAGAGTTGTACGGAAGACCGGGCTCGGAGCGCAGCACGCCGCTGAACTGGCCCTGCATGTCGATCAGGGCGTAGTCATAGGCGAAGGAACCGGACAGGTAACCGGACTTGCCGAGGTTCTTGACCGTGTTCTTGATGAAGGACACGTTGCCGTCGATGCTGTACGAGAAGTCGCCGATGTCGTCCTTCCAGCCAAGGGTGAGTTCGATACCGCGGTTGTCCATGCCGCCCACATTGCGGGTGATATTGGAGGTACCGGAAACGCGCGGCACATTCTCGCCCAGGAGGATGTTGTCGGTCTTGCGGATGAAGTAGTCGGCGGTGAGGGTCAGGCGGTTGCGGAGGAAGGCGAGATCAACGCCCACGTTGAACTGCTCGGAGGTCTCCCACATCAGGTCGGCATTGCCCAGACCGGACGGAGCCGCACCGTTGACACGGGTCGGCGTGTCGCCGATGATGTAGTACTGTCCCTGGCTGAGGTTGGTCTGGTACGGATAGTAGGAGCTCATGCGCTCGTTACCGATCTGGCCCCAGCCGATGCGGAATTTGGCGTTGTCGATGAACTCCTGGTCCCAGTCCTTGAAGAACGGCTCCTCGGAGAGTTTCCAGGCGAAGGAGGCGGAAGGGAAATAGCCCCACTTGTTCTTGCCGACGAAACGGGAGGAACCATCAGCACGGAAGGAAGCGGTGAGCAGGTAGCGGTTGAGCAGGGTGTAATTGATACGTCCCAGGTAGGACAGCATGCCGAGGGCGCTGCCGGAGCCGCTCACGGACGGGGTCACGTTGGTGGCGGCGCTCAGGAAGCGGAGTTCCGGTTTCTCGGAAGGCAGGTCCATGCGGGAAGCGCTCCAGTTCTCGGAATAGAAATCCCGGGCGGACATGGCCACCATGACGGAAAGATCGTGGGCCGTACCGAATTGCTTCGCGAAGGTCAGCATGTTTTCCCAGGTCCAGTCGGTCGAGTAGGAGGTGCTCCGGGAGACGGAGTTGTTGCCGCTCGCGATGTTGGAAGTCTCGTAATAGATCGGGCTGAAGCCGCTGCCGAAGTTGAACGCGTAACGGTAGCCGAAGCGGGAGGTGAAGGTGAGGTACTTCAGGAACTTTATGTCCGCGCTGAAGTTGCCGACCAGGTTGTTGCGCTTGGAAGTGCCGCTGTCGGCGTTGCGGTACACCACGCCGGCCGGGTTGGCGAGGCGGATGGCCAGGATGCCGTGGTAATAGTCGGCGGCGTCATCCCAGACAGGCACGTCCGGCGGGGCGATGAGCGAGGACAGCAGGATGGAAGCGTTGTTGCTGCCGTTGGTGCCGATGCTCTTGCTCGCGGAGAAGGAACCGGTCAGGGAAGCCCGCAGGGTCAGCCATTTGAAGGGCTTGAACTGGGTGTTGGAGGTGAGGTTGATCCGCTGGAAGCCGGTACTCTTCACCGTACCCTGGTTGTTGTAGTAGTTGACGGAGAAGTTCTCGGAGACGGTCTCGCTGCCGCCGTTGAGGCTGACGTTGTAATTCTGGTAGAGACCGGTCTGCATCACCTCGCCGAACCAGTCGGTGGTGGTGTTGCCCACCTTGTAGTCGGCAGCCAGTCCGGAATTGGTCCGGGCCAGGTTGACCATCTCGCCGTACTGCTGGGCATTCAGCATGGCCGGCTTGCGCGGCGGGGCCGTGATACCGAATTCGGCGGTGGCGCGCACCCTGAGCGGCTGGGCCTTGGCCTGGCGGGTGGTGATCATCACGACGCCGTTGGCGCCCCGGGATCCGTAGATAGCCGCCGCGGAAGCATCCTTCAGAATCTCGATGGAGGAGATATCATTCGGGGAGAGGTAGTCGATGTTGGACATCGGGAAACCGTCCACGACGAAGAGCGGGTCGGTGTTGTTGGTGGTACCGGTACCGCGGATCTTGATCTGGGCCGTGGCGGACGGGTCGCCGGTATTGGACACGATCGACACGCCGGCGGCGCGGCCCTGCAGGGCGGAAAGGGCGTCGCTGGAGATGTTCTTCGCAATTTCATCTCCGCTCACGGAGGCGACGGAACCGGTCAGGTCGCTCTTCTTCACGGTACCGTAACCGATCACGACGAGCTCTTCAAGGGCTTCGGCGTCCTCCATCAGGAAGACATTGATGACCTCGGAAGCCCCCACGGTGATTTCCTGGGTGGCATAACCGATGAAAGAGAACTGGAGGACGGCGCCGACCGGCACGGACGGCAGACGGTAGGAACCGTCCATCTCGGTCATCGTACCGACGGAAGGATTGCCGGCGACCATGACGTTAACGCCGGGCACGGGGCCCGAGGCGTCGGTGACGACACCCCGTACCGCGTGGGACCTTTGCTGCGCTCCGGCCGGATTGGCCGTCAGGAGCAGCAGACATGCAGCAAGCTGCAAAAAGGCAACGAGTCTTTTCATACTTAATTGTGTTGTTGGGTAATATGGTTAGTTAGTTGGGAAACTATTTGCTGGAATTGAGGAAGTATTTGGCCCAGACGTTGGACGGATCGACATCCAGCGAGCGGGAGAAGTTCTCGCGGGCGGAAGCCTTGTCGCCGCGGGCCAGGTTCGCGAGACCCTGGAGATAGATATTGCGGGCGCGGATGGCGTTGGAGGAGCCGTCCTCACCGAACTTGGAATAGATGTCGATGACGGAGGTGGCGCCGCTCTGCCTGAGTTGCTCGTCCACATAATCCTGGAGTTCGCGGATGGTCCGCTCGCTCTCCGCGTCGCGGCCGAGTTTCTTCTGCGCCATCGCGACGAAGTACTTGCTCTCGTCGGCATAGCCGCCGCGGCGGGAGAAGCCGAAGCCGCCGGTGGCGGTCTGGATGCACTTCTCAAAGGCTTCGCGGGCCTGGTCGGCCTGTCCGAGGGCCTCGTATGCCAATCCCTGGTGGTAAGCCACCTTCGCTACGGTCGGGCCGGTGGAGAGTTCGTTGGTCTCCAGGTTGCGCGGGAAGGTGCCGGCGGCAAGGAAGTCGTCCAGGGCCTTCTTGTTCTGGCGTTTCTTCAGGGACCCGAGGCCGCGCAGCAGGTGCGCATCCACGAACTGGGTGTAGACGGTCTGGCCGCCTTCCCAGACACGGAAGTGACGGTCTTTCAGGATATTGAGGGCATCATCATACTTTCCGTTCTCCACCTGGAGATAGACCAGGCGCGAGGTCGCGTCGTCGGACTTGAAAACAGTCTTGCGGTTCTTCTCCATCAGGGCGAGCCGGTCTTTGGAAGGCGTGCCGAGCGCCTCGGCGATGATGTCGTATTCGGTGAAGAACTTCGGGTCGGTCGGGTCCGCCGCGATGGCCTTGCGGTAGTATTCCGCGGCCGCGGCCCGGTCGCCCAGGTACTTGTCGGCGGCAAAGCCGAGGTTGCGCCAGCTCATCCCGTAACCCGGATCGATGGCGACGGCTTTCTTCCAGGCATCGATCGCCAGGTCTTTCTGCTCATAATAGTAGAGGAGGTTCCCCAGGTAGTACGGCGCCTTGCCGTCCGCGGGGTTGGCCGCGATCACGTCCTCCAGCATGCATTTCTCCTCCACGCGGAACGGGAAGCAGAAGGCGGGAGATTTCGCGGCAGCTTTCCGGTAGCGCTCAAGCGCAGCTCCCCGGTCGCCGCCCAGGGCGGTGTAATATCCGGCCATGTAGTCGAGCAGCGGGGAAACGGTGAACGGCTCCACGGCGTTCTTCTGCATCGGCGTGGAAGCGAACGGCGTACCGTGGGCGAGGGCGTAATCGAGCAGCCAGACCGCCTGCTTGTAGGCGCCTACACCCCCGTAGAAGGTGGATACTTCAAGGACTTCCTGCAGGGGGATGCCCATATGGGCGAGCACGTGGTCCACGGCGGCGTCATTGTTGTCGATGCGGGCGAGTTCGACCCGGCTGAGCCAGTCGAGCGGATCGAAGGCGATGTTCTCCTCCAGCAGTTTGCGCGCTTCGGCGCGGCGGCCCTGCTCGCTGAGGAAGAAGGATTTCAGGAAGCGGCTGACGGTACTCTTGCCGCTCAGGTCGATTGAACTGTCAATGGTCTCGAGCGCCAGCTTGCGGTCGCCCCGGAGCCAGTACATCTCGGCGAGGTAGCGGTAGGAGGCGGATTGGAATCCGGGATACCAGGTGGACTTCCAGAAGTAGGTCTCGGCTTCCTTGTCCTTGCCGAGGGCGCGGGACACGACGCCGAGGTAGTAGAGCATCTCGCCGTCCTTGGGGTTCGTCTGGTAGATGGCGCCGGTCTTGTCGATCTCCGGCATGAAGTGCAGGCCCGTCAGGCGCTGGTAGGCCGTCTGCAGATAGCCTTCGGCCTTCTCCCACTGGGCGCGCCGGGCATAGTAGATGCCCAGGTTCACGTTCACGCGGGTGTTCTGCGGGTCGCGCTTGAGGGCTTCTTCATAGTAAGGAAGCGGGTCCACACGTGCGTTGTGGAATTCCTCCAGCCGCTGGCCGGCGAGCAGGAGTTCCTCGACAGTATCATATTCGGCCGGATCGTTCTTGGGACGGTCTGCGGGGTGCGGGCGCTCCAGTTCATCCTTGACGACGGGAGAATAGCTGACCAGTTCCACGCCGTTGCTGTCGTACAGGCCGGCAAAGATGTCCGGATCCTGGACGGCGGAAGAAATGGTGAAGTCCTCGAGGAACGGGGTGTCGGGATCGATATTGACCGTGCGCTTGGCGATGACGGTACCGCCCGCCTTCACCAGGACCTTGGCCCCCCGGTAGAGGGAAGTGGCATTGAAGCCGACCATCACGGTAGTCGGGCTCTTGCGGACCACATTGACCGCTGCTTCGAGCGTCGCGTTCTTGGCGCCGCCGATCTTCTTGATGGGATACCAGTATTGCTTGGTGACCCGCACTTCGTTGGGGCCGATCCAGCTATAGTCCGGCTGGTTGTCGGAGTAGGTGCCGACCATCAGTTCAAGGTAGGCACCGTCCTCCTCGGTCAGCATCTCGTTCCAGACGCTGTCCGTGCCCCACAGGAAGAATTTCTTGCCGGGGACAAGATGGTGGTTGGCGAAATGCACGGTTCCGGCGTCCTTGCCGAAGTCATAACCGGCGAGGAAATCCTGCGCATAGTTGACGGCGAAGGTAGAGTTGGAGCCCCGCCAGTTCTTCCACCAACTGGTGTCCCAGGCCTCGTTGCTGCCCGCGGCCGCGGTATACGGCCAGTCGGAGTAGTTGGTCTTGCTGTGGGTCGTGCCATACACCGTCTGCGGCGGGAACTGCACCTGGTAGTTCTCGTTGGCGTGCACCGAGACATTCGCCCAGTACAGGAAGGACTGCATCATCGGGGTGCGGTTCTGCATCTGGAAGGTCGCCTCGACATAGGATTTGCCCGGGAACATCGTCAGGCCGATCGACCATTTCAGCCGCTGGCGGAGTTCGGTCTCACCGATCCAGATGGTCTTGCTGCCGTCCGGGTTCTCAACGACTTCATATCCGGCGTTGAGCGTGGACGAGGCACGGTGATGGTGCGGGATGTTCCACTCCACGCCACCGGAGATCCAGGATCCGATCATACCGATCAGGGCCGGGCGGATGACATGCTGGCGGTAGAAGAAATCGTAACCGGACTTCTTGTCGCGGGCATGGAAGATACGGCCGCCGATCTCGGGCAGGACCCCGATCTCGGTGTACTCGTTCTCCAGGGTAAGGTACTTGTAGTCCCGGTCCACCCGGTCATCGGTCAGGATGTCGTAGATGGGGTAGGGATAAACGTGCCCGGCGGCACCCTGGTACGTCCTGCCGGTAAAGAAATAGGGATCCAGTTCGGGATCGCCTACCAGGTAGGTCGGAATGGTGGTCTTCGTCACGTTTACCTTGACCTGGGCGGACAGGCCGGAGGACAGCAGCAGGGCAAGGGAAACGGAAAGGAGTAAAATAATTGGTTTTTGCATACTATAGTTTTTTAAAAACTAAAGGGCTCTTTTCCACAAAAATAAAAGAAAAGAGCCTTGGTTATTAAAAACTATAGACCATTTTTTGTCAATTCTGCGGTCTGAGCGGTCTATGTGCCGCTTTTGCGCTCGCCGCGTACCTGGCGGACGAAATCCGAAGGGGAAACATTGAATTGCTTCTTGAAATTGGCGGTGAAATAGGAGGCGGAGGAGAAGCCGACCAGATAAACGACCTCGCCGATTTTATATTTCTGGGCCGCCAGCAGTTCGGCGGCTTTCTTGAGCCGGCAGAGTTTGATGTATTCGAGGATGTTGAGGCCGGTATTGGCCTTGACCTTGCGGAACAGCGTGGATTTGCTGGTGCCCAGGGCGGAGATCAGGTCCTCGATGCTCAGGTCGGGATCTGACAGCCGGTTCATGACCTCCTTGTGCAGGCGGTTCATGTAGTCATCATCCATGTTGCCCACCTTCAGCCCGTTGAAGTGGGAGAGCGGAGAATCGGTGAACTGTTTGAAAGTCAATTCCCTGTTGGCGAAGAGATTCTGGATGTTGGCTTTGAGCAGGCCGATCGGGAAAGGCTTCTCCAGATATCCGTCCGCACCGACTTTCAGGGTCTCGATATGCCGCTCCATCCCGACCGCCGCGGTCAGCAGCAGGACCGGAATGTGGCTGAATTCGAGATTGGTCTTGATGATGTTGCAGAGGGTGCAGCCGTCGATGCCGGGCATCATGATATCGCTGACCAGGATGTCCACTTTCTGGCGCTTGATCAGCTCGAGTGCTTCATCGCCGTTGAAGGCCTGCAGGACATGGTAGTCGGCGCTAAGCTCTTTCCTCAGGTAATTGTTGAGTTCGGTATCGTCTTCGGCGATCAGCACGGTATGGCGGCCGGATGCAGCATAATCCGCGGCCTGTTCCGCCACGGCCTCGGGCTCTTGGACGTCCGCTTTCGGGCGCTGCAGGCTGATATCCTGGTCCTGCTCTTTGGGCAGTTCGAGCACGAAACAGTTCCCGGGACCGGGGGTGTCGTCGAGGTAGAGCCGGCCATTGTGCAGTTCGGTGAGCATCCGGGAGAAAGGCAGACCCAGGCCGGTGCCCCGGCTGCCCCGGATCTTGACCTGACTGGAGCGTTCCTGGTAGAAAGGCTCGAAAATTTTCTCCCGTTCGTCGGCGGAGATTTTGGGCCCGTCGCTGGTCACCCGCAGGACGGCTCCCTTCTCGCCCGCCATTTCCGAAAGGGAGAGGGAAACGCGTTTCTGGCAATATTTCAATCCGTTGGATATCAGATTGCTGATGATTTTCTCAATGCTGGCCGCTGCGCACATGACCGGGATCTGACCTTCCGGTATTTGCATGGCGAAATCGATGTGATGCGCCTGGGCGGCTGGGGAAAAATAGCTACAGACCCGCCGGGTCAGCTCGCAGAGGTCTTCCTGCAGGAAGTTGAGTTTCATCTGCTTGCTCTCCATTTTCCGGAAGTCCAGCAACTGGTTGGCCAGGGACAGCAGCCGGTCCGTGTTCGCCTTGACGGTGGCGATGTCCTCCCGGTTTTCCTCGGAGTAGCGCTTTTCTTCCATGATCTTGTCCACCGGCATCTTGATGAGGGTCAGCGGGGTGCGGATCTCGTGGGCGATGTTGGTGAAGAAATTGATCTTGGCGTCGTAGATCTCGTGTTGCTTCTCGTCTTCCAGCTGGTGCAGATAGCGCTCCCGCTCCAGCCGCTTACGTTTGTAATAATTGCGGACCATCCATCCTCCGGCGATGCAGAACGCAAACAGGTACAGGACCCGCGCCGGCCACGAGGCGGACAGCGGCGGCTTGACAAGGATGGTCAGCTGGCGGTGCGCTGCTTCGGATTTCGATCCGTCCACCCATACATCGAAGGTGTAGCGTCCGTCCCGGATGCCGGCGAAGGTCACGGCGTTCTCTTCCGTGACGGATTCTATTTTTTGCCGGCGCCGGCTGAAACTGTAGCGGTATTGCTGGTGGTGCCATTCGTCTTCGACGATGTTGGCGAAGCGGAACCGCAGGTAGGCGGCGTCCCGCTGCCGGACCGAGATCTGGGAAGAGGTCAGGGCGGAATGCCCCGGTTCGTGCAGCCGGAGGGTCTGGTCCTCCCGGCCGGCGAGGATGTCCGTCAGCAGCAGGACGGGGTCGCGGCGTTCGCGCAGGACGCTGGGGTGGAAGGCCAGCATACCCAGCGTCGTGCCCAGGTGGATGCGGCCGGCACGGTCCAACATGACCGAGCCGTAGCGGAAATAATTGCCGATGGTGCTATTCTTGTCGAGATAGGAGTCTATCACGCAATTGTTCTCCGGGTCGAAGGAGAAGAGGCCCTTGTCCGTAGAGACCCAGAGCATGCCCTCGCGACCCTGGACGATGGCGCAGGTGACATTGCTGGGCAGTTTGTCCGCCAGCGTGAACTGCGCCGTCCGGAAGCGGCGGGGCACGGCGGGATCGTCCGCTGCCTGGCAGAGGCCGTTTCCTTCGGTGGCAATCCAGATGGTGCCGTTGCGGTCTTCGGCGAGGTGGGTGATGCGCGTCTGGTCGAGCGGCGGGCAGCCGGGAGCGGATTCCACCCGGAAGCATTCCCCGGTGGAGCGGTCGAGGATCCAGGGCCCGGAGCCGTAGGTGCCGATCCAGACCCGGCCCTGCCGGTCTTCGTACAGGGCGTGCACGAAGGTGGATCCGAGCGCCTCGATCCGCTCGAAATTGCCGGATTCCGGCTGGAAATAATACACTCCGCCGCCGGTCCCTGTAAGCAGGGTCCCGTCCTGCGTCCGGAGCAGGCAGATGAAATTCTCGCCTGGCAGTTGGAAATGGGCCTTGACCCGGAGCCGCTCAGGGTCGAATAGGAAGATGCCGTTGTCGTAGGTGGCGATCACCAGCAGGCCATCGTGCAGCAACAGGGAATGGTAATTGGCCATCGGGGGCAGTCCGTGCTCCGGCCCGATGGGCAGGACCGTCCCGTCCGGGTTGATGCAGTTGAGGAATCCGTCTTCCGTGCCGATCCAGATACGGTCCGAGCTGTCCTGGCAGATGCTGCGAACGGTATTGCCCCGGATGGAGAAGGGGGAGGTGTCGGAAAAGTTCCGGTAGAAAGTGAACTCGGACTGCTGCCAGAGGTTGATGCCGCTGTAAAAAGTGCCGATCCAGACCCTTCCGTCCCGATCCTTGAACAAGGTGCGGATATTGTCGCTGGAGAGCGACAGCCGGTCGATCGGGTCGCTGCTTACTTCGCTGACGGAACGGGAGTCCCGGTCCACGAGGTAGAGCCCTTTGTTGCTGCCGACCAGGTATTCCCCTTTGCGGTTCTCGAGCAGGCACATGATGGCCGCTTCGTCCTCGACCTGGTCCGCGGACAGCACCCGCTCGCTCGTGCCCCTCCGCGGATTGACCTGCCAGACTTCATTGTCGCTGGTCGCCATCAGGAACTCCCCGTCGGAGAGCGGGATGAGCAAGCGGGGGTAGATCCCTCTGGCAAGGGTCTGCCGGGGGAGAATCTGATATTGCTCGAAAGAATCGTTCTCGGAAAGGTAGCGATACAACAGGCCGTCGCGGGAGGAAATCCATATCTGGCCCTTGTCGTCCAGGCAACTGCGGTAGGGGTAGAAGGTGTCCTGGCTGTCGTAGCGGAAAGTCTCCCCGCTGCGGGTGTCCATCCTCCGGATCTCGCCCTGTACGATAAACCAGAGCCGGCCCGCGGCATCGCAGTGCAGGTCCCGGGCACCGATCTCCGCCCCGAAGGCGCGGAGATCGCCGGTGGCCGGGTCGTAGCTGCAGATGCCCCGGTCGGTGGAGAGCCATACGGCCCCGTCCGGGCTGGTGCAGATGGAATGGATGGATCCGCTCAGGAATCCGGCGGTATCCCGGACTGTCGGTGGATTGAAGCGCTCGCCGTCGAACCAGCAGACGCCGTTGCGGGTGCCGGCCCAGATCAGGCCCATCCGGTCCTGGGTCATGCAGATGATGCTGTTGCCCGAGAGCCCGTCATCCGTACTGAAATGCCGGAACAGGTATTGCCTGGACGCGGCTTGGCAGACCTGGATGGAGAGCAGGGCAAGAAGCAGGAGCACGGGGGCTGTCCGCTGGGACCGGCGCTTCATTCCGCTCGGGCAGGGTTACGGACGTTCGCCTTCTTCGAAATCCCAGATACGGGGATTGCCGTCGGTGCGCTCCAGCGGATAGGCATATTGCTCGAAAGCCTCGAGGATGGGTTTCGCCACGTGGGTCTGGTCGTCGAAGCAGCCGCGGCCGCGCTGCATCGGCTCCCACCAGAACACGCCGCGTCCGAGGTTGTACGGTGCGGCCATCACGATCTCGTTGACCGCCTGGAACCACTGCTTCTGGCCCTCCGGGGTCTCGGGGAAGGGGGCGCGCAGGCCTTTGCGCTCGAAGTACTGCGAAGGCACGGAGTAGAAGCCGGTCTCGATCACGTAAACGGGCTTGCGGAACTTCTCGATGACATAGTAGAGGTTGTCGCGCAGGTCCATCAGCGTGCCGTGCGACCAGGGATAGAAAGAGAATCCGATGCAATCATAGACGACTTTGTATTCCTTCATCTTCGTGAAGAAGATCTCGCTCATCTCCAGGTCGCCGCCGAAGTCGAGGTGCAGCATCACCTGGATGGCCGGATCCACGTCGCGGATAGCCTTGATGCCGGCCTTGATGTAGTCGGTGAACTCTTTCCAGCGGCTCTGGTCACGCTTCTCCTCGCCGTAATAGATGCGGCCGGTGGGCCAGAAGGCGCCGTTGCTGATCTCGTTGCCTACCTGGACGAGCTCCGGCTGGACGCCGGCGTCGCGCAGGGTCGCGATCACGTGGTGGACATAGTCGTAGAAGGCCGCCGTACGTTCCTGGTGGGTCATATCCTTCATGCTCGAGGGCGTGGGCTGGGTCATCGGGTTGGACCAACCGTCCGCCATCATGAAGTCCAGGGCGAAGTGGATGTTGTTCTCTTTGAGTTTCTGCGCGCCCTCCATGACATAGTCGAGGGTCTGGCCCAGACGCGAAGGCTCGTTGCAGATCATCAGGCGGCCCCAGTTGTAGCCATGGCTGCGGAAGATCTGCCAGGGGCTCATCTGCGTGCCGTCGGTGTCGTACCACACTCCGCCGCGCTTCTCGGCGCTCAGCACGAATGAGAGATCATGGCCGAAGGCGTAGGGGTTGTCGTAAGGATACTGTCCCTGCGGGAATTTGACATCCGGGGTGCCGCAGCAAGCGGCAAACAGCAGGGATCCAAGGAGAAAGAGGATACTTTTCTTCATAAAGAGGGAACGGTTATCAGGTGTGTTTGTCAAAGATAAGACTTTTCCGGGTATTAGATTGTAAGGTATCGGTCATTTTTTAGCAAAGCGCGCCAAAGCGCCCGCCAGCGGGAAGAGGTAGAACTTCCGGGCGGGCTGGAAGTCGACCATCCACTGGTCGAAGAGGATGTGGTCGTCCACGGCGGAGAGGGTGAGGGTATGTGCGCCTTCCGAAAGCTCGATC
>JAEEVG010000004.1 GCA_016290835.1 Bacteroidales bacterium | reverse complement strand
CTCTGCGCCCCGGAGACGCAGGTCTTTCCACATGAAATCATAGATGATCGTGTAAAGCATCGCTACGAGGGGCTTAGGATCTTGTCGAGGTCGGAACGCCGGTAGCGTTTCTGTCCGCCGACAAACACAGGGATGAGGATCTTTGCTTTCGCCATTCGGTAGAGCGTGCTCTCCGAAATCCTGAGCAGCGTCTTGACCATCTCAGGGGTGAGGTACTCCTCCTTTTTTTCCTCCGCGATCGCAGCGCGCTCGCGCTCGAAGTCCTGACGCGCTTCGGCCAGGAGTTCCCGGGCGAAATGGCCCAGGTCTCCGGCGTGGACAGTCAGGTTTGCTTCGGGAAATTCCCGGAGGAGCTCGAACAAGTCCAATTTCATATCCATAGTCAAATATGTTTTGGAATTCTGCCTCTCTTGACCCCCTTTCCGATGGGGATCTCATTTGGCTTCGGGCCTCCGGAACACGTGGTCGGAAATCTCACGGCTCCTGATTGGCCGTGACAAACATAAAATAGATTATTTGGTAGAACAAAGGTGGGGATTGATAAGAAATGCGGGCAATTGACAGATTATCAGTCAATTACCCACAAGCGGCGGTGATTGAAGTTGGGATTATCCCTTATGGCTGGGGATTCTTCAGGGGGATTATTCCGAGGGAATAAGGTAACTGAATAGCTTCGTTATTTGTTCGTCCAAATCTTTACTCTTATTGATATTCCCTTTTTGAGGCGCTTCTAAGTTCAGACACTCAAATAAGGTGGTGTTCCATTTGACAAAGGAAGGAAGCGGTCGTTGCTTCTGGTGCTTATTCGAGTAGAGAATCTTGGCAATCGAAGTGATGCTCTTGTCGTTGATGCCATCCTTTGCTCCCTTTTGATGTTGGATTCGAACGGTTTTTACGTCATCGATAAATCTGTCGAGATTGGTTTTGCTCGAACCATTTGATTGCTTGCGCATAAAAGGCGTGTCCAGAAGTTTTCGAAGTTTATCCTCGTTGATGGCGAATGATGCTGGCCGTGTTACTACCGGAGACTCATCTTTAATTGCAACTTCCGTCACATCCTTAATTTCTGGTGTTTTAGCCATCGGTAGCGCTTCCTGTCCTTCGTTATCACCGGACCTGTCGATTCTTCCAGCGACGAATGCGTAAACAAGCAGCCCTAGGAACAACAATAATGAAAAGCAGGTTAAGGCTAGGAATACCCGGAACCAAACATCTGTAGTCATCAGGTCCCTTAACCCTAACCTTGAAGAATACGCGTCATGGCGGTAAGCCGTGGCGAAAGTGGCCAGCAAAAAGATGAGCATAGAAACGCCCGCTCCCACAATCCACCCAACATGAATATCACGGGAGTTCAGCGCCAAGCGTTTCTTGGCTTTTCTGCGTTCATTCAAATCATTATTCATAACGGCATTGATTCACCCATTAATTGTCGCTACTATTTGAACAGAAGACGGAAGTGCTTGCCCAATTCTCGATGGACCTGCTCAAAGGGAGGCAATTCTGCGATCTGGTCCTTCATGGAACTCTCCCATCTGGACTTGAAAACGTTAACCTTCCCGTCAAGCTTCTCCTGCAAGGAATCTGGATCAAGGCCTTTGTGTCGGGCTTTCGCCTCGAACTCAAATCGGAGATCGGTCATTTCCATGCCTTCCATTTCCGACAAATACCATAGGTCATAGTAATCACGCGGCTGGGTTCTGGAAAGCAGCGACCGCATCTTCTCCGTCATCACCTCATCCAAAGAATAACAATGGACCGAACAGTCTTCTTGGTCGGAATAGGCGTCAAACATTGGCCGTTTCTCCAGCTTGAAGCAAAGCAATTCCGTCCGGGAGATGTCAACCTTGACGCGTTTGTTGGCCCCAGTCCCTCCGAGGGGACCGACATAGGAGATATAGAAGTTGATGTTTCCCGTTTCGTGGATGCCGAAATCCTCCATGGAGAGCGGAATGTTGGCTTCTTCTCGAACATATAGGAACACTTCCTTGAAAGCATTCTGGATTTCCTCATTGGAAAGACGATCATCAACCAAGGTGAAATCAAGGTCCTCGGAATAGCGGTAGTCCTTGAAGTAGAATTTTTTAAGGACCGTGCCGCCTTTGAAGGCCAAAGCTTGGGACAAGGCTTCATTATTGGCTACGCCTGTGAGAATCCATGTCAGGATGTAATCCTTTTCTATCTGGGTGTCCCTCACTTTTTCCTTGTTCGCTTTCTTCTGAATTTCTGCCGGACGTATCATGATATCAGTTGTTTATTGCGTTGATAATTGTTTCGAGCTCAACATTCTGCCGGATACTCCACTTGGTGGAAATCTTTCCCTCATTTGGGACTTCCGTGTCCAATGGTGACACCGTCGCGCTGCGTAGGCTGCGAAGTTCTTCTATGATATTCGTGCTGATCTCCAGTTTATCCAGCAAGAATCCAAGTCTTTTGATGACAACCTGGCTGTCAAATTGATTTGTGTAAGCAAGCAGTTTTCCATAGTCCAGTTTTTCCCTTGCCGTCCAAAGCGCTTTCGCCACCTCAACGATGCCTCCGGCATAAGCCGGCATATACAAGCAGTCAATCATCGTTTTTTCCAAATCGGAGCAGGATACTTTGTTGTATGAGTCTATCCATACTTTCCTCATCCCGAAAAAATGCTTGGGGTTGTGGTAAATGAACTGGAATTCAACTCCTTTCAGTATAATGGTCTCCGTTTTATGACGCTCACGGACGATCTGTTCTTTCAGTGACGGCTGGGTAATAAGGCCGTGAATCTGAAGGGCTGAATAGTAGGCTATATAGTGTTTGCCTCCAGCTAGTGGTTCGGCCATCAAATGCCAGTCTGGAAGATAGTCTTCCGCCTCTTGGTCAAAAGGAACCGTCCAATAAACTTTTCTGGAAAGCTTAATCAACAGCCCCTTGTCCAGCATTCGCTTCAACATGAAACGCACCGCCTCTGCCGATTTGTCCGGAAAGGCGGCGTATGCCTCTTCAATGGTAAACCATTGCTTTCCCTCTTCTGCCAGGAGTCCTAACAGAGCGCTTTCAGAAGAGGAAACCGTTTTATTATATTTTGTCTCCATTCGGTTTGTATATCACTAACTACAAAGGTACAAAATATATTTCTTTAGTCCAAAGCATGCACAAGATTTTGCTTCCGATAAAGTATATAATGTCTGTCAGTATTATGGAAAAGTGACAAGATTTATAATATTTTGGGGCCTTTCTGTGGTTAATAAATCAGAACGAATGTAAAGAACGCATCAGGACAGCTATTACATTCGATTGCATGTTACTATATCTTCTATAATTTGCCATATCTACCCGAAATAGGACACTTATGGCAAATTATGTAGCTTACTTTTGTGCGCATAATAATCAATAATTGATTATCCTTGTGACAAAACTAAGAAATACGATTGTCACTGAACCAAGTTGAAAAAGGCGTTGTAAGTTCTTTTTGAGGTAGTTTATGTGGTAGTTTTTGAGGTAGTACCACAAACTTTTCACAAGTTGACGTTGAGAACACAACTGATTGATATTATTCCAGTTTCAGGATGACCTCCTTGGCCATCTCCTCGTCAATGTCGCGGTAGCGGCTGAAGGCGCGGGTTATCCGGAAATTTAGTCTTGCCCGTCAGGTTTTGTTTTGTCTTCAGCCTGCTGGAGGTAGAAAAGGGTCTTCTGAGCTTCGATTTCAGCGCGGAGTTCTTCCTCGGAGGGGAGATAGAGTTTGTATTTGCTGGCGAAGAGTTGCTCGTTGCCATGCAGGACAGAGTAGCGGGCGATGTCTTCGTCGGTTTCCGAACACAGGATAATGCCGATGGTGGGATTGTCGCCTTCTCCGCGCTTGAGTTCATCGTACATCCGCACGTACATGTCCATCTGCCCGACGTCCTGATGCGTGACCTTGGAGGTCTTTAAGTCGATGAGACAGAAGCATTTGAGGATATAGTTATAGAAAACCAGGTCGATGTAGTAGTCCTGCTTTTCGGTATGGATGTGCTGCTGGCGGGCGACGAAGGCGAAGCCTTTGCCGAGTTCCATCAGGAACTTCTGGAGGTTGGTGATGATGGCACCCTCAAGGGTGTTCTCCGTGAATTCGGCGCGGGATTCCAAGCCGAGGAATTCGGCAACGACGGGGTTCTTGACAAATTCCAGCCGGTCGGGGACCTGCGAAGGAGCGGTGATTTCCAGCATCTCTTTTTCCACAAGGTCTTTGTGCTGGGACTGTAGGAGCCGGTAGTAATACTGGGAATCGATATTGCGTTGAAGGGTTCTTGTGCTCCAGGTCTGGGCGGCAGCTTCGGCCATATACCAAGCGCGGACCCTCGGATCGTTTACCTGCAGGAGCACACGGTAGTGTGTCCAGCTGAGTCGGATGTCGAATTTTCCACTCGCTGCGTGGAAAATCTCAGGAAAGGCCTTATAGAACTCCGTGAAGTTGTAAAGATTGGTCTTGGTAAAGCCGTTGCCATACTCGGCCCTCAGTTCCTTTGCCAGACGGACGATGACTTCCGCACCGTATTCAGCCCGATTGTCTCCTTTGAGAATCTCCTCGCTGATACGCTTGCCCAGCAGCCAGTTGCGCTGGACGAGCGCCACGTTGACTGCGGAATAGGCATATTGTCTGGCACCGTCAATGATGGTGCGGGCATCGGCGAGAAGGTCTCCGCCACCGGAGTAGGGAATAACCGATATGAATTGTTTTTCTTTCATAGTATCTGCAAAGTTAGGAAATAACTCCTATCTTCCTTGAAATACTGTTTCCTTTTCTTATTCAAGTTTCAGAATAACCTCCTTCGCCATTTCCTCGTCGATGTCGCGGTAGCGGCTGAAGGCGCGGGAGTTCTCGACGTGGCCGGAGATCTTGGCGATAAGGTTGGGGTCCTTGACTTCTTTGTAAAGGTTGCCGACCAGGACGCGACGGGCCATGTGGGAGGAGGCGACTTCCCAGATGGGATGCTTCTCTTCTTCGCGGGTGATGGTGTTCAGCGTCGTAACCACGCGGTCGATGCCCGCGAGTTTGATCATCTTCTTGATGTCTCGGTTGTAGTCCTGCTCACAAATAAAAGGAAGAAGACGCCCGTCGGGCTGGTCCTTGTAGCGCTCCAGGATTTCCAATGCGGTGGGCGAGAGCGGGACTCGGACCGTATAGGGGCGGCCTTCCTTGGTCTTGCGGGGGACGTACTCGATGGCGCCGTTGATGACGTTGGCCTTGGTCATTTTCATCAGGTCGCCGACACGGCATCCGATGAAGCATTGGAAGACGAAGATATCACGCTGGACATCCAGACCGGGGTTATCCGGGAACTTCGCCTGGTACAGTTGGTTTCGTTCCTCCTTAGTGAGATAAAAGGGAGTGCCATATATGGCCGTGCCGATGACATAATCATCATAGGGGTCGCGGTTCATGTAGCCTCTCTTGATCGACCAGCGGACGAAGGTGTGGAGACGGGACATCGTGCCGATAATGGAATTCTGGCCTCGCTGCTTCGGGAACCGGCATTCAGGAACTGACTTATAAGCCGCTTTATAGAGGGGGTCTTTGATGCGCGGTTTTCCGTCCTTTCCTTCCACGACGAACTTGTGCTCATTCTCTAGGAACTTGGAGAACTTCCGGAGCATATCCGAGGATAGCGTGGCAAAGCTTACTTCCTGGGCGCTATAGATGGCGAAGCGTTTAAGGGCGCGGATGATGACATTGTAGTGCCGGATCCGGGAAATGGATATTTTCTGGATGGACACAAAATGTTCGAACGTGTCAAAGAATTCTTTCTGTGAGTCGTCCTTTTCTTCAGCTGTTTCTTCCTCTTCCATTTGAGCGACAATCCTCTCCTGGGCAAGGATACGGCTTGCGATGAAATCAGACAGCCACTCGGTAGGAAGATCTCTTTTTCCTCCTCCGTCGGCAATGTACGCTTCCCGGATATCATTTGAAAGAGACTCGAGATCCGCCTTAAGGGCAGACAGTTTCATAATGAGCTGCTGCTTCTCCGGAGTGTTCGAACGAGTGTTCGGAATCTTCACCGTTTGCTTAGCCGCATCCCAGTATTCAGGTTGTACGTATAGGTTCGTTTTTGCCCTTACATCGAACTTTCCATGGTAAAAACGGACGTGAATCTCACGTTTTCCAGTGATTTTGTCCTCCTTCGTGGAGAGTTTATACACGATATTCGCCATATATCAACTATTTAGCCTTCGGCACAAAGGTAATAATTTTTGCCGATTTTTGCCGACTTAGCTGAAATATTTTGATTTTTCTAGACCCCGTACTAGAATCGAAACAGGCTCAAAAACGCATATAATTTATTGAATATCAATTAATAATAAGCTGTCACCAATGTCAAATCCATTCAACCCATTTCAGACCCGTTCAGTTCTTCGATTCCCGCCCGGGGCACAAAAACAGTGTTATTCCCCATATGTTGTTTTTATTACAGCAGCGCGCTGCAGATCCACATCATGGCCATCTGCCCGTGCGGGTCACCGATAGCGCGGGGACGGTTCATATACCATTCGCGGCTGTCTTTACGATTGGTCCCGATGCAGACATCTGCAATATTAGCATATTGATCCAGTTTCCCGCACAGGGAAACCCAGGCCCTGCGTGCGGCAGAGCCGTATGTAGCCTCGTCCAGCCAGCCATGGCGCACACCTTCGATAAACGCATAGGCGAACATGGCCGAACAGGAAGATTCATCCCAAAACTCCGGATCATCAATAACCTGCCCCCACATGCCGTTTTCGTGCTGATATGCAAGGAGCGTTTTCATCATTTTCTGATAGGCTTCCATCAGGGAAGGACGATACTCACTATCTTTGGGGAGATAGGCCAGAAGCATAGGCAGACCTGCCGCCATCCAGCCATTTCCCCGTCCCCAGAAATAGGGCGCTTCGGCGGCATGGTAGAATAGACCATTGTCCCGCTGGAGTTTGTCCATATACATTTTCATCTCACGGGCCGCACGGTCGATATACTTGCGGTCGCCGGTGGCTCGATAAGCCTGGGCCTGGAGGACTGTGATCATGTACATATCATCAATCCACAGGCGGGTCTGGGGAGAATAACCGTTTGCAAGGAATTCCCGCTGACCCTCGATCGGGAAATTACCATTGCCACCCACCTCCTCGCCGGGCTCTCCTGTCGGATCTTCCCACTGGTGATCAGCATATCGGAGTCCCATTTCCAATGCCCGCTTGTCACCATTCATCAGATAAATCTCCAGCGGAATGGCTCCGAAGATCGAGAAATCCACGTGATTATCACGATTGCACTTTGACTTTTTCTCTCCAAAGAACGGCTCAAAAGAATCGATCAATCGATTCTCCAGCTCCTTGTTGTGGGAACGGCGGGCAAACTCGATGGCGTTAACCCAAAGGCTTACCACGGCATAATTCATTTCCTTGCCGCCTCCATAAGTATAGGGTGCCTGATAACCCGGAAGATTATTTCCATAGTTCAGCGGATCAGAGGCGAGGAATTGCTCCACGACACGATTGCCGATGGTTTCCACGCTGATATCTTCGGGGAGGTCTTTAAAACTATTGAGGGCGGGTTGTGTGGCGCAGGAAGCGCATAGCAGCGACACCGCTAGGATGCTGACCTTTAATTTCATAACTACTTAGTAATTGACAAATACAAAAGTAATCATTATTCTCAGGTCTTACTAGAACCAGATAGGTTTTTGGTCACCTTTTCCGGCTCCTGTCATTCTGAGCGCAGCGAAGAATCTGGTGCTTGTAGATCCTTCACTTCGTTCAGGATGACAGGGGTGTGTTCAGGATGACAGGGGAGCGGATTAGTCGTTGTAGATGATTTTCTCGATTTTGTAGCGGGTGGTGGGCGTGACCGTATCGTAATGCCCGTTCACGCTGATCCCGAGCAGGGGATCGTGGATGCGGTTTTGGGGAAGGCCGCTGCGGATTACGTTCAGCCGCGGTGTGCCGTCCCTTCCGTCTTTCTCCCAGAAGATGATCGTAAAATCGTGGTCCACGGAACTTTCGTTGGTCATATCCAGTTCCAGGTACCAGTCCTTTTCGCCCGGGACGGGGTAGTGGCGCTCGAATTTGCAGCCGGGCGGGAATTTGCTTACGATGTCGGCATCGCACTCGTCATACCGGTCGGGAGCCACGGGATTCGGTGCTTCGACATAGCTGACGGCCTGGGAGGGCGCGCTTGCGGAAGAGTTGCTGCTTTCCAATGCGTCCAGGGCACTGAAGAGGATGGGCGTGAGGATGTTGAAGGCAAGGCCGAGGGCGCTGCTGCTGCCCGAAGCCGAGCTGGCGGAACTCACGGCGCTGACGGCTTTTGCGGCCGGAATCACGATGTGATGGTTCCCGGAGGGTATGGATATCGTCTGCCCGCTCATTTCCTGGAGCTGGCCCAGGGCCGTGGTCGCGTGCGTGCCGGTGTCGAATTTGGACTGTGCGCCCGCCGCCAGGCTCAGGCCGGCAAGGCACAGAAGTGCAAGGATTCTTTTCATCATTGTATCAAATCAAGATCTTTGAGTACGGGCAGGGAATACCCTTCAGCCGCCGGATTCTCGAAGCTGAATGATTTTCCTTCCGGAGTTGTGAAAACAATGCTGCGGAGCGCGAGCATATCATTCTGGATGAAGTACTTGGCCGTCCCGAGGGCGGCGGCCGAGAAGTCCTTGAACTCCTCCTTGAACAGCGGAGCGTCGGCGCGGGGGACGCGGATTCTGTAGGTGTCCTGCAGGATCTTGTCGACCGAGAAGAGGAAGCACTCGCTGTCGGCGTCGTAGCGGCTCAGGATCAGCCGGGCGTCATTCCCGAGGATGGCCGCCGCGAAAGCCTTCTCGGCAGCGGGAAGCAGGGACGCCACGTAGCCTGCGGCCTTGGATGGGTCCTGCTTCCTCGCCTCGAATTCGGCCGTGGATTCGAATTCTCCCTTCGTCCAGAGTTTGTAGCGGTTCCAGGTAAAGACGGAGAAGGATTTCTGGGGATAGAACATCACCAGCATGTCGAACCTGTCCGCATCTTCCATAAATGGGAGCAGTTCGTTGCCTTTGTGGTTGAGGAGCGCCCGCCCCTTCCCGCGCCCGGCGATAATGGCGAAAGGCAGGCGCAGGGAGCCGCTTACGGACGGGCTGAAACTGTAGGTCGACAGGCCGTCGTATTCTTCGGGAAGAATCTGCCGGCCGCCGCTTTCCTTCATCCCCCACTTCCCGCCGGGCATGTGGTAGCACCAGCTGTCCGGCGCCGTGGGCCAGTAGGAGAGTCCGCCGTAAACGGTAGGGAAGGGTTCGGAGCCATCGTCGCCGCGCACCCCCCAGCGGCCGCCGTCGTTCACGAAGAACCAGTTGGCATCGGCCCATTTCCCGCCCCACCGGCGGAGCGGTGCGGTGAGGAAGAGGGTATCGTACTGGATGGGAACGACGACGCGGGCATCCGGCGACATCACGCCCCACTTGCTTCCGCTCTTGACGGCGACCACTTCCTTGTTGCCGTTGTACAGGAGCGCTTTATCATAGTGTTCCGGCGTGCCGGAGAGGTGCTTTCCGCCCTCGTCAATCCAACTGTAGAGGCCTTTTCTGTCCCGGATCAGCAGCTTGGCCCGGGCTCCGTCCGCGTGCCCGATCAAGACGGCGTCGCAGGTATAAGCTTTCAGCACCGGTTTCCATTTCCCGTCCACCAGGCACACGGCGGAATACTTCGAGCCGCTGTTGTGGACCAGCAGCCTGTCGGCGAGGATGACCATGTTGTCGCAGCGGACGGGGCCATAGCCGAGGGTGGCGACATAGTTGTCCCCCGACTTCTTGATCTGGGCTAATCCGTACCAGTATTCCGGAGAAAGCCCTGCCGCGGAGACATTCTTCGAGACGACCACCCATCCTTCCACCTTGGGGAGCGTACTGCCTTCGCAAAGCCGCTTGAAGTCGGCGTTGCCGCTGATCACTACGTCCTGCCCGGCCAGGGAGAGGCTGCCGAGAATCAGCAGGCCCAGGGTCAGAATTAACTGTCGCAAGGCGTCCTAGAAATTGAGGTGGAAATCCAGACCGACGCCCCAGCGGCGCAGCGAACTGTTGTCCGGGGACAAATCCAGCAGGCCATAATTTGCCGTCAGGTTGAAGGAGAAGCCTTTCAGCCCGACCCCGGCCCCGGCTTTGAGATAGACATTGAACGGCTTCATTTTCAGGTCCTTGATGTTATCAAACGCCCAGGTCTTGCCGTTATCGTACGAGGTGGAGGACTTCAGGCAGTAATCGAACACCGGTCCGACGGCGAGATTGAAGATGCCTCCGCCGTGGTTGAAGGTGACCGGCACCTGAATGTGCTGCTCCCGGATATCCGAATCGCGGTTCATCAAAGTCATCGGGCACAGCTTCTTCTCATCGTCCCAGGCGCCCGGCGCGCCGTAGATGATATCGAATTTGTAGTTGACCCCGACGTTGATCATATCGGACATACTTACCGGAATCCCGTAGATGATGCCGGCGTAAGGGCCCATTCCGAAGGCACCGGCCTTGTAGCCGGACGGCGCCTCGCGGTTCATTAAAATAAAGTCCATGCCGAAATCGAAGCCGAGCTGGGCGGAAAGCTTCGGGACGGAGAGGCACAGAGCCGCAAAAAGGAGAATCAGAATCTTTTTCATAAGCGTATGAGTTTTCTGCAAAGGTAGTCTATCGAATTGACTGTCTTGTAGGGAAATCCGCCACATCCGGCGAGATTCCGGAGGGCTGTATTTCCCGACTTTGTTGCATAAGCGGGGGAAAAAGTGTAGATTCGTATCCGATAAGGACAGCAAACGAATCTATACTCATATGAAAAAGAACAAACTTCTCTGCTTTGCCGCCATTTGCGCCCTGGCGCTCTCCGGCGCCTTCACGTCTCGTGCCCAGACCAAGGACCCGGGCGAACTGCTGGACAAAGCCGACTTCGAAACCGAGATTGACGGCAAGCCCGTCTCCCTCTACACCATCACCAACGGCCGGATCACCGCCCAGATTACCAACCTGGCCGGCTACATCGTGGGTATCTGGACCCCCGACAAAGACGGCAACTACACCAATGTCGTCGGCCACAACGACAACATCCAGCAATACCGCGGCTTCAGCCGCAATCCCGTCGGCGCCGCCCTCGGCCGCTACGCCAACCGCATCGGGAACGCCACCTTCACCCTGGACGGCGTGACCTACAACACGACCCGCAACAACGGCGCCCACACCCTCCACGGCGGGACCGCCGGCTTCGATCGCACCGTGTGGGACGTGGAAGAAGCAAGCGAGAATACCCTGGTGCTGAGCTGCACCCTCGCGGACAGCCTGGACGGCTTCCCGGGGACCCTGAAAACCTTCCTCACCTTCTCCGTCACCGAGGATGACGGCGTCTCGATCGACTACCAGGCGACCACGGACAAACCCACGGTCTGCAACCTCTCCCACCACGTTTACTTCAACCTCGACGGCTTCCCGGCGGAAAACGTCCTCGGCCACGTCATCCGGATCGATGCCGATACGATGACAGAGATGGACGCCACCCTGATTCCGACGGGCAAGATCCTGCCGGTGGAGGGGACGCCCTTCGATTTCCGGCGGCCGGTGCTCCTGAGCGAGCGGCAAGTCGCCCCGGCTGCGCGCGGCGCATTCGTCCCCGGCGCCCAGCTCCCGCCCGTCCCGGAGGGAATGGTCCGCAGCTTCGACCAGAATTTCTGCCTGAACCACGGTGTCACGGCGCAGCCGGAACTCGCCGCGACGGTCTATTCCCCGGCCTCCGGGCGGGTGATGGAGGTGCTCAACGACAAGCCCGGCCTGCAGTTCTACACGGGCGGCCGCACCGCCCTGGCCCTGGAGTCCCAGCTCTATCCGGACGCCCTCAACCATCCCGCCTTCCCCGGCAGCTCCGTCCTGCGCCCGGGCGAGACCTACCGGCACACCGTCATCTACCGCTTCTCCGTGCGGGAATAAGCCAAGCGCAAGAAAATCAACCAATTATAACCGTGAATAGCAAGATCAAATTTTCAGTCATCGTTGCCGCAGTCCTTTCCCTGATCCTGGCGAACGCATGTTCGACCGGGGAGGGCTGGGTGAAAGTAGATGGGAACAAGTTCGTCGATCCGAAAGGGAATGAACTGATTTTCCGTGGATTATGTTTTTCGGACCCGGTCAAGCTGGTCCGCGAAGGCCAATGGAACGAACGGTATTTCGCCGCGGCCGCCGACTGGGGCGCGAACGTTGTCCGTTTCGCCGTCCATCCCTCGAATATCAATTCGCTGGGCTGGGAAGAGACCTTCCAGGCGATGGACCGGGGCATCGAATGGGCCAAACAGTATGGCTCGTACGTCATCATGGACTGGCACTCCATCGGCAATCTCAAGGAGGAGCGCTACACCTCCCCGATGTACAACACCACCAAAGAGGAAACCTTCAAGTTCTGGCGCACGGTCGCGCAGCGATACAAGGACGAACCGCAGGTGGCGCTGTATGAACTCTTCAACGAACCGACGGTGAACGGCACCGGCCCCTGCACCTGGACGGAATGGAAGGAGTTGCAGGAGCAGATCATCGACACCGTCCGCACCTACAATCCCAACGCCCTGTGCCTCTGCGCCGGATTCAACTGGGCCTATGACCTCACGCCGGTGGCGGAGGAACCCATCGCCCGCCCGAATGTCGCCTATGTGTCCCATCCCTACCCGATGAAACGCCCCGAACCCTGGGAAGAGCAGTGGGAGCGGGATTTCGGTTTCGTGGCGGACACCTACCCCGTCATCTGCACGGAGATCGGATACTGTCTCGAGGATGAGCCGGGCGCACACGTCCCGGTGATGTCGACGGACGTCTATGGCGAGCATATAACCCGGTATTTCGAGCAGAAGGGCATCTCGTTCACCGTCTGGTGTTTCGACACCAGCTGGGCCCCGATGCTCATCAGCGACTGGGATTTCACCCCTACCACCCAGGGCCGTTTCTTCAAGGCCTATCTGCAAAGCAAAGCCCAATAACCCGGATTCAGAATCGGACAGAATGAAGAAGTTTTCCATCCTGGCCGTGCCGGCGGCCCTCGCGCTGCTGGCCGCCTCCTGCAAACCGGCCCCGCCCGCACCGGGCGATCCGCAGATCGCCGCCGCCGTGGCCGAAGTCAGCATCGATAGCGTCAGGCTGTATATTGACGAACTGGTGGCCCTGCATACCCGCCACACCCTGAGTTCCCGGACCGACCCGGCACGCGGGCTGGGGGCGGCCGTGACTTACCTGGCCGATCGCTGCGAACGCTGGGCGCAGGCCGCCGCGCCCGGCCGCCCGCGTCCCCTCGTGGAACGGGTCAGCTATCCTGTGGGCGGAAACGGCGGGCGCTATGACCGGGTCCTGGAGGTCCCGGAACTGATGGTAACCCTGCCCGGGACCCGCGCGGAGCGGGAAATCCTGCTGCTGGCCCATATCGACACACGCGTGCTGGACGTGATGGATTCGACGGCTTTCGCGCCCGGCGCGGACGATGACGGCAGCGGCTTGGCCTGTCTGCTGGAGACGGTCCGCATCCTGTCCGGAATCCCCCTGGAGCAGACCGTCAAATGCCTCTTTGTCTCCGGCGAGGAGCAGGGCCTGGACGGTTCCCGCCACTTCGCCGCCCGCGCCCGTGCGGAGCAATGGCCGGTGCAGGCCGTGCTCAGCAACGACATGATCGGCAATGTCCGGGCCAGCGGGACCGAACTGCGGGAGGACCACAAGGTCCGTGTCTTCTCGGAGAGCCGCAGCGGCGAGGATAGCGATTCCCGCCAGCTGGCGCGCTATATCAAGGAGATGGCCGCCATCTATGTCCCGGAGCAGGAAGTTGTCCTGAACTACCGCACGGACCGCTATCGCCGGGGCGGCGATCAGTCGTCTTTCCAGCGGGAAGGTTTCACCGCCGTGCGTGTCTGCGAGTATTGCGAGGACTATGAGCGCACCCACCAGGATGTCCGCACGGAAGACGGGGTCGATTACGGCGACCTGCCGGCCTATGTCGATTTCCCGTACCTGGTGCGCAATATCCGGGTCAACCTGGCTGCGGTGATGAACCTGGCCCAGGCTCCGGCCGCCCCGCGGAATGTGCGGATCGCCAATGCGAACGCCCTGGACAACAACACCATTCTCAAGTGGGAACCCGCCCCCGGCGAAGACGGCCGCGGCGTTTCCTATCAGGTGCTGTGCCGGGAGACGGACCGGTCCCAATGGCTGCCCGCCCTGCCGACGGGCCAGCCGGATATCGTCCCGGGCGGGGAGGCACCGGAGTTCTCCTGCCCCCTGAGCAAGGACAATTATTATTTCGCCGTCCGCGCGGTCTCTCCGGGCGGCCACCCCGGCCTCCCGGTCGTCGCGCGCTAGCGGCAGGATCCGCACATCGCCGTTGATTATGAAGAAGTTGCAACTCATTTTCCTGGCCGCCGGCCTCTCTTTCCTGGTGATTCTGCCGATGGCGGGGCAGCCCTCGCGGCACGTCGATCCCTTCATTGGCACCGCCGGGATGGGCCACACCTTCCCCGGGGCCTGTGTGCCCTTCGGAGGCGTGCAGGTCAGTCCCGACACGGACACCATCCCGCACAACGTGGCGGGGAAATACCAGGCGGAGGTCTATTCCCTCTGCGCGGGCTACCGCTGGGACGACCCGACCATCGTGGGTTTCTCCCATACGCACCTGAGCGGCACCGGGCACTCCGACCTGGGAGATGTGCTGCTGATGCCGACCATCGGCCCCCTGCGGCTGAATCCCGGCACGGCGGAGCGGCCGGAAACGGGTTACCGCAGCCGCTACAGCCACGCGGCGGAGAGCGCGAGCCCCGGCTACTACGCCGTGACCCTCAGCGATTACGGTATCCGTGCGGAACTGACGGCTACCCCGCGGACCGCCGTCCACCGCTACACCTACCCCGCGGAGGGGGAGCGCCACCTGGTGATGGACCTCGCCCACGGCATCTACAACTACGAGGGGAAAACCCTCTGGGCGAGCGTCCGGATGGTCGGGGACAGCCTGCTGACCGGCTACCGCCTCACCCAGGGCTGGGCCCGGGAGCACTACACCTATTTCGCCGTCCGCTTCTCCCGTCCGGTGAAAGACTATGGCTACCGGGAAACGCTGCCCTCGCCGTACAACGGCTTCTGGCGCAAGCTGCCCCTGGGCCGGAACTTCCCGGAAATGGCCGGGCGGGGCATCGCCTGCTGGTTCGACTTCGACCGGGCGGGCGGGGATGAACTGACCGTGCAGGTGGCCCTCAGCGCCACTTCCGTGGAGGGCGCCCTGAAGAATCTGTACGCCGAGTGCGGGGGCCGGAGCTTCGACGAAGTCCGCGCGGAGGCCGCCGCGGCCTGGGACCGGGAACTCGGAAAACTGGACGCGCAGGGGACCCCCGACCAGCTCCGGATGCTCTATACCTCCCTCTACCATACGATGATCAATCCGTCGGTGTATGACGACGTGGACGGGGCCTACCGGGGCCTGGACGGGGGTATCCACCGCGCAGAAGGCTGGGACAATCACACGGTCTTCTCCCTCTGGGATACCTACCGGGCCGAGCACCCGCTCCTGCTGCTGATGCATCCCGGGCGGGCCCGGGACATGGCCCGCTCGATGCTCGCCCACCAGTCGCAGAGCGCCCACGGGCTTCTGCCCCTGTGGTCGCTGATGGCCAACGAGGGCTGGTGCATGAGCGGCTACCACGCCGTCTCCGTGCTGTCGGACGCCCTGCTCGCGGGCGTGCTGCCGGAAGGGGAGGGGGTCCTGGATGCGATGACCGCCACCGCCACCGTCCCGTACCTGGACGGGTTGGGCAGTTATATGGAGAAGGGTTTCGTCCCGCTGGAGGACTCCTCCACCGGGGCCTCCACCACCCTGGAGTACGCCTACGACGACTGGACCATCTACCGCGCTGCGGCCGCCCTGGGAAACGAGGCCCTTGCGCAGGTCTATCGGAAGCGCGCGTTGAACTACCGGAACCTTTTCGACGGGAGCAGCCCCTTCGCGCGGGCCCGCCGCCGGGACGGCTCCTGGAAGAATCCCACCGATCCCCGCCAGACCTACGGCGAAGGCTTCATCGAGGGGAATTCCTACAATTTCTCATTCCACGTCCCGCACGACGTGGCGGGCCTCATCGAACTGATGGGCGGCGAGAAACGCTTCCTGAGCATCCTGGACACCCTTTTCTCCGCGCCGCTGGATCCGCGCTATTATGCGGACAACGAGGACATCGAGGCCTCCTGCCTGATCGGGGGCTATGTCCACGGCAACGAGCCTTCCCACCATATTCCCTACCTCTTCCAGTGGACATCGGAGCCCTGGCGGGGGGAATACTGGCTCCGGGAGATCATGGAGCGGATGTACCGGCCCGAGCGGGAAGGACTGGGCGGCAATGACGACTGCGGCCAGATGAGCGCCTGGTACGTGTTCAGCGCCCTGGGCTTCTATCCGGTGTGCCCCGGCAGCGGGGAATTCGTGCTGGGCGCGCCTTTCCTGCCGGAGATGACTCTGCATCTGGACGGCGGCGCTACGTTCACGGTGAAGGCCCCGGGGGTGAGTTCGCAGAACCGCTACGTGCGCGCCGTCAAACTCAACGGCAAGCCCTACACCAGGCGATACCTCACGCGGGAGGACATCCTGCGCGGCGGCGTGCTCGAGTTCCGGATGGGCCGTACGCCCAAGAAAAAGAGCAGGCCCGACTCCGCAGACCTGCCCTATTCCCTTTCCCGGGAGTAAGTTTATTCCTGGATCGATACCGTCATGGAGCCGGCGCTGAGCGCCGCCTCCAGGGCCAGGATGCGCCGGTCGGCCGCGGTGGAGCGCCAGACCACGATCTCCTTGCCGCTGCCGTTCTCCATCAGGCCGCGCTCGACCATCTTGAGCCGGAAACGAAGTACGGATTTGTCCGGGAACTTTTCCGGATCGGCCCCCTCGCAAGTGAGCGTGGCACTGACGGATCGGCCGCTCATCAGCAGGTGCAGCGACTCCGTTTTTCCTTCGCCCAGGTCGAGGAAACGGACGTGCTGCAGCAGGGAGAGCAGGTCCATCGTCTTGCCGTCGAGCGGGAAGGTGACCGTCTCCGGGGCTGCCGGAGGCCGGACGGATTCGGACTTGACGAGTTTGGCGGCGTGGTCGAAGGTGTATTCGATCTTGCCTTCCTTGCCCCCTTTCTTGACAGGATTGATATAGTAGACCGGCTCCAGGGTAGTAGGAGACAGGTAGGCGTCGGCGAGGTAATCCGCATTCATGAACAGACGGAAGATGGACGAAGCGCTGATGGTGGCGCGGGAATGGAGGACGTCGCTTCCATTCCATTTGTCACGCTCGAGGGTGATGGTGGCGTCCGCCACCTTGCTGTTGATGGCGCCCCAGTTGTAGCGGGCCTCGTATCGGACGGTTCCCAGCGCTTCGCCGGTGACTTTGCGGGCAGGTGTGGCCGCGGGAGAGGCGAACGCGGACAGGAGGGCGAGGGAGAGCAGGAGGATTCGTTTCATGGTCAGAATCGTACATTCAGTTGGATCCGGGCGGTGATGTCATAGAAGATTCCGCCGGTCAGGGTGCGGTAGCGTTCGCGGGTCTGCTCGTCGAGGGTGACGGTCTCGACCCCTTTAAAATGATAGCGGTTGAAGGTGACGATCGAGCAGAGGAAGTAGCGGTCCCAGGAGAAGATCACGCCTGCGCGGGCGGAAATGTTGATGCCCGGCAGACCGTAGGTGTGCGAGCGGACGATCTTGCCTTCAACGGCCTCGGCCTGCTCCGGATTCGGATACTTGTAGGGGATTGTGTGGAGGTGGTTGTAGAAAGTCAGTCCCGGGACGAGGGTGCCGTTGAAGGTGAGGTTGCGCAGGCCCTTGACCCCGCGGCCTTCGGGGGAGCGGTGCAGCGGGACCCAGTTGTAGGAATAACCGCCGCCCAGCGAGATCTCGCCGGTGCGGTAGCAGCCGATGTGGTCGTAGGAGTTCCGTACATAGTCGTCCTTGGGATCGAAGCGGAACTCGCCCTGGTTGTAGCGAACCGTAGCCATCCAGCTGCCACCGGAGCGGCGCTGGATCACGTTGAGGCTCGTCACGGCCGAATAGGCAAAGCGGTCGGGGTTGAAGAAATAGAAGACGTCGGCCGTGATGGTGCGCAGCCTGCCGGGAAGCTGGCTGGAGAAGCTGCGGTCCGTTCCGGGTGCGGCGTCATAGTGGATCGTGCCGTCCAGGAAATCGTTGATGCGATAATACTGGAAACTGAGCCCGAAGCGGGGGCGCGAGAGGGAGAAGCGGGTGTATTTGTTGCGCAGGGCGCGGTTCTGGCCGATTTCCACCGTGTTGGACAGGCAGAGGGTTCCGTAGGTAATCCCGCCGCCCAGTTTGGTGGACATCTTCTCCCGCAGATGGGACGAGGCGTGGATGGTGGAACCGGGTCCGTCGGGCCCTTCCGGGGTGATGTCGCTCTGCATCCCGAAACCGGTGTGGATCAGGTCGCCGTCCAGCGAGACGACCCACGGCACGTCCAGCTGATAGACATATTCCGGGTTGAACTCCCGGCGGGGCGTGGTGAGTTTCCGGCTGAAACTCCGGATCTGTCGCAGGAACCAGCCGTCCTGAACGTCCTGCGCCCGGAGAACGGGCGCAGGAATCAGGAGTGCTGCCAGCACGAAGAACCGTCCGACCCGACTACCTCGCATCCGGATGCACGTAGCGGTTGCCGGTCTGGGCCTTGACGGCGTCGATGAAGGCCGGGGCGTAGGCCGGCGGGGTGGGGCGGCGGCCCATGCCGGGGCCCTGGGCGCCTGCGGTCGGCATGGCGCGCATGGTCTGGTCGTTGTGCTTGACGATCAAGAGCTTGGCGAGCTTGTCCCAGCGGTCCATCATCTTGGCCGTGTAGGCCTCGGTCTTCTGGGTGAGGTAGTTCACGCGCTCGAGGTGGGTAAGGCTCTCAACGCGCTTCTCGACCTCTTTCTGGTCCTCGGCATAGTAGTCCTCGAGTTCGGCCTGGGCCTCGCGGAGGTCGCCGATCATGGCGCTCCAGCGGGGGTAAACCATATTCGCCACCCAGTTGTTCATCCAGAAGGCGCTGTCGAAGGAGAATTCGTTCATGCTGTTGTTCTCGCGGCGGAACGGCTCAGGGACGCGGTTGATGCTGCAGTACACGGGCACGTAGGCCACCATCGTGGCATCGTCCATGTTGAAGTAGGTCACTCCGCCCACCTCGTCGGGCAGCCAGTCGCGCATCTGGCAGACCATCGTCATGCCGCTCTGCTGGCAGCCGATCGGGCGCTCGCGGAACATCGCGGTGCCGTCGCTGCTCTCGAAGTTGACCGGCTGGTTGCGGTAAGGGGAAGCCCAGGGACCGGCGCTCACGTCGGCGGTCATATCCAGGGCGGTGCCCTCATAGTGGTCGCGCATATCGTTCATCAGGTCGCGCACGGAGAGGGGCTTGTCGGGCGTGATCCACAGGGGGAGGTGGTCGATGACATCGGTCTGGCCGTTGAGGAAGGGCAGGTAGGTGTCCATCACGGCCGGGTCGGTGTGGTGGCGGAAGAAGCTCCACACGCGGGCCTCGCAGTAGCGGATGGCGCTGAAGTCCAGCGGACCGTAGGCCTCGCGGAAACTGAAGTCCGCGTCCTTGCCGTCGAAGTAGCCCATCTCACGGGCGAAGGAGATCACGTCGGCGGAGTACATGCATTCGCCCTCGACCACGTAGAAGCCGAGTTTCTTATCAATCTTCTTGGCCTGCGGGAACTGGCGGATGCGGCTGGAGTTGGCGTAGGCGCAGATGGCATCGTCGGGGACGCGGAGCGCCACCCACACGGCACCCTTGCGGCCCTGGCCCTTGCCGATGATCTCGAAGATCCAGGCCTCGTCCTTGTCGGCGATCACGAAGTTCTCGCCGGTGGAGCTGTAGCCATATTCCTGGACCAGCTGGTCGATGACGGCGATGGCCTCACGGGCGTTGGTGCTGCGCTGCAGGGCGAGGTCCATCAGGGTAAAATAGTCCAGGTAGCCCTCCGGGTTGCGGAGCTCGCGGCGTCCGTCCCAGGTGGTCTCGACGATGGTGACCTGGTTCTCGTTCATCAGACCCACGACGCCGTAGGTGTAGTCGGCCTGGGCCACATAGCGGGGCTGGGCGCCGCCGGGGCCGAAGCCGCCGCGGACCGAGATCATCTCGCCCGGGGCGTGACGTCCGGGAGCATAGAAACCGAGCGGGGAGGCGAAGCCGAAGCCGTCGCAGTTGTACGTACACATCACGCTTCCATCCACGGATGCTTTCTTGCCGACGATGAGGTTGGTACAGGCGTCCGCCGGCGAGGATGCGAGCAGGGCCGCAGCGGTAATCGCGGCCAGGATCTTAATGGTTTTCATTCTCGAAAAGAGGTTGGTTTTTGCAAATATAAGATTTTTGCGCTACCGTTCGCCGCTTTCCGGCCCGAAATCTCGCAGGCCGATGCCGCTGAGCCACAGCCCGAGAGCGGTCAGCGCCGCATTCAGAAGCAGTAGCTCGAAGCCAATCTTGTAGCCGCCGAGCCAGGCTTCGCTGTGCGTGGAGAGGAGGTAGCAGAGTGCAGGGGAAAGCACGCAGATCCAGGGCACCCAGCGGTCCCGCACCCGCCGCTTCGTCAGGATGCCGAAGAAGAACAGGCCCAGCAGGGGGCCGTAGGTGTAGCCCGCGACGGTGTAGATGGCGTTGATCACGCTCCCGTCCCGGATGGCCCCGAAGCCCAGGATTACCAGGCCCATCACCACGGCGGCCCCGGCGTGGACCCGGCGGCGGGTGCGCAGCAGGGCGGCCTCGTCCGCCCGCCCGTCGGCGTGCAGGAAGTCCAGGGTGAAGGTGGTCGTCAGGGAAGTGAGGGCCGAGCCCGAGCTGCTGAAAGCCGAGGCGCAGAGCCCCAGCACGAAGAGCAGGCTCACCACGGGCGGCATCCAGGACGTCCCGGCCGCGTCCGTCCCGCAGGCGATGGTGGGGAAGAGATCGTCCGGCCGGGCCACGCTCAGGCCCGTCTGCGCGGCGAAGCGGTAGAGCAGCACGCCCAGGGCGAGGAAGAGCAGGTTCACCGGGATGAACGCCGCCCCGTAGCTCATCATATTCCGCTGGCTCTCGCGCAGGGTCTTGCAGGAGAGGTTCTTCTGCATCATATCCTGGTCCATTCCGGTCATGGCGACGGTGGTGAACATGCCGGCGAGGAACTGCTTCCAGAAGAAGCGGGTGTCCCGCCAGTCATCCCAGAACCAGATGCGGCTCATCCCGCTGTCGCGGATGCTGCCGCACATCGCCCCGAAGTCCAGCCCCATCGCCCGCCCGATGACCACGGTGCAGATGACCACGGTCAGGATCAGGGCGAGGGTCTGCAGCATATCGGTCCAGACCAGGGTGCGCACGCCGCCGCGGAAGGTATAGAGCCACACGCAGAGCATCGTGGCGGCCACGTTGAGCCAGAAGGGGATGCCCAGCGGGTCGAAGACCACGAGCTGCAGCACGATGGCCGTCAGGTACATCCGCACCCCGCAGATCAGCAGTTTGGAGAGCAGGAAGAAGCCGGCCCCGGCGCGGTGGCTCCAGGCCCCGAAACGCTGTTCCAGCCAGGTGTAGAGGCTGGTGAGGTTGAGGCGGTAGTAGAGCGGCAGCAGGACGTAGGCGATGACGGCATAGCCCGCCACGAAGCCCAGGGCCATCTGCAGGTAGGACCACTGCGAGGCCTCCACCATCCCGGGCACGGACACGAAGGTGATGCCGGAGATCGAGGTACTGACCATCGCCACGGCGACGGCCCACCAGGGCGATTTGCGTCCGCCCCGGAAGAAGTCTGCGCTGCCGGCGCGGGTACGGCGCGCGATGCGCCAGCCCAGGGCGATGACCGCGCCCAGGTAGGCGGCCAGGCAGAGCAGCAGGATCAGGGGATGCATCTACAGCTTGAAGAGCAGGCCGAAGCCGAAGGGGAAGTCATAATAATCCATCAGGCCCCGCTCCCCGAAGCCGCCCACGCCGAATCCAGCGTGGAAATCCAAGGCAAACCCTGGCGTGAGCCACCAGTCGTAGGCGACCCTTCCGACGAGGAAGGTATCGTAGGAGGAGCCCACGGGGGGCTTGTAGCGAACCGCGAAACTGAATCCGCCGTAGTCCAGGCCGGCCCCGGCGCTGAAGGTGAAGATATTGTTGTCCGGGCCATAGCCCGGGAAGATGGCAGTGCCGGCGTCGGCGAGCAGCGAGAGGCCGCCCTTGCCGCCGAAGCGGGCCTTCATTTGGACGACGTTGCGCCATTCCTGCAGGGTGGAGAAATACTCCGTGCCCAGGCCGAGGGCGAAGTAAGGGAAGCGGCTGTCCTCGAGTTTCCAGTTGCGGGCGGCCGCCACGCCCAGGGCGGCCGTGGCGCCCACGGCCACCGCGGCCATCCCGACCATCGGGCCGAGATCTTCACGCGGGTAGAGGTCTTCGATGGCCCGGGAACGGCGGTAGTAGCGGGGCAGCAGGAAGAGGGGCTCCCAGTCCAGGAAGACGAAGGCGTAGTCCTTGCGGTTTACTTTGCGGAAGCCGCGTTCGTGCAGGCGCTCGAAGTAGATCAAGCCTTCCTTGGGGATGATGGTCCCGGACCAGTCCTTGAAGACGCGGCCGTATTTATCCACGGCCGTGAGGCTGTGGCGGGTGGGGGTGGTGTCGATGCTCAGGGCCCCTTCGGCGTCCAGCGCGGGCTGGGTCTCGAAGGCGGCGGTGACATCGCCGAGGTATTCTTCATCGACGTAGATGCGGATGGGAACGATGTCCGCGGCGTCTGTCCAGAAGCAGATGGACTGGGCGGACGCGGCAAGCGGCAGCAGCAGAGCCGCGGCCGACAGGAACCAAAGACGGAAATTCTTCATCTGGCAACGTAATTTGGACAAAGATACAACAAAATCCCTGCCTGAGGCTGTCCGGATTAACAGAGAATCCTTATCTTTGCATTTCATCATGGAAGAAATCATCAAAGACATCTCCTCCCAGGAGTACAAGGAGGGCTTCGTGACCGAAGTCGCCCAGGAGTACGTGCCCAAGGGGCTCAACGAGGAGATCATCCGCCTGATTTCCGCCAAGAAGGGAGAGCCGGAGTGGATGCTGGATTTCCGTCTCGGCGCCTTCCGCAAGTGGCAGCAGATGACCCTTCCGCAGTGGGGCCACCTCAAACTGCCCCCCATCGACTTCCAGGACATCATCTACTGGGCCGCGCCCAAGCGGGCGGAGGACCGCCCCGACGAGATCGACCCCGCCCTGATGGAGACCTTCGACAAACTCGGCATCCCGCTCCGCGAACGGGAAATGCTCGCGGGCGTGAAGCCCAAGGGCGAAGTGGCGGTGGATGCCGTGTTCGACTCCGTGAGCGTGACCACGACCTTCCGCAAGAGCCTCGCGGAGAAGGGCATTATCTTCTGCTCCTTCTCCGAGGCCGTGCGCGAGCACCCCGACCTGGTGCGCAAGTACCTCGCCTCGGTCGTCCCGGTGGGGGATAATTTCTACGCCGCCCTGAACTCCGCGGTCTTCTCCGACGGGTCCTTCTGCTACATCCCCAAGGGGGTCAAATGCCCGATGGACCTGTCCAGCTATTTCCGCATCAACGCCGCCGGCACGGGCCAGTTCGAGCGCACGCTCATCATCGCCGACGAGGGCTCGTCAGTGAGCTATATGGAGGGCTGCACCGCCCCGATGCGCGACGAGAACCAGCTCCATGCGGCCGTGGTGGAGATCGTGGTGGAGAAAGACGCCGACGTCAAATACAGCACCGTGCAGAACTGGTATCCCGGGGATGCGCAGGGCCGCGGGGGGATCCTGAACCTCGTGACCAAGCGCGGCATCTGCAAGGGCTCCGGCTCGCATTTGTCCTGGACCCAGGTGGAGACGGGCTCCGCCGTCACCTGGAAATACCCGAGCACCATCCTCCTGGGGGACCATTCCTCCTCGGAGTTCTACAGCGTGGCGATGACCAACAACTATCAGCAGGCCGACACCGGCACCAAGATGATCCACCTGGGGCGGGGCACCCGCAGCCGCGTGGTCTCGAAAGGCATCTCCGCCGGCCACAGCGAGAACAGCTACCGCGGCCTGGTGCAGATGGGTCCGGGTGCCGACGGGGGGCGCAACTACTCGCAGTGCGACTCGCTGCTGATCGGCAGCAGCTGCGGGGCCCATACCTTTCCGGTCATCCGCAACCAGAATCCCCGGGCCGTCGTCGAGCACGAGGCCACCACTTCCAAGATCAGTGAAGACCAGCTCTTCTACTGCACCCAGCGCGGCATCGCCCCCGAGGACGCCGTCGCGCTCATCGTGGGCGGCTACGCCCGCGAAGTCCTGTCGCGCCTGCCGATGGAATTCGCCGTCGAGGCGCAGAAACTCCTGTCCGTATCTCTTGAAGGCGCCGTCGGATGAGTTGGATCGAGATCATATCGGCCGTTCTGGGCCTCTCCTGCGTATTCCTCGCAGGCCGCAACTCGAAGTACAACTTCTGGGTTGGCTACATTTATAACATCTTCCTCTTCGTGCTCTTCTGGCGCTCGCACCTCTACAGCGCAATGCTGCTCCAGCCGGTGTCATTCGCCATCAACCTCTTCGGCCACTGGCGCTGGACGCACCCCCGCGCGGAGGAGCGCAGCGCGGCCGACGCTTCCCGGCTCAAGGTGGGGCATATCTCCCGCGAGCGCTGGCCGGGCCTGGTGCTGATCGTCTGCGTGTTCGGGGCCGTCTGGGCGATGTGCTTGGACTGGCTGCCCGTCAAATGGCCGGGCGTGTTCCAGCCGGACCCCTCGCCCTGGCTGGATTCGTACCTGCTGATGTTCACCCTGCTGGCCCAATACCTCAGCGCCCAGAAGTGCTGGGAGTGCTGGGTGGTCTGGCTCATCGTCAACGCCGCCAACATCGTCCTCTACATCAGCTCCGGCCTCTATCTGATGCCCGTGGTCAGCGCCCTGTACCTGGCCAACGGCATCTGGTCCCTCATCTCCTGGAAAAAACTCTACAACAAGAATGAATAAGGTCTTACTGGAAATCAAGAATCTCCACGCCTCCGTGGACGGCAAGGAAATCCTCAAGGGGGTGGATCTGACAATCCGCCGCGGCGAGGTGCACGCGGTGATGGGTCCCAACGGAGCCGGCAAGAGCACGCTGGGCGCCGTCCTGGCGGGCCGCCCGACCTTCGAGGTCACCGAAGGGAGCATCCTCTATGACGGACGCGACCTGCTCGCCCTCAGCCCGGAGGAGCGCTCCTGGGCGGGGATCTTCCTGAGCTTCCAGTACCCGGTGGAGATCCCGGGCGTAAGCATCACCAATTTCATGAAGTCGGCCGTGGCGGCCCGCCGCAAGGCGCAGGGCCTGCCGGAACTGACCCCTGGCGAGTACCTGCGGCTCCTCAAGGAGAAGATGGCCCTCGTGCAGATGAAGGGCGAGTTCGCCCGGCGGGATGTCAACGTGGGCTTCTCCGGCGGCGAGAAGAAACGCAACGAGGTCTTCCAGATGGCGATGCTCGAACCCGTGCTCAGCATCCTCGACGAGACGGATTCCGGACTCGACGTGGATGCGCTGCGCATCGTCGCGGAGGGCGTGGAGCGCCTCCGCACCCCGGAGACTTCCTCCATCGTGATCACGCATTACCAGCGCCTGTTGGACTACATCGTCCCGGACGTGGTCCACGTGCTCAAGGACGGCCGCATCGTCCGCACGGCGGGCCGCGAACTGGTGGACCAGATCGAACGCGAAGGCTACGAGAGCATCCATGGATAGCAGGGTCTACATCCTCGGCCGCGACAGCGCACCGCAGTATCTCCGGCTGGAAGCCGGGGAGGAACTCGCGATGACCCTGGTCGTGCCGCCCGGCACGGATGTGCAGTATTCCCTGGAAGTGGATCTCTGCGGCCCCGGCGCCGGCCTGGACCTTGCGGGGCTGTATCTCTGCCCCGGGTCCGAGCGGGTGGAGCTGCGCGTGCTGGTCCGCCACAGCGCGGGCGGCTGCAACTCCCGCCAGCTCTTCAAGGGTATCGTGGGCGGGACGGCGCGCGCCCTGTTCGACGGGCTGATCTATGTCGCCCCCGACGCCCAGAAGACCCAGGCTTACCAGGAGAACCATACCCTGCTGCTCTCCGAGACCGCCCGGACGGAGTCCCGTCCCCAATTGGAAATCTATGCCGACGATGTGCAGTGCTCCCACGGCGCCACGACCGGCTATCTCAACCCCGAAGAACTATTCTATATGCGTTCCCGCGGCATTCCCGAGGCCGAGGCGCGCCGGCTCCAGATGCAGGCCTTCCTCGCCCCGGTGATCCGCCGCCTGAGCGATGCAGCAGCCGAAGAAATCTATGCTAGTCTACCCTAATGTCAAGATCAATCTCGGGCTGAGCGTGCTCCGCCGCCGCCCGGACGGCTACCACGACATCGAGACCCTCTTCGTCCCGTATTTCGGCATGACCGATGTCCTGGAGATCACGCCTTCGGACGAGCTCCGCTTCGTCGCGTCGGACAATGTGACCTGGGACGACGATCTCACCCTGCGCGCCTACTCCCTCCTCAAGGCCGAGTTCGACCTCCCGCCGGTGCAGATCCGCCTGGAGAAGCGCTCCGCCGTGGGTGCGGGGCTGGGCGGGGGCTCCGCGGACGCCGCCTTTACCCTGATGACCCTCACGGAGATGTTCCACCTGGGCCTGGAGGACTGGCAATTGGCGGATTACGCCGCCTGCCTGGGTTCCGACTGCTCATTCTTCATCTATAACCGCCCGATGCTCGGCGAGGGCCGGGGCGATGTCCTGACCGACTACGACCTCGACCTGTCGGACTACGAGATCCGGGTAGAGGTGCCCGAAGGGGTGCGCATCAGCACGAGCGAGGCCTATTCCCGCGTGGTCCCGCGCGAGCGGCTCTCCCTGCCTCCGCTGCGCGAGGCGCTCCGCTATCCCGTGGAGATGTGGCCGGACGTGCTCTTCAACGATTTCGAGGCTTCCGTCTTCCCCATCCACCCCGAGGTGGAACGGCTCAAGGAGCGTTTCTATGCCGAGGGTGCCGCCTATGCCTCGATGTCCGGTTCAGGCTCGGCCGTGTTCGGGCTGTTCCACAAATGAAATATTTTGCTATCTTTGTCAGTATTAAAACCTTTCCCTTATGAGAACCAATACCGAATACAAAAACGCCTCGCTGGACCGCCTGCGCGGGAACTGGAAGCCCGTCGTCCTGGCGAGCCTGGTCGTCATGCTCATTTCGTTCGTCGTCGTCGGCGCCATTCAGGGGCCGTCCTTCATCGTCGGCAACACCGTCCCGCCGAATTTCGGCTTGCTCTTCGGGCTCTTTGGCGGCTCGATGGTGCTGTACATCTTCGTGCTCTACCCGCTCATGCTCGGTTACTCGAATTCCATGAGGCTCGTTTATGAGCGCCGGGACTACGAAGCCACGCACAACATGTTCGCCATTGCGAAGTCCAACTATCTGCACAAAGTCGCGGGTATGTTCCTGTATTATCTCAAGATTGTGCTTTGGACGATGCTGTTTGTCATTCCGGGTATCATCATGACCTTTGCCTATGCGATGACCCCGTATATCCTCGAGGAGCATCCGGAGATCAGCGCCTGGGATGCCAGCACCCGCAGCCGCGAGATGATGAAGGGCCACAAGTTCGACCTCTTCTACCTCTACCTGAGCTTCATCGGCTGGTTCTTCCTGGCCATGCTGACCGCGGGAATCGGTACCCTCTGGCTGGCTCCGTACGTCGAGGGCGCCAAGGCCGCGTTCTACAACGACCTCAAGGCCGAGCGCGGCGAAGAAGCCGTTACCGAATAATTCATGCCGCAGGCTGCAGGACAGCTTTCGGAAAACAGCAGGAGGATTGCCCGCAATACCCTCCTGCTGTATTTCCGTATGTTCCTGCTGATGTTCATCGGCCTGTTCACCTCGCGCGTGGTGATGCGGGCCCTGGGCATCGAAGATTACGGCACCTACAACGTCGTGGGCGGGGTGGTGACCGTGTTCACCTTCCTGACCACCTCGCTCTCCGCGGCCATCAGCCGCTACCTGGCCGCGCACATGGCCGAGGGCGATCCCGCCCGCCTGCGCCGCATCTTTTCGACCGGCATCATCATCCAGTTGGGGCTCGCCCTGCTGCTGGTCCTGCTGGTGGAGACGGCCGGCGTGTGGTGGCTGAACCACCGCCTGGACATCCCGGACGGACGCCTGGAGGCGGCCCGCCGGGTGCTCCAGTGTTCGCTGGGCGTGCTGGTGGTCAGTCTGCTCTCCGTGCCCTACAACGCCACGATCATCGCCCACGAGCGGATGTCGGCCTTCGCCGTGATCAGTCTGGGTGAGGCCTTGCTCAAGCTGGGCGTGGCGCTGCTGCTGTACATTTCTCCTTTCGACAAGCTGGTCAGCTATGCCGTCCTGATGCTGGGGGTCGCCGTGCTGGTGCGTTTGGCCTACGGCCTGTATTGCCGGCGGCGTTTCGCGGAAGCCCGCGGGCGCCTGCTCTGGGACGGGGTGCTGGTGCGGGAGATGACCGCCTTCGCGGGCTGGAGTTTCTTCGGCTCGAGCGCCTATGTGTTCAATACCCAGGGCGTCAACCAGGTGTCCAACCTCTTCTTCGGCGTGGCGGTGAATGCCGCGCGGGGGGTGGCCCTGCAGGTGGAGGGGATCGTCAAGCAGTTCGTCTCCAATTTCCTGACGGCGGTCAATCCCCAGGTCACCAAGAGCTGGGCCGCGGGGAACCGGGACTACTGCTTCGGCCTCGTGCACAAGGGGGCCAAATACACCTGGCTCGTGATCCTGGCCTTCTTCATCCCCGTGCTGGGGGAGGCCGAACTGCTGCTGGACCTGTGGCTGGGGCCCGACAAAGTGCCGCCCCACGCCGCCACCTTCCTGCGTCTGACCCTCGTGGGGCTGCTGGTGGACCTGGTGGGCAATCCGCTGGTCACCCTGTTGCAGGCCACCGGGCGCGTCAAGCGCTATTACCTGGTCACCGGCCTGACCTCCTACCTGGGCCTGCCGCTGGTCTGGCTCTGTTTTCGGCTCGGCGCCGGCCCGGCCTGGGCCTATGTCATCTTCATCGCGGTTTATCTCGCGGTGCTGGTGCAGCGCATCGTGTTCGCGAAGCGGCTGGCGGGCTTCCCCGTGAAGCCCTTCCTGCGGCTGCTCGCCCTGCTGCTGATGACGAGCTGTTTCGCGCTGGTCGTCCCCATCCTGCTGCGGGGCACGTCCCTCGGCGCCGGCTGGCGCCTGCTCATCGGCACCCTGGCGGGCTGGGCCCTGATGGCCCATTATACCTGGTACTTCCTGCTGTCCGCCGGGGAGCGGGGCTTCGTCCTGCGCAAAGTGGGCAGGTGGCTGCCGGACAGGCTCTTCCTGAAGGCGAAGTACCGCGTGGTCTTCGGCCGGCCGCTCTCCGTGGGCGGTGCGGTGCATTTCACGGAGAAGATCCAGTGGCAGAAACTGCGCGACCGCAATCCGCTCTACCACACCCTCGCGGACAAGGCGGCGGTGAAGGACTACGTGGCCGCGCGCATCGGAGCGGAGCACATCGTGCCGACCCTCGGGGTTTGGGACGAGCCGGGACAGATTCCCTGGGAGAACCTTCCGGAGCAGTTCGTGCTGAAGTGCACGCACGACAGCGGGAGCACGCTGATCTGCACCGACAAGGCCGCCTTCGACCGGGAGGCCGCCTGCGCGAAACTGTCCGCCGCGCTGGCGGACGATTACTGGCGGCGCGACCGCGAATGGGCCTATAAGGGCCTGCAGCCGCGCATCATCGCGGAGAAGTATCTCGGCGCCGCCCTCGCGGACTACAAGATTTTCTGTTTCGGCGGCAAGCCGGAATTCCTCTTCGTCGCCACGGACCGGGACAATCCTTCCGAAGAGACGAAATTCGATTTCTTCGATGTGCAGTGGCGGCACCTGGACATCCGCAACGGGCATCCCAACGCCGCCGTCCCGCCCGCGAAACCCGCGCATTTCGAACAGATGCTGCAGCTGGCGGAGGCCTTGGCGGAGGATTTCCCGCAGGTGCGCATCGACTTCTACGAGACCCCGGACGGGCGCGTGTTTTTCGGGGAATACACCTTCTACCACTGGAGCGGCTTCGTGCCTTTCGAGCCGGAGGAGGCGGACGTGGAGCTGGGTAAGTATTTCACTATGAGGGAATGGAAAGGATAGCGATCTATACTTGTATCATCGGGGGATACGACGAGCTGCAGCAGCCTGCCACGGTGCAGGAGGGCTTCGATTTCTTCTGCTTCGTGGGGCCGGGAGAGAAGACGGCGGAGCGCATCGGCGTCTGGGAGATCCGCGAACTGCCACAGAGCCTGGGCAATCCGGCCCTGGACTCCCGCTGGCCCAAGATGCATCCCCACCTGGTGCTGCCGGAGTATGACTGCAGCGTCTGGATCGACGGTAACGTAGCCATCCTGGACGGCACCCTCTACCGGGCCGCACGCACCAAGGCCGTCGCGGGAGTGAAATACAGCGGAGTCACGCATCCGGACCGGGACTGTAGCTACGAGGAGGCACGCAAATGCTTCGATATGAAGTATTTGTCCGTCTTCGGCCTGCTGCGGGTGTGGCTCTTCCTGTGGACGCACGGGCTGCCGCGCCACGCCGGACTCAACGAGAACAACCTCATTTTCCGCCGGCACAACGACCCGCAGGTCGTCGCCCTGGACGAACTGTGGTGGGACCGGCTGCTGCACCTGAGCCGCCGCGATCAGCTCTCGCTGATGTGGTGCCTGCGGCGCTCGGGTCTCCCGCGGGACTATCTGCTTCCGCCCGGGCAGAACACCCGGAACCACCCGGGTTTCCGCTACCTGCTCCACCCGAAGCGGTAGGCATCACCATTCCAGCAGAATCAGCGAGGTTCCCTGCCTGGGGAGCCGGAAGGCGGTCGTGTAGCTGCCCCGGCGGATCTTTTCCGTGCGCGGCGGGGCGAAAGGCGCGAGTTGCCCGGCCTGCTCCAGGGTGCGGTACTGCTCCGGCGTGGGCTGCTGGGGCGAGCCCATCGCCTTCCAGACTTCGTAGGAATTGGAATGATCGGCGTCGATGCGGAAGTGCGAGACTCTCACGCTGCGCGCCGGGACCCCGTCGACGGTGAGGCTGACCGACGCCCCGCCTTCCGCGGGGAGGTCGTCGTCGTGGTAGTCCCAGACCATCACCGCGATGGCTCGCTCCGAGCGGGAAGCGATGGCGGAGACGTCATCCCCCTCGCGGACGCTGTCTTTCAGCAGGTCGTCCAGGCCCAGGTCACGGCGCCCTCGATGCGCACCCCGTGCCGGTCCTGCAGCTCGTATTTGCGGGCGAAGGTGGCGGCGGTGTAGCTGGAATAAACCGTGCCGTTGCGGTAGCCGTTCTCCGGGTTGGTGTACATTCCGCAGGCGGCGCAGCCCTCCGGATCGGACTCGCCGATGATGACCGGCAGGTGCTTGAGGGTGGGGTAGGAGGCCACGATGCCCAGGCCGGCGTCGATGTTGCGCAGCTGCACGCCGGCGTTCATCCGGACGTGCCCGTCCACCACGCGCGGGGCGCCCTTGGCGTGGAAGGAGATGAAATCGAGGTGTACGCCTTTCCGCCCGGTGGCGTAGTTGGTGCCGTCTATGACGTGGTCGAGGAAGGTCCGCAGGAAAGCCGCCGCGTTGCGGCTGGAAGGGTTCGTGGTCTCCGGGCCGCCCACCTTGGCCTCCGGCAGGGCGCGCAGGACGGCCTCGGAGGTGTAGTCGTAGAGTTTGCAGTATTCCTCGGCAGAGCCGCTCCAGTAGGCGATGTCCGGCTCGTTCCAGAGCTCCCAGTACCAGGTCAGCACCTCCTCGCGGCCGTAGCGGTCGATGCAGTGCAGGACCCACTGATAGACAAGTTCCGCCCATTTCTCATAATCCTTCGGGGGCGCCGTCCAGGCGGTGTAGATGTCGTTGTAGTTGTCGCCCGGCTGCCAGTGGTGCGCGTAAGGGCCCGCCTTGCTGGTCAGGGCCTCCGGCATGAAGCCGATCTCGACCAGCGGGTGCATCCCCCGGTCGATGTAGGTGTCGAAGATGCGGTCGATGATGTCCCAGGAATAGACGGGCCGGCCCGCCTCGTCCTCGGTGTACATATTGGTGGAGCCCCATTTGAAAGCGGCCTTGCCGTCGCCCGTGGTCATCAGGTTGTGCGCCCGGACATAGACGGGGACGGGGCTGAGGGCGGAGATTTCCGAGAGAAGCTTGCGGCCGTCTTTCATATAGGTGTAGTTGGGTTCGTCGTAGCCGAACCAGGCCCAGAGGGGGTTCATTTCGCCGACCGGGCGGGCGGCGTCGACGTGCAGGGAGACCGGGGTCTGGGCGGCGGCGAGGCTCCAGACGGCCAGCCAGAGGGTCAGGAGGAGGATTTTTTTCATCGTGGATACTTCATTGGCTTTTCCAAAGATAAGCATTTTCTGCGTAAAGGCTTGTGTATTCCGATGTTTTGACCTATCTTTGCCGTCCGCTTCTCGGGTAGAAGCGATTTAGGTATTATTTTTAAACAAACAGATTCACAATGGCTGTTAAAATTCGTTTACAGCGCCACGGTAAGAAGAATTTCGCATTCTTCCACATTGTAGTGGCGGATTCCCGCGCACCGCGCGATGGTCGTTTCATCGAGCAACTCGGCTCCTACAACCCCAACACCAACCCGGCTACGATCGTCCTCAACGCCGAGCGCGCCCTCGCTTGGTTGAAGGTGGGTGCTACGCCGACCCTCACCGCCCGCCGCATCCTCTCCTATGAGGGTGTGCTGCTGCGTCACCACCTGGACGGTGGTGTGGCCAAGGGTGCCCTCACCCAGGCCGCTGCCGATCAGAAGTGGAATGAGTGGAAGGCCCAGCGCGACGCCAAGATCGACGCCAAGAAGTCCGGCCTGAAGATGGCCGACATCGAGGCTCGCAAGGCTGCCAAGGCCGAAGAGGCCAAGGTCAACGAGGCCCGCGCCGAGGCGCTTGCCAAGAAGGCTGCCGAACTCGCCGCCCAGCAGGCCGCCGAGGCCGCTGCCGCCCAGGCCGAGGAAGCTGAGGCTCCCGCCGAAGCGTAATGCTCCAGATCGCCAAGATCCTCAAATCCAACGGCACCGATGGCGGACTCCTCATCGGAGTGCGTGACATCGAGATCGCCGAGATCGACCTCCAGGAACCGGTGTTCATCGAATTCGATGGACTGCCGGTTCCCTTTTTCATCCAGGACCTCCAGCAGCGCGGCAACTCCAAGGCCATCATCCACCTCAATGACATCACATCCCTGGAGGACGCCGAGGAGGTCGTGGGCCGCCCTGTCTACATCGAGGGCGAGTGGGAGGAGGAAGAAGAGATGGATTTCACCGGCTGGACCCTGCTGAACCGCGGGGAGCGGGTCGGCGAGATCACCGGGATGGAACCCATCCCCGGAAATCTCTGCTTGTATGTGGGCGAGGACCTCGTTCCCCTCCACCCCGACCTCATCCTCTCCGCCGACCCGAAAGCGCGCATCCTCGACCTCGATCTTCCTGACGGATTACTCTAGTTTTTCCGTATATTTGCGGTGATGGAAGCTCCGCTCGTCAGCATCGTCATCGTTTGCATGAACCGATTGGACAACCTGTATCCCTGTCTGGAGGGGATTCGGGCGCACACGGACGTGCCCTGCGAGTGCTTCGTGGTGGCCTACCGTTTCAGCCCGGAGAACCTCGCCCGGGCGCAGGCCGACTTCCCCTGGGTAACGTGGATCGAGAGCAACGAGATCCGCGGCTTCAGCGAGAACAACAACCTGGCTCTGCGGGAAGCCAGCGGGAAATACTGCTTCATCGTCAACGACGACACGGTGATGGACACGCCGGTGATCGACGCCCTGGCCGCGGACTTCGAGCGGCTGCCGGAGGATGCCGCGGCGCTCTCTCCCTGCATCCGTTTCCCGGACGGCCGCATCCAGACCTGCGGGCGCGGCCCGTGGTCCCCGTGGCGCTATGCCCGGCACTATCTGCACCTGGTCGATGAGACCCGCCCCTCGCCCTGGTCGATGAAAGAAGGGCTCTTCCGGACCAATACTCTCAACGGAGCCTGTTTCTTGATCAAGACGGAGGTCTTCCGGGAACTCGAGTGGTTCGACGAGCGTTTCTTCTTCACGCCCGAAGACATCGCCCTAGGGCACCTGCTCAATGACAGGGGCCACACGGTCTGGGTGGATGCAGACGTCTCGATCACCCACGTCGCAGGGGGCTCCGTTTCTTCTTTGGAGCCGGCCATCAAGCCGGCGCGGGTGCGGGGTTCGATGCTCTTTTACGGAGAGCCGCTGCCGCTGAAATGCTTTATCTGGTGCTTCGAGGCCCTGCGGGTCTGCAAGTACGCCTTCCTTCCCCGTACCGGACGGAATGAACTGATGCGCCGCACCGCCCGGAACGTGCTGCATTCGGTCTTCTCCAAAAACAGTCCCAAAGAACTCTTTATCAAGTATTCGAATGGCTAAGGTACTGGTGATCATCGTGAGCTGGAACGCCAAGAAGTGGATCCGGAAATGTCTGAACAGCGTGGAGGGCTCCTCGCTGCCGGCCGACGTGCTGCTGATCGACAACGGCTCCACGGACGGCACACTGACGCTGGTCCGCAAGGAGTTCCCCGCCGTGCGCATCCTCGAGATGGAGGACAACCTCGGCTTCGGCGCGGCCAACAACCGGGGGCTGCGCATCGCCCTGGACGAGGGCTATCCCTTCGCCTACCTGCTCAACCAGGATGCCTGGCTGGAGGCGGATACGCTGGAGCGGCTGGTCGCGGCCCACAAGCCGGAGTGGGGGATCCTCAGCCCGATGCAGCTGGACGCCCGCGGCCGCCGGGACAAACGCTTCGACAAGAAATGCGGCAAGTACATCGATCCCGCGCTGAGCGGCTACCACAATGACGCCCTGGTGGTCGAGGTGCCCTTCGTGATGGCGGCGCACTGGCTGCTGAGCCGCCGGGCCATCGAGACCGTGGGCGGCTTCTCTCCCGCTTTCCGGCAATATGGCGAGGATGACAATTGGATCGACCGCCTGCACTGGCACGGCCTGCGCTGCGGCGTCGTCCCGGCCGCCAGCGCCGTCCACGACCGCGCCGGCCGCCGCCCCTCCCGGCAGAAGCGCCTGGAGCTCAAGTGCATCGCCACGGTGGTGAAAATCAGCGACCCCAGTCGCAATTGGACCTGGATGAAGGTCCGGGAGGTGCTCGAGCTCGTGGGAATGGGCATCAAGAATTTCTCCGACGTCCCCTGGAAGTATATTCCGGTGCTGCGCGGCCGTTTCCCGGAACTGGCGCGCCTGCGTGCGGAGTCCACGAAGAAGGGGGCTTTCCTGTAGAAATCCCAATAAATGGGGATTGCGCATTTCGCGCGCACGTGCCATCTTTGCATCTTGGATAAAAGGCAAAGATGACACTTAGAGAACTTCCTGTCGGCGGCAGCGCCGTCATTCTTGAAGTAGGGGGCAAGGGCTCCCTCCGCCAGCATTTCCTGGATATGGGCCTGATCCCGGGCGCCCGGGTCAAATTGGTCAAATACGCGCCGCTCGGCGACCCGATGGAACTGCTCGTGGGCGGTTATGCCCTGACGCTCCGCCTCGCGGACGCCGCCAGAATCCGGATCGAGCCCGCGGAGGAACTCCTGCAGGAGGGCAATTTCATTGCGGACGATCCTTCGGTCCGCTCGGTGGATCCCGCCGCCCACCCGGGCTTCGGCGAGGCCGGCCGCTACCACGACAAGACCCACGAGAACCCGCTGCCGGACGGCACCCTGCTGACCTTCGCCCTCGCGGGCAACCAGAACTGCGGCAAGACCACCCTGTTCAACCAGCTGACCGGGGCCAACCAGCACGTGGGCAACTTCCCGGGCGTGACGGTGGACCGCAAGGACGGTGTCATCCGCGGCCACGCCGACACGCGCGTGACCGACCTGCCGGGCATCTATTCCCTCTCTCCCTATACCTCCGAGGAGATCGTCTCCCGGGATTTCATCCTGAAGGAAAAGCCTCGCGGCATCATCAACATCGTGGACGCGGGCAACATCGAGCGCAACCTCTACCTGACGATGCAGCTGATGGAATTGAACGTCCCGATGGTGCTGGCGCTCAATATGATGGACGAGGTTCGGGGGAACGGCGGCTCCATCCGCATCAACGAGATGGAGGAAATCCTCGGGCTGCCGGTGGTGCCCATCTCCGCGGCCAGGAACGAGGGTATCGACGAACTCATCTCCCACGCGGTCCACGTGGCCCGGTATCAGGAGCGTCCGGTGCGCCAGGACTTCTGCGACAAGGACGACCACGGCGGCGCGGTGCACCGCTGCCTGCACGGCATCATGCACCTGATCGAGGACCACGCCGAAAGGGCGGGTATCCCGGTGCGTTTCGCGGCGAGCCGCCTGGTGGAAGGCGACACGGCCGTGGAGCGGGCGCTCGGCCTACAGCAGAACGAGAAAGAGATGGTCGAGCACATCATCGTGCAGATGGAGCAGGAACGCGGTCTGGACCGCAATGCGGCGATGGCCGATATGCGTTTCTCCTTCATCCGCCGGCTCTGCGCGCAGACCGTCGTCAAGCCCCGCGAGAGCAAGGAATACCTCCGCAGCCGGCGCATCGACCGGGTCCTGACGGGCCGCTGGACGGCCATCCCGATCTTCGTGGTGGTGATGTCGCTGGTGATCTGGCTGTCGATCGACGTGCTGGGCGCGCCCCTGCAGGACCTGCTGGACCGGGGGATCCAGTCGCTCGCCGGGGCGGTCGATGCCGGAATGCTGCGCTGGGGCGTCAGCGACGGACTCCGTTCCCTGGTGGTGGACGGCATCTTCGGCGGCGTGGGGACGGTGGTCAGTTTCGTGCCGATCATCATCATCCTGTTCTTCTTCCTGTCGATGCTGGAGGACAGCGGCTATATGGCGCGGGTAGCGTTCGTGACGGACAAACTGCTGCGCCGGCTCGGCCTGAGCGGCCGGAGCATCGTGCCCCTGCTGATCGGCTTCGGCTGCAGCGTGCCCGCCGTGATGGCCACGCGCACCCTGCCTTCTTCGCGCGACCGCAAGATGACCATCCTGCTGACTCCGTATATGAGTTGTTCGGCGAAGATTCCGATCTACGCCTTCTTCACGAGCGCCTTCTTCCCGGGCCACGGGGGGCTGGTGCTGGTGATCCTCTATCTGTCCGCCATCCTGGTGGGCATCGCCGTCGCGCTGGTCTCCCGGCTCGTGCCGGGGCAGAGCGCACCTTCGCCCTTCGTGATGGAATTGCCGAATTACCGCCTGCCGGGGGCGAAGAACGTGGGGCACCTGCTCTGGGACAAGACCAAGGACTTCCTGCAGCGGGCCTTCACCGTGATCTTCATCGCCTCGATCGTCATCTGGGTGCTGCAGAGTTTCGACTGGCGCTTCCGCCTGGTGGACCCGGAAGACAGCATGCTCGCCGCGGTGGCGGGGGTGATCGCGCCGTTGTTCGCCCCGCTCGGGCTGGGTGACTGGCGCATCGTCACGGCCCTGGTGACGGGTTTCCTGGCCAAAGAGAGCGTCGTCGCGACGCTGGAGGTACTCAATGTCACCGCCAGCCTGACGGCGCTGACGGCCATCCCGATGCTGGCTTTCTGCCTGCTCTACACGCCCTGCGTGGCCGCCATCGCTGCGGTCAAGCGCGAGCTCGGCGGCAAGTGGGCGCTCGTCGTGGTGGTCTTCCAGTGCCTGGTAGCCTGGGTCGTCGCCTGGCTGGCGTATCTGGTGGCCGGCTTGTTCTTTTAATTCCCTGCTGCGATGAATCTCCCGAGCCTGATCGTCCTGCTGATCGTCCTGGCGGCGCTGTTCTTCGCGCTGCGCGCCTTCTTGCGCTCCCCGGGGAAGGGCGGCTGCAACTGCGCGGGGGGCTGCAACGGATGTGCGGGCAGCTCCCGCTGCCCGCACTGCCACGAAGAATAATTCCCTTGCCTACAGCAATTTGTTGACCTCGGGAATCAGGTTCGCGCACTCGTCGATCACATCCTCCAGGGTGCAGCCGTACTGGGTCTGCAGGGTCAGGCGGGCCTCCTCCAGGGTGCAGGACAGCGCCCCCTCGGGCGGCGGATTCCCGATGCTCTCCAGGACGCGGATCTTCTCGTAGAGCAGGCTGTAGTCCTGCGCTTTGCCACTGCTGGCCAGCGCCTGGATGCGGGGCTCCAGGATGCGCTTGAACTGCTTGGTCTGCTGCCGGAGGCCCTCTTCGATCAGCGCGTCGCCGTATCCCTGGACGTGCAGGGCTTCGTCGATGAAGCCGGCGTTCCGCAGCTGTTCCGCCTGCTCCCGGCAGGCTTTGCCCTGCTCCAGCCAGAGATCGCATTTGTGCTTGAAGGTCTTGGCGACCCGCTCCGGATCCACCAGTTTCTCCGCCTGGCGGCCCTTGGTGATGATGCGGCCCAGGTCGTCCCCGTAGGATTCCAGGCCGAATTTGCCGTTGACCACGGCCTGGTCGAACTTCTGCAGCGTCTTGATGCATTCCTTCCGGTTGTAGGGGAAGAAGTTGTAGTGCACCTCGTTGAAGGCCTGGGAGTAGGCCTCTTCCATCACGTCCTCCGGGAGGTCCACCCATTTCCCGTCTTTGTCCAGGATCTGGAAGGTCACATCCCGGTCCGCGCCGATCTTGCGGCCGTAGAGCAGCTCCTTGGCATCGTTGCCGCTGGCGCCGTTCCAGGTCCGGATACTTCCTTCCGGGACCCCCATACGTTCGGCCATCTTCTTGATGGCGATGGGGTCGGTCATCTTGTACATCTCCTGCATCTGGGCGTTGAAATTGGCCCGCAGGATGTCGGAAGGATGGTTCCGCAGGAGGTTCTGCGCGGTCTTGTTGCCCTGCAGGGCGAGGGTCGCGCGGCGCATTTCCTCCGGACTGGCGGTGGGGTTGTTCATCACCTCTTCGAAGTGGTCCAGGATCTTCTTGGCGTCCTGGCGGGCGCGTTTGGCCGCCTCCTCCGCCAGGATGGATTCCTTGGTGAAGGCCTTGTCCCCCTGGCTGCGCGTCTTGCGGATGGCATCGTTCGCCCGGGTCCGGGAGCTCGACGAGATCTGCGAGACCTTCTTGCCGCCTTCCTGGACCTGCTTTCCAAGCTTGGCCAGGTTCACGTTCTTCGCCCCGCTCAGCTGCTTGGTGCTGTCCTTGCCCGCCTTGAAGCTGTTGTAGATGTCCTTGAGTTTCTGGTAACCCGCTTTGGCTTTGTCTTTGATGAGGTCCTTGGCTTTATCCGTCCAGCCTCTGTACTTGGCGTATTGGAATACCTTGCCGCCCACATAGAAGACCCCTTCCCAGAAGAGGACCTCCTTGCTGGCGACCTTGAAGCCTTCCCAGGCGCTGTCTCCGCCCTTGTTCACATAGTCCTGCATCCTCGTCAAAGCGCTCATCGGGGTGAAGACCAGCTCCGAGGCGCCGGCCGTGAAGAAGCCCAGCGCGATGCGCATGCCGATGACGGGAATGGATTTCTCCATCGAGCCCCAGGTGGCCATGAACGCGTTGAAATTCTCGTCGGCTTCGGTCCAGGTAGGCTTCCAGACGGCATCGTTCACGAAGTAGTGGCCCAGTTCGCCGGAGCAATACCTCTTGAAGATCCGCATGATGTTGTTGTAGTCCGGTTCGTAGATGCCGAAGCGCGGGTCGTAGCCTTCCACCAGCGCGTAAACCTTATAGTAAAAAGGCATCAGCTCGTTGAAACGGGGATCGAAGGCAATCTTGTAGCGGATGTCCACCAGCTGCTCGAACTTGCGCTGGTTGTCTTTCAGCCATTCGTTGTAGCGCCGGTTGTCGTTGATGTCCACGAAGGGCTGCGAGATAATGGGCACCACCATCTCCTGGCTGTAGGTCTGCCCGTGCCAGGAGACCACCATCAGGACTTTCGCCTTGGCCCGGTTGGGCGGCAGCAGACCGCCCTCGGTCGCATGGATGGTTCCGAGGACCAAATTATCCTCAGCGACGGTCTCGAAAGCATATTGGAACTTCATGCTCTCGCAGAGGTTCTGGATCTGGTTGCCGTATTTGTCCAGGAAGAGGAGGCTCTCATCCGGCAGGTCCAGGAACACGAAGGCCGGGTCCTTGTCCGGGATGACGCTCTTGATCTGTCCGGTTTCGGGCTCTTCCACGATCAGCCGGAAGCGGATGGCGGCTTCGCCGAACTTCTTCCTTCCTTCCGGGCTTTCCGGGAGGATTTCGTGGTCGTAGGTGCTGTCCCAGGTCACCAGGTAGCCCTTCAGGGCGCGCAGGTCCATGGCCAGGCCCAGGTGCAGGCGGAACAGGTCGAAGCTGCCGGACACGGGGTCCTGCAGGCCGCGCAGATAGATGGACACCTCGCAGATGTACTGCTCGATTTCGCCGGCGTCGGGATCGTACTTCTCTTCCGGCGGGAGTTTCCCGGTCTCGGTCAGCGTGGCGACGAACTTCCTGGGGTTCTCCGCATCCTGGGTGAGCCGGGCGGTGAAGAATTCGTCGGCGCCGCGGGGCAGGGAGATTTCCAGTTTCTCCACATCGCCCCGGCCGGCATAGCCGTTGATGCCCATCTCCATCGTCAAGGTCTGGTTGGAGAAGGCCGCGAAGGTCAGGGATTCGTCCATCACCAGCTCGGGGGCGCTCTCGACCCGGAAGACTACGTGGTTGATGTACATGCCGCCGGTGCCGCTGAAGCTGAAGCGCACTTTGGCGAGCTCCGGGGCGGAGCCGTCCGGTTTCGGTTCAACGGAGACGTCCGCCGCCTTGTAGCGGCCCTGCGTGCGGACATTGCCCGTGTTGCAGCCTTCTTCGGCAGCGATGGAGATGCGCGCGGTCAGGTCGGGCCGTTCGACGACGGTCCCGCCGGGTTTGATCTCCTCGATCCGGGCGCCTACCATCCGGGCTGCCTCGCCCAGGACCAGCGTGTCGCCGAATTCCTTGTAGAGGACCATCCGGAAGGTGCTGTGCTCCTCCTCGTTCTCTTCTTCTTTCTTCTTTTTCTTCGATTTCTTTTGATCGGATTTCTTGTTCTTTTGGGACTTCCGCAGGGTCCGGGCCCCGACGATGCCGCCGCCCACGATGCCTACGCCGATGATCCCCCAGGGAATCTTGTGGCTGTCCGGGTCGGATCCGCCTCCTCCGATATCTTCTCCTTCCTCGTCCGAGGCGAAGGTGGTCACCTCTTTCAGGTCGGGGACGTATTTGTAGACATAGGCCGCAGAGACAACTTTGCCCATTATATAGGAAGTATAGCTGAGTTCCAACTCATAGTACTTCGGATGGTTGAAGGGCGGGACCATCGGGACTTTTTTCCCCCAGGGGTTCTGGTTGACGATTTTTGTATTAGAATCGTCCAGACCCAGCGATCCGCGTTTGTCGTTGTGGGAATCCCGCTCGTCCGGCGGCGGGTAATCCCCCTGGTCGCGTCTCTCCAGTTCGACGGACACATCGTATTCCTGGTCTTTTTCTCCGATATCCAGGCTGGCGTTGATCTTGATGAGATGCTCTTCGCCGGCCTTCACGGTCTGGGGTGGGGTGGACCAGGTGACGACCGATTTGCGCATCAGACCTACCTTCATGCTGTTCTCCGTGAAACCGTGGCCCAGGCGGGCGATTTCCTCCTCGTCGGTTATTTCTTGGGTACCGGCTCCCATGTACATGGTCCCGCCGGTTGCGACGCTCCTGGAGGAGGTGTAGGTGACCGTCCCTTCGATGAAGTCGTGGTGGTAATTGAAATAGTCGTCCCGGAAGTGGAAATGCGAAAGCACCCAGTATCCTTTGTCCTGGGCGGGCAGGGAGGTGGACAGGAGCGCGAAGGCCAGCAGGACGCCCCAAAACAGATTAATCCTGGTTCGCATATTGGTAGGAATCTGATAGGATTACGGGACGGATGGCAAAACCGACGGCGCGCGACCACATCGCGACCTGGTGTCCATAGGGGTTGGGTACCTGGTTGAGTCTCGGATAGATTTCCTTCTCGCTGAATCCCCAGAAGATGGCCTTCCGGGGGTCGTCGAGATACAAGGAGGAGGTCCAGTAGTAGCCCAGGTCGTCCGGGCGGATGAGGTCTTCATCCATAAAATAGCCCGTGACGGGGAGGAAGATGCTGTTGCCGTTGACCTTGCTGGTCACTTCGTAGCCTGGTACGCCTTTTACCTTTTTCCAGGTCCAGGTGCATTCGTTGAATAGTTCATCCCGCTCTTCCTGCATGGGGATGCGCCATTTCCCGCCCAGTTTCACGTTGGCCACGTCGTCTTCGAGTTCGAGGATAACCCGGCGGTCCACCGTGCCGTAATGTGTTTTCTGGGGACCATATTCTTTGTCCGAGCAGTATTTGGTCAGGAGCCAGTCGAGGTTCCAGGGATTGACACTCGTCTGGCCGGGCCCGGGTTCGAAGAATTTATAGTTGTCCAGGACATAGCTGTTCTTGGGTTTGAGCTCTCCCCAGGCGTACAGGTCGCCGGGGTCTTCGGGGGAGTCGGCGCCCAGGTTGCAGGAGGCCCATTTGACGGACAGGCCCAGGTCCACGGGCTCCGGCTGCGCCAGGAGCCGGCCCGGGAGCAACAGCGCTCCGAGAAGGACGGGTAGGAGGAGTTTTCGCATATCGTTATCTGGCTTTAGTGGAAAAGTGGCCCGGAAGGGCCGCACCCTTCCAATTTCAAAGATAATAAGAATCAGTGAGAAATCACGCCGGGGGATCGTATTATTCTTTTTCGGGTTTGTGGGGCAGTGTTTCGGGGTTGGGTGTGTTTATTCTACAAAAAGAGTTGAAATATGAAGACACTTCGAAGAATCGTTGGTTTTATGGCAATCGTCCTCAGCCTGGCGCTTTCCTGTACGAAACAGGATGTGACCTACGAAGATAGCTTGTGGTGCGGAGAGTACCCGGCTCAGACCCTGAATGGAACGACGGGCGAACTGGAGGACCGGAGGGCCGTCATCATGCTCCATTTCAATGGCGGCGGACAGACCTGTTCCGTCTACCACGGCTATGCGGGGCTGCTGGGGATGACCCAGGTGAAATATGATGTCAACTGGTCTGCAGGGGATTCGTTCAGCCTGTCCCGGAGCGCCGGGGGCCAGACCATCATTTCCTATTCCGGGGAGATAGGCGGAAATACGATGTCGCTGGATGCATATAACTGTGACGGCATCGCCGACACATTCGTGCTGAAGAGAAGCAACTGACCCCCGCCAGCCGGAAAGAAAAACGTTATAAACGAAAAAGGACATCCGAACCGGATGTCCTTTTTCGTGCGGCAGGTGAGACTCGAACTCACACAGGCCAATGCCCACTACCCCCTCAAAGTAGCGTGTCTACCATTTCACCACTGCCGCAGTTCTACTTTGGGACTGCAAAAATAGGGATAATTCTGATAATCGCAAAAATTTTTGTTAAATTTGTATGGTATGGACAAGTACTCCGGCAAGATGAAAGTTGCAGACCTGATCGAGGCCAATTACCGGCTGCTCGGGGTGCTCGCGCGCGTGGGAATCGACGGCAGTTTCGGCGAGAAGACGATCTCCGAAGTCTGCATCCAGTCCGGCCTGGACCCGGATACGATCATCCTGCTGTGCGAGGTCTATTCCTCTCCGGACTTCAAACCCTCGATGGAAGTGCTGCGCCGCTGCCACGTCGGCGACGTGCTGCGCTATCTGCATCAGTCGCACGACTACTACCTGAGCCGGGCCCTGGTGGAGATGGAGGAGGCGACCGGCCGGCTGCTCGCACCCTGCCCGGAGCGGCGGCGCCAGGTGGTCTGGGACTTCTTCCGGGGCTACAAGACCGAGCTGGAGAACCATTTTGCCTTCGAGGAGCAGGAAGTGATCCCCTATGTCCAGGATCTGATCATCGGCGCGCACCGCGGCACCTTCTGCATCGACCGCTTCGAGGAGAACCATTCCAATATCGACGAGAAGCTATCCGACTTCAAGAACCTGGTGATGAAGTCCCTGCCCCCGGAGTGCGACCGGAGCTCGCGCATCTCCCTGCTGCTCAAGATATTCGCCCTGCAGGAAGACCTCAAATGCCACACCTACATCGAGGACAGCGTCCTCGTGCCGATGGTGCGCCTGCTGGAGAATCCCCGCCATCCCCGCGAGAGCGTCGCCGCTTCCGGGGAGGCCGACTCCGAACGGCAGGAACTCTCCGACCGGGAGAAGGAGATCCTGGTCAGCGTGGCCCGGGGCCTGCTCAACAAAGAGATCGCGGACAAGCACAACATCTCCATCAACACCGTGATCACCCATCGCAAGAACATCACCCGCAAGATCGGGATCAAGACCGTGGCGGGCCTGACGGTGTATGCCATCCTGAACAACCTGATCGACATCAACGCCATCGAATAGCCCATGTTGAAAGTGGAAGCGCCCGCGGGCGCGAAGGACATCCTGCTGCACACGTGCTGTGCGCCCTGCTCCGGAGCCATTCTCGAATGCCTCCGGGACAGCGGTATCCGTCCGCTGCTCTTCTTCAGCAATTCGAACATCACGCCCCGGGAGGAGTACGACTTGCGCCTGGGAGAGTTGCGGCGCTACGCCGTGCGGATGGGGGTGGAACTGGTGGAAGATGCCTACGACCACGAAGCGTGGCTGGAGGCCGTCCGCGGGCTTGAAGACGAACCCGAACGAGGCCGCCGCTGCGAGGCCTGTTTCCGTTTCCGGCTCGGGCGGGCTGCGGAGTATGCCGCGGAACAGGGCCTGCCGGTGCTCGCCACGACCCTCGCGTCCTCGCGCTGGAAAGACCTGGAGCAGGTGAACCGCGCCGGCACCGCGGCCTGCACCGCCGCCGGGGAGGCCGTGTCCTTCTGGCCGCAGAACTGGCGGAAGGGCGGCCTGCAGGAGCGGCGGAATGCCGTGCTCCGGGAGCAGGGCTTCTACAACCAGACCTGGTGCGGCTGCGAATTCTCAAGACAACAACCCTCTAAACCAATTTAATATGTTAGCAAGAATTATTTACATCCTTGGCGTCGTTCTCGCCATCTGGTGCGTGCTTGACATTTTCAAGCACAACAAGCTCACCCTGCTGAAGAAGGTCCTCCTCTCCATTGCGGTCGTGATTTTCAGCTGGATCGGCTTCGCAGTGTACTACTTCCTGATCCGCGACAAGATCTAGGGGGGGATTCCCACGAAAAGAAGGTGACTGATAAGCGATTATCGGTCGCCTTCTTTTTTTGTCCGCAGCTCCCGCCGTCCCGCCTCGGCGTCCGTCCCGGCCGGGGACCGGCCTTCATCCCCGGCCATTCATGTCATTGCCGGCCAGACCGGCAATCCTCCCCCGTCCGGGGTGTCCCAGACCCCGATTCTCACCCCGCTGCCTGGTTTCCCATCCCCCGGGGTGTCCCAGAGCCCATTTTACACCCCGCTGCGGTGGTTGGCAAGCCAGACTTCACAGCCAGTGGCAGCCATCGGGGCCTACGGACAGAAAACAGCCTTGATCCTGTCCGGCCCATCAATATGGATGACCTACAGACAGCCAGAGGCCCTATACCTGTCCATAGGTCGACAAAAATCTCCCTACAGACAGAAAGAAGGCTGTATTCTGTCTGAAAATCCCGTAAGGATGTTATTTGACGTGGAGGATGGCCCGGCGGAAGGCCTTTTTCCGGGCCACCCGGATTATCTCTGGCGGGGGTTGACTCATCTTTCAGACAGGTGTCCAGAAAAACGCCTTCTGGTGCAAAAAAGCCGTACACCTATACCATCAAATGGCTGATAATCAACAAAAAGTCCGACAGGTAGCCACAAATATCGCGTACGAAGGCGGTTTACTGGACACCTATTTCTGGAATGGAATGAAGGCGGTGGTATTATGGGCGGGCGGGGTAGCGGGTTTCGAGGAAGATTACACCGTCTTTTCCGCGTGAATTCTCGAAAAACAATAAATATTCGCTAAAAATCAATAAGATTCTATTGCATTTCAATAAAACAATTGTATCTTTGCGAAAAGAATGATAAGTGCGACAGACAAAAAAAGCTGGAATTATTCTTGCAGATAAAAAAATAATGTATACCTTTGCAGTGTAATAGTTCAATAGTACACTATATGCTCATCGAACTCAAAGACGTCAACAAGACATACAACAACGGCCAGCCCTTGCACGTGCTGAAGGGAATCGACCTCTCCATCGACAGCGGGGAGTTCGTCTCCATCATGGGCGCCTCCGGCTCCGGCAAATCCACCCTGCTCAACATCCTGGGCATCCTGGACAATTATGATTCCGGCGAATATTATATAGACGGCAAGTTGATCAAGGGCCTGTCCGAGCGTCAGGCTGCTGACTACCGCAACCGGATGATCGGATTCATCTTCCAGTCCTACAATCTCATCGGCTTCAAAACCGCCGTCGAGAACGTGGAACTGCCGCTCTTCTATCAAGGTATTGCGCGCAAGAAACGTCACCAGATGGCGATGGAATACCTCGACCGCCTGGGCCTTGCCGACTGGGCGAAGCATTATCCGAACGAGATGTCCGGAGGCCAGAAGCAACGCGTGGCTATCGCGCGGGCGCTGATCACCAGCCCCCGAATCGTCCTGGCGGACGAGCCCACGGGCGCCCTGGACTCGAAGACATCGGTCGAGATCATGGAGTTGCTGCAGCAGCTCAACCGGGAAGACCGGATGACCATCATCGTCGTGACCCATGAGAGCGGTGTCGCCAACGCCACCAACAAGATCATCCACATCAAGGACGGCATCATCGGGCAGATCGAAGACAACCGCCAGCACCACGCATCGGTGTTCGGCACCAGCACGGTCATGAAATGAGAGACGTCTTCATCGAAATTTGGGAAAGCATCCGCCGCAACAAGCTGAGGACCTGCCTGACCGGCTTCGCCGTGTCCTGGGGCATCTTCATGCTCATCGTCCTGCTGGGCGCGGGCAACGGCCTGATGAACGCTTTCCTGGTGGGCGGAGAAGGCATCTCCACCAATGTGATGCAAGTCGGCGGCGGCTGGACGTCCAAGCCCTATGACGGCCTCAAGGAAGGCCGTATCATCGAGCTGGACGAAAGGGATGTGGCGCTGACGAAGAGCGAGGTTTTCGCGAACCACGTGGACCAGGTGATCTCTACCGTGAGTACGAGCGCCACGGTCATTTATGGCAAAAAGCATTTCTCCGGCAGCATAGAAGGCAGCTTCCCCGCCCGCCGGCAGATGGACAAGATCGAGATCCTGTACGGTCGCTTCCTCAACGAGAAGGATATCAAGGAGAACCGCAAGGTGGTCGTGCTGCCGGAGGACCAGGCCGAGATACTGCTCGGCAATGATATCCGGGACACGGGCGCCCGCCTCCCGGGCATGAAGTTGAACAGCAATTCCGGCAAGAAGGTCCGGCCGCAGGACATCCTGGGGAAATACATCCGGATCGGCGACTTCTCTTATCGCGTGGTGGGCATCACCAAGACCAACGATGCCTCCAACAGCAACACCGTCTATGTGCCCTATACGACACTCCGGGTCATCTACGGAAAAGGCCGGACTGTGGACGACATCACCTTCACCTTCCACGGTCTCGATTCCGAGAAAGAAAACGAGGCTTTCGAGGAGCAGTATCGCTCTGCGGTGAACCTGCGGCACCGCGCAGCTCCGGATGACCGGCGCGCCCTGTGGATCTGGAACCGTTTTACCCAGAACCTCCAGATGAACAGGGGACGCAACATCCTGAACACGGCGCTCTGGATCATCGGCCTGTTCACCCTGCTCGGTGGCATCGTGGGCGTGAGCAACATCATGCTCATCACCGTCAAGGAGCGCACGCACGAGTTCGGGATCCGCAAGGCCATCGGCGCCAGCCCCTGGGACATCGTGAAATTGATTCTTGCCGAGAGCGTCACGATCACGGCCGTCTTCGGCTATATCGGCATGTTCTTCGGCATGATTGCCTGCCAGATCCTCGACAAGACCGTGGGGCAGTCCTCCGTATCCATCATGGATGAACAGATCGCGATGTTCGTCAACCCTACCGTCGGATTGGACGTGGCCCTGGAGGCCACCCTCGTACTCATCATCGCCGGCACCATCGCCGGATTCTTCCCGGCCCGCAAGGCCGCCCAGGTCAGACCCATAGAAGCCCTCCGCGCAGAATGAGATTCGATGTAGATAGTTTCCGGGAGATTGCGGACTCGCTGGTCCGCAACAAGAGCAGGAGCCTGCTCACCGGCTTCGGCGTGTTCTGGGGCGTGTTCATGTTGCTCTTCATGCTGGGGGGCGGCGATGGGATGAAGCAGATGATCATGGCCAACTTCGAGGGCTTCGCCACGAATACTTGCATCATGGCCTCCTCCCAGACCAGTGAGCCGTATAAAGGTTTCAAAGAAGGACGTTATTGGAACCTCAGCTATACCGACGTCGAGCGCCTGCGCCAGATGATGCCGGACCTTGAGACCGTCACGCCGGTCATCGCCTCCTGGGGCGGACAGATCGTGTACGGTTCCTACACGGCCAGCGGCAGCGTCAAGGGCATCCAGGCGGATTATGCCAAGATCGAGGAGCCCCGGATTAAATACGGCCGCTACCTCAACGAGACCGACATCCTGCAGGAGCGCAAGGTCTGCGTGATCGGCAAGCGTATCTATAAGGACCTGTTCCCCGACGGGGGAGATCCTTGCGGAGAATTCATCCAGGTGGGGCCGGTCTTCTATCAGATCGTGGGTGTGGACTACAGCAGCGGCAACATCAGCATCAACGGCCGCGCCGACCAGACCGTCAGCGTCCCGCTCCCGGTAGCCCAGAAGATATACAACCGCGGCAAAACCGTGGACTTGATCTGCGTGACCGGCCGGTCGGGTGTGCGGATGTCGGACCAGGAGCCGCGCATACGCGAAATTCTCGCACGCCGGAACCTCTTCAACCCGAAGGACAAGCAGGCCCTGATGATCCTCAACACCGAGCAGATCTTCTCCCTGGTGGACAATCTCTTCCGGGGTGTGAACTTCCTGATCCTGTTGATCGGCCTGGGAACCATCCTTGCGGGCGTGATCGGGGTGAGCAACATCATGATGGTCACCGTCAAGGAGCGCACGACCGAGATCGGCATCCGCCGCGCCATCGGCGCCACGCCGCGTGACATCCTCTCCCAGATCATCTTCGAGAGCATTTCCCTAACCCTGGTGGCGGGCTCGTTCGGCATCGTCTTCGCCGTGCAGCTGCTCCGGCTCACGGAGACCATCGTGAATGCTTCGGGCGAGAATCCGCCCGCCAGCTTCCAGATCGGTTTCTGGATAGCCGTGCTGGCTGCCCTGCTGCTGACCGCACTGGGCGTGGTCGCCGGCCTGGCGCCGGCCACCCGCGCCATGTCCATCAAACCGGTGGACGCCATGAGAGATGAATAATAAATAAAAACAAACCATATGAAACGAGTAGTCAAGTACATCATTTTCGCGCTGATCGCGGTGATCTTCATCGGGACCTTCGTGTTCCTGTTCAAGAATTCCCGCCCGGACAAGATCGAGTATCAGGAGCTGGAGGCGGGCTATGCCGACATCAACCGCACCACCGTCGTCACGGGCAAGATCGAGCCGCGCAACGAGGTGAACGTCAAGCCGCAGATCAACGGCATCATCGCCGAACTCTACAAGGAGGCCGGCCAGCAGGTCAAGGAGGGCGAGGTCATCGCCAAGCTCCGCGTCATCCCGGACATGAACTCCCTGAGCTCCGCCCAGTCCCGCGTGCGCCTCGCGGAGATCAATCTCAAGCAGGCCAAGACCAATTACGACCGCGAGAAGGCCCTCTATGACAAAAAGCTCGTCAGCGACGAGGAATACGACCAGGTCCTGCAGGCCTACAACCAGGCCGTCGAGGAGAAGGCGGCCGCCCAGGAGTCCCTGGAGGTCATCCGTGACGGCGTGTCCTCGCGCAACACCACAGGCAGCTCCACCCTGGTCCGCTCCACCATCACGGGCCTCATCCTGGACATTCCCGTCAAGGTGGGCAACTCCGTGATCCAGGCCAACACGATGAACGACGGTACGACCGTGGCCACCGTGGCCAACATGTCGGACCTGATCTTCGACGGCAACATCGACGAGACCGAGGTCGGCGCGCTCGTGGAGGGCATGCCGATGCAGATCAGCATCGGTGCATTGCCCGATTATAGCTCCGAGGCCGCCCTGGAGTATATTTCGCCGAAGGCGGTCGAGAACAACGGCGCCAACCAGTTCGAGATCAAGGCCGCCCTGAAGGTCAATAACGACTATGTGATCCGCTCCGGCTACAGTGCCAACGCGGAGATCGTCCTGGAGACCCTCACGGATGTGCTTTCCATCCCGGAGAGCGCCCTGGAGTTCGACGGAGAGCAGACCTTCGTGTATCGCAAGAACGCCGCCGGCACCTTCGACCGCATCGAGGTCGAGACGGGCCTGAGCGACGGTGTCACCATCCAGATCAAGAGCGGCCTGCAGGCGGGCGATAAGCTCCGCGGCCCGATGATCATCAAAACCGAAGAAGATGAGAAGAACTAGCATCTTGATCGCGGCCGTCCTGCTGCTCGCAGGCGGTCCGGCCCGGGCCCAGCAGGGGCCCTGGAGCCTCGCGGACTGCATCAATTACGCGTTGGAGCACAATCTCACCGTCCAGCAGAGCGCGCTGACCGTGGAGCAGCGGGAAGTGGACCTCAGCACGGCGAAGGGGCGGCAGCTGCCGAATGTCAACGCCTCCTCCTCGGAGAACCTTTCCTTCGGCCGCGGCCTCACGGCGGACAATACCTATTCCAACTCCAACACCACCTCGACCTCCTTCTCGCTGGGTGCCAACATGCCCATCTTCCAGGGTTTCGACATCGTCAACGGCATCAAGCTCGGGCGGCTCAATCTCGCCGCCGCGACGGTGAACCTCGAGAAGGCCCGCGACGATATCCGCGTGGCCGTGGCCCAGGCCTATGTGCAGATTCTCTACAACCAGGAGCTGCTCGGCGTGGCACACCAGCAGGCGGAGCACGATGCCGAACTGCTCGAGCAGATCCGCGAGCGGCTGCTGGCCGGCAAGGTCAGCGAGGCGGAGGTGTCCGCCCAGCAGGCCACCCTGGCGCAGAGCCGCCAGTCCGAGATCCAGGCCGAGGGGAACCTGCGCATGTCCCTGCTCGAACTTACCCAGTTGCTGGAACTGCCTTCCCCGGAGGGCTTCTCCATCGTGACCCCGGAGGTCGGCGATCCCTCGCAGACCCTGCTGATGCGCCCGGAGGCCATCTACGATGAGGCCGTGGAGATCAAGCCCGCCGTCGAGGCGGCCGAAATCAATCTGGACTACGCCAAGCTGGCCATTACCCGGGCCAAGGGCGCCCGCCTGCCGTCGATCTCGCTCAGCGGCGGCCTGGGCTCCAACTACTACACCAATTCCAAGGTGCAGGCCGCTCCGTTCGGCGAGCAGCTTCGCAACAATTTCAGCCAGTACGTGGGTCTGTCGCTGAGCATCCCCATCTTCCAGGGATTCTCCATCCGCAACAACATCCGCAACGCCGAACTCAATTTCAAGGGCCAGGAGATTCAGTTGGAGAGCACCAAGAAAGCCCTCTACAAGGAGATCCAGCAGGCCTATTACAACGCGGTCACGGCCCAGGCGCGCTATGCCGGTAGCCGGGAGAGTGCCGCGAGCGCCCGCCAGCATTACGAGTTGACCGAGGAGAAATACAAAGTCGGCAAGGCCGATGTGGCGTCCTACAACGATGCGCGCAACAGCTGGCTCCGGGCGGAGTCCGAGCACATCCAGGCCCGCTTCCAGTGCCTCTACCAGACGAAATTGCTGGATTTCTACCGCGGACGCGAGCTGGAGTTCTGATTTTTTCCTATCTTTGTTCGTATGAAGAAGTTGTTTATTTTACTGGCTCTTTCCGCCATTTGCACGGGAGCGCTGGCCCAGGATCTGGACCTGGATATCAATCAGATCAGTCTCTCGCGGGAAGATGCCGCGGTCGAGGCGGAGTTGGAGTTCGCCCTGCCGATGTATTTCGGCTGGACGGCGCTGACCGGTGTCAACTACAAGGGTGCCTGGGACTATCCCGGACGTCCCGATTTCCTGGACACGCGGACCGGCAAGAACTTCGTGTACGGCCTGGAGATGGCCGCGGTGCATTTCTCCAAGCCCGGCGGGAGCTGGGATGTCAGCCTGGGCCTGCGCTGGACCTTCATGGACTTCACCCTGCGGGATTCCCAATGGACGTTCCGGGAAATTCCGTATATCTACACTTTTTTAGACGCCACTCCGACTGGCTCCGGTAAGGCTTACTTGCCTTATTCCATCAAGACGGAAACCCCGGACTATAACGGCCGCAAGTCCAAGATCCACGGCAATTATATCGGAGTCCCCCTGCGCATTACCTACAAGGTGGGCGATGCCCGCGTGTTTGCGGGTGCCAGCGCCGAGTACCTGCTCAGCGGCTATTCCAAATACCGCTCCCCGAAGAACCGTCAGGATGTCACCCCGATGTTCAATCGTTTCCGCGCCACGGTCGAGGCCGGTGTCTCCTACAGTTCTCTCGGACTCTTCGTCCTCTATGGCCTGACGCCGCTTTTCCCTGCGGAACGGAGCGACGCCCGTACTTTGACAATCGGTCTCCTGCTGGATCTCTAGGAGATGCCGCTGCAGGAAATAGAACGTAAATTCCTGGTCGCCGGGGACTTCCAGAGGGAGGTTTCCGGCGAAAGCCGTATCCGGCAGGGCTTCCTGTGCTCCGTTCCGGGCCGCACGGTCCGGGTCCGGGTGCGCGGAGACAAGGGCTATATCACGGTTAAAGGCCCGGCGAAGGGCCTGACCCGCTTCGAGTGGGAGAAGGAGATCTCTGCGGTGGAAGCGGAGTTGCTGCTGCGCCTCTGCGAGCCGGGCCGGATCGACAAGACCCGCTGCCTGGTGCCCGCCCCCGACGGGCATACCTGGGAGGTGGACGTGTTCCACGGAGACAACGAAGGGCTGGTGGTGGCGGAGATCGAACTGGGAGCGGAGGACGAGCCTTTCGAGCGTCCCGCCTGGCTGGGCGCGGAGGTCACCGGAGACAGGCGCTACTATAATTCCTGCCTGATCCGCCACCCCTACAAAGACTGGAAAGATTAATACAAACCGAGCATATGAAAAAAACCGTACTTGTCTCCGGCGGCGCCGGATTCATCGGCAGCCACGTGACCGTGGAGCTGTCCCAGGCCGGCTATGACGTGGTCATCGCCGACAACTTCTCCAACTGCGACGAGACCAACTACCGGGGCGTCTGCCAGATTCTCGGGCGCACCCTCCCGCTGGTCAGGATGGACTTCTGCGACAAGGAGGCCGTGGATGCGCTCTTCGCGCAGTATCCCATCGACGCCGTGATCCACTTCGCCGCCTTCAAGGCGGTGGGCGAGTCCGTCTCGGAGCCGCTCAAGTACTACCGCAACAACCTGCTCTCCTTCGTGAACATCCTCGAGACGGCGAAGGAGCGGGGCGGCTGCAACGTCCTCTTCTCCTCGTCCGCGACGGTCTATGGCGAGGCGGAGGACCTCCCGGTCACGGAGCAGACACCCCGGCAGCCGGCCACCTCGCCTTACGGCAACACCAAGACGATGTGCGAGGACATCCTGCGCGACTGCGTGAAGGCCTATCCCGGGATCAAGGGCATCGCCCTGCGCTATTTCAACCCCATCGGCGCGCATCCCAGCGCCCTGATCGGCGAGCTCCCGCGCGGTGTACCCAACAACCTCGTGCCCTTCATCACCCAGACCGCCATCGGCAAGCGCGCCTGCCTGTCCGTCTTCGGCAACGACTATCCGACCCCCGACGGGACCTGCCTGCGCGACTTCATCGACATCGTGGACCTGGCCAAGGCCCACGTCAGCGCCGTCACGCGTATGCTGGACGGCCAGATGAAGGCCGGCTACGAGATCTTCAACATCGGCACCGGACGCCCGGTGTCCGTGCTCGAACTCATCAACACCTTCGAGCGCGTCAACGGCCTCAAGCTCAACTGGAAGTTCGCCCCGCGCCGTCCCGGCGACGTGGTCTCCATCTGGGCCGATCCGTCCCTGGCGGGCAAAGAACTCGGCTGGAAGGCGGAGCGCAGCCTTGACGACACGCTCAAGGCCGCCTGGGACTGGGAGAAGTATATCGCCGGCAAGTAACCTCGGATGTACGTCGGGCTGATCAGCGATACCCACGGGGTCTTCAGCGAGCCTTTCCGCAAGTTCCTGGAGCCGGTGGAGGTGATCTGGCACGCCGGGGATTTCGGCGGCGGACTCTCCTTTGCCGATTCGATCGCCGCGTTCAAGCCCCTCGTCGGGGTGTGCGGCAACTGCGACGGGCAGGACATCCGCCGCGAGTACCCCGCCCACCAGTATCTCGAAGTCCAGGGCCTGAAGGTCCTGATGACCCACATCGGGGGCTCTCCGGGGCACTATGACCTGCGCGCCCAGGCCCTGATCGAGCGCTATCGGCCCGACGTGTTCATCTGCGGCCACTCCCACATCCTCAAGGTGATGCAGGACCGCCGCTACGACTTCCTCTACATCAATCCCGGCGCCGCCGGCGTGCAGGGCTGGCAAGTCGTGCGCACCGCCCTCCGTTTCAAACTCGAATCCGGCCAGGTCCGCGAGATGGAAGTCTTCGAACTCCCGCGCTGAGCCTGTCTTTTCCTCTCTTTTTTCGTATCTTTGTATCCGTATGGCTACGAAAGCGAAGACGGTTTTTTATTGCACCTCGTGCGGCAATGAGAGCCCCAAGTGGATGGGGCGCTGCCCCGCGTGCGGGGAGTGGAATACGATGGTGGAGGCTCCGGTGGAGCCGAAGAAGGGCCCCTCGGGCGGCGCTGCGACCCGTCCGGCGGCCCCTGCCGCGCGCCGGCCCCAGCAACTGCGCGAAATCGATTATTCGCAGGAGGCGCGCATTTCCCTCGGAATGGGGGAGGTGGACCGCATCCTCGGCGGCGGGATGGTGCCGGGCTCGCTGGTGCTGATCGGCGGTGAACCGGGCATCGGCAAGTCCACCCTCAGCCTGCAGATTCCCCTGATGTGCAGCGGCCTGCGCACCCTCTATGTCACGGGCGAAGAGAGCGCCCGGCAGGTCGGCCTGCGTGCGCGCCGCCTGGGCGGAGACGACTCCAACTGCCTGATTTTCTGCGAGACGCAGATCGAGGCCGTGATTGCGGAGGCCCAGGCCCTCCAGCCCGCTCTGATGATCGTGGACTCGGTCCAGACGATGTACACCGAGTCCGTGGACTCCGCCCCGGGCTCCGTGAGCCAGATCCGCGAGGTGGCCGCCGCCCTGCTGCGCTTCGCCAAGGACAGCGGCGTGCCGGTGATCCTGATCGGCCACATCACCAAGGACGGCTACATCGCCGGTCCGAAGATCCTGGAGCACATCGTGGACGTGGTGCTGCAGTTCGAGGGCGAGAACCGCAGTTCCTATCGCATCCTGCGGAGCATCAAGAACCGTTTCGGCTCTACCGCCGAACTGGCGGTCTTCGAGATGACCGGGACGGGCCTGCGGGAGGTTGCCAACCCTTCCGAGATGCTGATTCCGATGCACGGGCAGGGGCTCAGCGGCACGGCCATCGCGGCCATGCTGGACGGCACGCGACCGCTGCTCTTCGAGGTGCAGGCGCTGGTCAGTTCGGCCGTGTACGGCACGGCGCAGCGCAGCGCCACGGGCTTCGACGCCCGGCGGCTGAATATGCTCCTGGCGGTGCTGGAGAAACGCGCCGGCTTCCACCTCAGCGCCAAGGACGTCTTCCTGAACATGGCCGGCGGCCTGCGGGTGAGCGATCCGGCGGTGGACCTGGCGGTCATCTGCGCCGTGCTGTCTTCCAATTTTGATTTTGCGATTCCCGCGGACGTGTGCTTTGCCGGCGAGGTGGGCCTGAGCGGCGAGATCCGTCCGGTAGGGCAGCTCGACCGCCGCGTGCAGGAGGCCGCCCGGCTGGGTTTCACGCGGATTTTCGTCTCGTCTTTCGCCAAGGTGGAGGCCCGGCCCGAGGGCATCCGCGTCGTGAAGGTCGCGGACGTGCCCGCGCTGGTCAAGGCCCTCTTTAAATAGAAAACTGTCTATGGAACTTTTTTTCTCTGACGATATCCAGGATGCGCAGATCCGGCTGGATCCGGAGGAGTCGGCGCATTGCGTGCGGGTGCTGCGGCACCGCGAGGGCGATGAGATTTCGATCATCGACGGGCGCGGCACGCTCTATACTTGCGTGTTGGAGCTGTCGGATCCCCGCAGCGCCTGGGCGCGCATCCTGACGCGGACCCACGGTTTCGGCGCGCATCCCTACCACCTGACGATGGCCGTCTGTCCGACCAAGAATCTGGAGCGTTATGAGTGGTTCGTGGAGAAGGCGACGGAGATCGGGGTGGATGTGATCGCGCCGGTGATCGGGGAGCGTTCGGAGCGCAAGGTGCTCAAGACGGAGCGGTTGCGGCGGCTTGTGGTTTCGGCGGCCAAGCAGTCGCTCAAGGCGGCTTTTCCGCTGGTCGAGGAGCCCCGGAGCGTGCGGGACTTTATCCTCTCGGCTCCTGCCGAGGCCCTGAAGCTCATCTGCTACTGCTTTGACGACGTTGAACGGCAGCAGATTCAACATCTGCTGCCGTCAAATGATATCATTATCTTGATCGGGCCGGAGGGGGATTTCAGTCCGGAGGAGGCGGCGCTGGCGCGGGAGCACGGCTGGATTCCGGTCTCGCTCGGCGATAGCCGCCTGCGCACGGAAACCGCCGCGGTCGTCGCCGCCACGGCAGTCTACTTCACCATCGACAGCAAATAGCGAACCTCGAAGATATTCGCCCGGCATTTTGCCATCAGTTCGTCCTGCTGGTCCATCTTCAGCAGGTCATACGGCTTGCCGTAGGTCTTCATGGCCAGATCCTCCCGGACGGATTTGAAGGCATAATAGAGTGTCTGGACGGCGGAGGAATAGGCGCCAAAAGAAGAGCTGTCGTCAACGATCAGATAGAACGAGACACCGTTGTTCTTCTCGACATCCTGCTTGGCCAGGGCGAACAGGTCGTCCGGATCGATGGCCTTCCCGTCACTGCCCCCATACAGCAGCTTGTCGTTCGCGGTGAGCTGGATCTGGATGTCGCCATCCGCTTTCGAATAGGCGGAGAGACTGCTGCTGACGGCTCCGGACGGCTCAAGCCGCCGCTGGACCTGCACATTCTTCGGGAAGCAGGTATACTGGATTTTCAGGGCATTCACCTTCCGGAGTTCGTCCTTCACCTGCTGGATCTTTTCCGACCGGACATCGGATTCGGCGATGATGCTCACATAAGCGGAAGGATCCTTGGCGCGGACCTCATCCACTTTCGCACCGATGGCCTCCAGGCTGACGCTTTCGCCGTTGACCACATACTCGGCATCCTTCCCGTTTTGGATCACCAGCAGGTTGATGGCCGTCGGGCCGGAATAGTAGTTTATTTGCGGATTATCACTACCTTTGTAGTCGATGACCGTCTGGGCGTTGGCCGCGAGGCAGACCGCAGCAAGCGGCAGGGCGTAGAGGACTCTCAGTCCCCGGAGCGCCGAAGATTTGTTTTTTGACATCATAGTAATACGATTTTTAAGGATACTGTGATTAAAGCTGTTGGCAACCGAGTAGCCGCTCTTGCTGACAGCTTTTCTTATAAGCAGATACTGATAATCCCGGAGGTCGGCCCCGCTGCGCAGCACCGCGTCGTCGGCTTCGTATTCGTGCAGCTCCTGCAGGTCCGCGCGGAGCATCCAGATGGCAGGATTGAACCACTGGAAGACCGACAGGACGTCCACCAGCAGCAGTTCCCACGAATGGCCATAGGCGATGTGCGCCTTTTCGTGGGTGAGGATGGGGGCGTGCGGCCCTTCCCAATCTTTCCGCGACAATACGATATAGTGCATCCAGCTGAACGGGTCGATGTCCCGATCCGTCAGGATGATCTTGCATCCGTCCTCTTCCCGGATGTATTCTCCGCGCCGGATGATGCGCGCGACGGAAAGGTGGGAGATGACGATCCGTGCGAGCACGCAGGCCACGCCCGCGAAATACAGCAGGACCAGCGCCGTAGGCCACCAGGGGGCGGAGGCTGCCTCGACGGCATTGCTTGCGGGAGCCGGTCCGGCGGCCGCCCCGCCGACCGTTTCAACCAATTCCAGGATGTCTGCCGGGGCTTGCTCCACCGTCTTGTGGATGGTGATGATGCAAAGCGGCAGCAGGAACGAAAGCACCGCCGTGCCCACCAGCACCACCCGGTTGAAGCGGTGGAAGGTCTCTTTTTTCAAGAGGAAACGGTAGAACAGGTAGAAGGCCAGCAGCACCACGGCCACCTTGCCTTCATATACCAGGAAGGTCAGCATGGCTATTTCTCCTTTTCGATGAGCTTGATGAGTTCCTTCAGTTCCTCCACCGAGATCTTCTCTTCCTTGACCAGCGCGGATACCGCATTGATGTAGGAATTGTCGAAATATTTGTCGATGAGGCCCACCAGCGAGCGCTGCTTGTAGTCCTCCCGCGTCACCTTGGCGAAGTACTGGTAGGTGGGGCCGTAGGCTTTATGGTCGATGAATCCCTCCTCCTGGAGTGTGCGGACCTGGGTGCTCAGCGTGCTGAAATGCGGTTTCGGATCCGGATACAGTTCGCGTAATTCGCGCACGAACAGGGGCCCCTTCTCCCAGAAGTGGCTCATGATGACTTCTTCCTTTTTGGTCAGGCGTTTCATAGGCGCAGTGATTTTTCAGCAAATATAGCTAAAAAATTTAACTGCGCAACTATTTTAGATAATTTTCTGATTAGATTCCTTCGCTACGGCCGGAGAATCTCCACCTCGCCGCCCAGACCGAGCTTGATGATCTGGGAGGAACGCCCCGTCGCCCCGGCCCCGAACGGCTTGGGTACGACATAGTCCACGGCCGCCTTGATCTCCTCCGGAATCTCGGCGAAAGAGGCCGGCGTGGGCTCGCCGGAAATGTTGGCGGAGGTGCTGACGAGCGGACGGCGCAGCCGCCACACCAGCTCGCGGCAGAAGGCCCCGGCGGGATTGTCCTCGGCCAGCGGAATGCGGATGCCCACGGAGCCGTCTTCGGCCACGACGTTGGGCGCCAGGTACTGCGCCCCCGGGTAGATGATGGTCATCGGGGCGTCGTTGACCTCCACGAGATCGATGGCGATCGAGGGAATCTGCCGGATGTGCTTCGCGACCATATCCAGGTCGCAGGCCAGCAGCACGAGCGATTTGGCCTCGGAGCGGCGCTTGATCTCGAACACGCGGGCGACGGCCTGCTCGTTGGTGGCATCGCAGCCGATGCCCCAGACGGTGTCGGTGGGGTAGAGGATCACCCCGCCTTCGCGCAGGACCTTCACGGCCTGCTGGATGATGGGTGCACTGTCCATGACTACAATTTGTCCTGGTCAAACAAAATGCCGCGCTTGCGCCACCACAGGATTATCAGCCAGCCGATGAGCATGCCGCCCAGGTGGGCGAAATGGGCGATGCCGCTGTTCAGGCCCGACACGCCGGTGAAGAGTTCGATGGCCGCGAAGACGACCACCATCCATTTGGCGCTGAGCGTCACGGGCGGGAAGATCAGGGTCATCTTGGACTCCGGGAAGAGCATCGCGTAGCCCATCAGCACACCGTAAATGGCACCCGAGGCACCCACGGTCGGGGTGTTCCGGATCATGGCGATGTTCTGGACGGCGGTGGTGTTGCCGAGGGCCGCTCCTTCCATATAGGATTGGATCTGGAGATGCTCCACCCCGAAATGCAGGGCCACGGCGCCCAGGCCGCAGACAAAGTAGAAGAGCAGGAACTTCTTGGGACCGAGGTAGCGCTCCACCACGCAGCCGAAGATCAGCAGCGTGTACATATTGAAGAAGATGTGCCAGAATCCGCCGTGCATGAACATATGCGTGACGACCTGCCACCAGCGGAAGAGCTCCGAAGAGGGGTAGAACAGGGCGAAGGTCCGGATCATGAAGTCTTCGTTGATCAGGGTCGCGATGAAGATGATCACGTTGATGATGATCAGGTTCTTGGTCACGGTCGGCAGCGAGGCGAGGAATCCGCCGCGGCGGCCGTTGTCGTATTCGTAGTATGCCATTTCAGAATCGTTTATCTATGTCGCCGGTGGCGACGATGCTCACGATGCGCCGTCCGCCGGGGGTGAATTCGGCATTCTCGCTTGCGAAAAGCCGGTCGATCAGCCGCTGCGCTTCCTGCGGGGAAGTGAGCGGGTCTGCGTGGGAGGAGCCCAGGGTGGCGAATTTCTCCGCCAGCCGCTGCTGCATCATTTCCGGCAGGGCCTGGCTGTCCTCGGACAGCACGTACACGAGGTCGCCCACCAGTTCTGCGACCTTGCCGGGCTCGCAGCTGTAGCCCTCGGGCACGCCGTTCACCACCACGGCATCCTCCCCGGCGGGGGTGATGTCGAAGCCCAGGCCGGCAAGCAGGCCGGCGTGCTCGTCGAAGAGCAGGCGCTGTTGCGCCCCCACGGGCACCTGTACGGGGAAGAGAGCCGTCTGCGTGACGTGCGCCTGGCGGCTCAGGGCCCGGAGGGTCTGCTCATAGAGGATACGCTCGCGGGCGCGTCCGATGTGCACGATCATCACGCCGGACGCGACCGGGGTGAGGATGTATTTTCCCTGGAGAATGAGGATGCGGCCGGTCGGAAGGGTCTTCTCCTCGAAGAGGCGGCCGTAGTCCTCGTGCTTGTCGATGTGGCGGCTATAGTCGTAGGGAGCGGCGGGGGCAGGGCCCGGCGGGGTTGCGGACACCTGGCCGGGGGCACGGAAGGGATCGTAACCCGGGTCGGTCTCGATGACGGGCCGCGAGACGCCTTTGTACTGCTCGAAACTCTGGCCGAGCTGGGGCAGGGGGACGGCGCCCTCGGTGTCGAAATCGATGCTGGCGCCGAAACTGTTGCGCCCGAGGGTCTCCTTGACGCAGGCGTACAGGATCTGGAACACCACCCCGTCGTCCTCGAACTTGATCTCGGTCTTGGTGGGGTGGATGTTGACGTCGATGCTGTGCGGATCGACCTCCAGGAAGATGAAGTAGGCGGGGGTGACCCCGTCGGGGATCATCTCCTCGTAAGCCTTCATCACCGCCTTGTGGAGGTAGGCGCTGCGGAAGAAGCGGCCGTTGACGAAGAGGTACTGGTGTCCCGGGGTCTTGCGGGCTGAATCGGGCCGGCCCACGAAACCGCTGATCCGCACCACCGAAGTCTCGGCGGAGAGGTCCACGATCTCCCCGGCGACGTGGCTCCCCATCAGGTCCAGCACGCGGAATTTCAGGGACTTGGCCTTCTTGAGAATGTAGATGTCGCGGCCGTTGTGGGAGAGGGTGAAACCGATCCCGGGCCGGGTCAGGGCCACGCGGGTGAACTCCTCGAGGATGTGCTTGAACTCGACGTTGTCGCTCTTGAGGAACTTGCGCCGGGCGGGGGTGTTGAAGAAGAGGTTGCGCACCATGAAATTGGAGCCCGCGGGCGCGGCCACGGTGGAGGTCTTCGTCTCCCCGAAGGCGCCCACGCGCACTTCCGTGCCCGTCTCGTCCTGGGGACGGCGGGTGCGCAAGGTCACTTCCGCCACGGCGGCGATGCTGGCGAGGGCTTCGCCGCGGAAGCCGTAGGTGAGGATCTGCTCCAGGTCCTCGGCCGTGGCGATTTTGGAGGTGGCGTGGCGCTCGAAGCAGAGCACGGCGTCCACCGGACTCATCCCGCAGCCGTTGTCGATGACCTGGATGAGGGTGCGGCCGGCATCCGTGATGACCACGTTGACCTGCGTCGCGCCGGCGTCGACGGCATTCTCCATCAACTCCTTCACCACGGACGAGGGCCGCTGTACGACCTCGCCCGCAGCGATCATATTGGCAATCTGCGCCGGGAGAACCTTGAGTTTGCCCATTCCGCTACAACAGGGAGTAGAACTTGGCGATGTACCAGAGCACCACGACGATCATCAGCAGCGAGATGATGCCGATGATGGTCTGCACGCGCTTCATCGGGGTACGGGTGCGCGATCCTTCGCGGAAAGCGCCCTTGATGTAGGAGCCGGGCACGTAGGTGCCTTCTTTCTTCTCCCGCTCGAAGGTGCCGTCCACGGCGCCGAAGCGGCGCTTGCGCTCTTCTTCCTCCGGATTGTAGTAAATCGGCTTGTAGTTGAATACCCGGTGTTCGTTCTCACCGAAAAAATTAAATAGTCCCATAACTCACAAATGTAACCATTTTTCTTTACATTTGTAGTGATATGGAATTCAGAATAGGACAAGGATACGACGTGCACGCCGTCGCCCCCGGCCTGCCGATGTGGCTCGGCGGGGTCAGGGTCCCTTCGCAGACCGGCTTCGTGGCCCATTCCGACGGCGACGTGGCCATCCACGCGCTGTGCGACGCGCTGCTCGGCGCACTCGCCCTCGGAGACATCGGCCACCTGTTTCCCGACACGGACGAACGCTGGAAGGGGGTGGACAGCAAGGAACTTCTCGCCGCCGTGCTCTCGCTTCCGGAATATGCGGGATGGCGCGTGGTCAACGCCGACATCACCATCGCCCTGCAGACTCCCAAGCTGGCCCCGCACATCGCCGCGATGCGCCAAACCCTCGCGGAGGTGATGGGCATCGGGCCGGAGCGGGTGAGCGTCAAGGCCACCACCACGGAGCACCTGGGCTTCGTGGGGCGGGGCGAGGGTTGTGAAGTTTGGGCAATTGTGCTGATTGAGAGAAAATAATTTTGCAAATTTCCAAAAGTGTTGTACATTTGCAGTCCCAAAACCGCGAGGCGGAGGGATTTACCCAAATTGAGATATGGTGTAATGGTAGCACTACAGATTCTGGCTCTGTCAGTGAGGGTTCGAGTCCTTCTATCTCAACAAACGGTACGGCGGGGTAGCTCAGCTGGTTAGAGCGTCGGATTCATAATCCGGAGGTCGTGGGATCATGCCCCACTCCCGCTACTTCGCAACAAGACAATATTCAGCATATACCCTTCCCGGCGCATACATGCGGCGGTTTTTTTGTATATACCCCTGGCTATTTTTTCTTTCCTCGGGCAGACCGCGCCTCCGGCTCTTTTCCCTTCTGGCAGACCGCGCCTCCCGGGCCTGCGCGCTGACGTCGGGCCGGCGGCGGGGGCTGACCGCCTCAGTTGCTGGACGGCTGACTCCTCCGTTTTAGCCGTCTCCTCCGGATCCGTCTAACCGTCGTCAGACAGACGCCGTCCTGCGTCTTCGTCGTCATGGCTGGAGGATGCATCCTCCGCCATTCCTCCTCAGCCTCAACGCTGCCCTCGTCGGGCCCCGCTGATCGCCGCCCTCCTAATCGCGCTGCAGGCCGCGGGAGGCCTGTCTGCCCGCCCCGTGTCATCCTGAGCGAAGCGAAGGATCTATCCCCCTCATCCCGGGCTTGACCCAAAGCTGACTGTTTTTCTCGGATGACCTTTTCTCTGTAACTGAAATAGCCTTTTTTTGTATCCTCCCAACTTTTTCGTATCTTTCGCTATCTCAATTTGTGCCGATAGATGAAAAAGTCCGTTCTGTGCATTTTCGCGATGCTCCTGCTGCTGGCGCCGGCGTTCCCGGGCCGCGCCGATCACAAGAGTTTCAAGGTTTCCGTGTATGTGCGCGCCCAGGAGGTGCAGAAGATGAAGGATCCCGCATGGCTGGCGTCTACCTGGAAGACCATCTCCGAGCAGCTGGACGTGGACAAGATATACCTCGAGACCCACCGGGACCTGCTGATCGTAGATGACGAGACCCTCGAGGCGGCCAAGGCTTTCTTCAAGAAACAGGGCCTGGAGGTGGCCGGCGGCATCACCTACACCATCAACGAGGCCAACGAATTCGAGACTTTCAGCTACTCCGATCCCCAGGACCGGGCGATGGTGCGCCGCATCGCGGAGCACACGGCCCGGCACTTCGACGAGTTCCTGCTGGACGACTTCTTCTTCACCAGCAGCAAGAAGGACGTGGAGATCGAGGCCAAGGGAGCGCGCAGTTGGACGCAGTATCGCCTGGACCTGCTCAAAGAGGCGGGGCAGAACCTCGTCGTGGGCCCGGCCAAGGCCGTGAACCCGCGGGTCAAGGTCATTATCAAATATCCCAACTGGTACGACCATTTTCAGGGTCTGGGCTTCAGCCTCGAGGACGGCCCCAAGATTTTCGACGGCGTTTGGACGGGCACGGAGACGCGTGACCCCTCCGGCGCGCAGCACCTGCAGAACTATCTGAGCTATAATATCATGCGCTACTTCGAGCATATCTCGGACGGGCGCAACGGCGGCGGCTGGGTGGACTCCGGCGGCATCTCGATGAGCATGGACCGCTACGCCGAGCAGCTCTTCCTGACGGCCATCGCCAAGGGCCGCGACGTGATGCTCTTCGCCTACAACCAGCTGCTGGACGTGAAGCTCAATCCCCGTTTCCGCGCCCCTTGGCAGGGCTCGGGCACGAGCTGGGACTATGACGCGATGACGGCCCCCTTCCAGAAAGGCGGCAAGATGGTTACTCCCACCACGATGGCGCGTATCGCGGACGTGGTGCTCCGCCAGGCCGACGAGCTCGCGCTCAAACTGGGCGAGCCGGTGGGCATCTGGTCCTACAAGCCCTACCATTCCCTGGGCGAGGATTTCCTGCAGAATTATTTCGGGATGATCGGCCTGCCGATGGATATGTACGCCAGTTTCCCGGAAGGGCGGGGGACCGTCCTGCTCACCGAGCAGGCCGCCGCCGATCCGGATATCGTTTCCAAGATGGAGCGGCAGCTGCGCAGCGGGGGCGACGTGGTGATCACCACGGGCCTGCTCAAGGCCATTCCCGAGAAGATCGCGGACATCTGCGAACTGCGCTGTACGGACCTCAAGGCCCTGGTCAACGACTTCGGACGCTACGGCAAGAGCGACCGGGACATCCTCATCCCGCAGATCCGCTACCTGACCAACGACAGCTGGGAGGTGATCAGTGCCGGACGGCCCCTGACGGGCGGCGTGTCCGGCTTCCCCCTGCTCCACAAGGCCAAATACTCCGGCGGCTATCTCTACGTGCTGGCCGTTCCGGACGACCCGGGCAATCTCTATGACCTGCCGGAGGGCGTGCTGAACGAGCTGCGGCGCATCGTCAGCCGGGATGTGGATCTCTACCTGGAGGGGCCTGCGAAAGTCAGTATCTTCCTCTATGACAACCACACCGTGATCGTGGAGAATTTCAACGACACCCCGGTCGACGTCCGGCTGGTCGGAAGCGGCTCCCTGAAGCAGTACACCGACCTGGAAAGCGGGGTCGTGCTGGAAGCGGTCAGCGCACCGGCGAATCCCTGGATGCGCACGGCCCCGCAGTCACGCACGGCCCTTTCGCTCCCGCCGCATTCCTACCGCGCCTTCCGTTACGAGTAACAGACAAGGTCCATGAAAGAATCCGTCTCGAGTTTTATCAGCAATCTCATATCCGTCGTCCTGGGTATCGCGATCACTTTCTTCGTCCAGGGCATCATCGATCGCTCCCAGGATAAGCAGGATGTCCGGGCCGCCCTGGATCTGGTCCGTTCCGAACTGACCACCAACATGGCGGACGTGGCCGATATGACCGAATACCTGCACTTGGAGCGTACCGCCGCCCGATACCTGCTCGAGCATCGCAAGAATCTGAAGGCCTGTCCGGACAGTCTGGTCAGGGAATACAGCGGGATCATTTTCGCGAATGCGTCGATTACCCTCAGCGACGATGCCCTGGAGTTGCTGAAGATGTCCTCGCTCTTCCAGAAGATCGGCGACAACGATCTCGCCCTCAAGATCATCCGCGCCTACGACACCGGTTCCATCATCGCTTCCTCCATCAACCATCACATCGCGGAACGCAACGAGCTCTTTGCAGGCGCTGTCAACGAGAAAACCTTCCGGCAGATGACGTCCGGCGGCAGTATCGACATCTGGCGGTATATCAAGACCCCCTACGGTGAATATACCATCCGGTGGCTGACCAGCCAGGGCGATATCTCGACGATCACCGATGTGTCCGATCTCCAGTCCGCGATCGATGCGATCGATACCTACCAGCTGGGCCGCCGTGCAGCCCGGAGAGCGGCCCGCGCCGCCCGGAAAGCCGAGCGCATCGCCCGGAAAGCGGCCCGGGCCGGCACCACCGCCGTCCAACTCGACACCAATTCCACCACAGAATGAAAAAGATAAACAAAGAAAACCCCTCCAAGGTCGTGATTACGCCCCGTCCTTCAGAAGGTTCCGATGAGATCAGGACCATCCAGTGCGAGGCCCCGCGGGCGATGCCCTGCCCGGATATGCCCGCACCGGAGGATCTCAAACGTGAGGAGAAGCCGAGAATCCGGGAAGATGAGAAACTGCCGAAGCTTTCTCACTTCGACACGCCGGTCAAGCTGAAAGTCAAGCGCTAGGCTCTCCGTCCGACATCTGCTCTGCGACCAGGGTTTCAAACTGCTCGCGGGGCATCTGACCGTCCAGGCAGATGAAGGTGACTTCGTCCGCCCGGGCTGCCAGCATCACGAAGCCGTTGATGATCTGTTCGCTGCCGACCGTGTACATCCGGACGGCTTCGCCGTCGTCTTTGGCCTCCATCAGCAATTCGTATTTACCCGAGCGGATGAAGCGTTCGACTTCCGAGCGCAGGGAACCGTTGATGTCGGGGTTCTCGCTGTTGAGGATGTACATACCGGTCAGGGAGCGGATCACGGGGGTGAGGTTGACATTGCCCTCCCGGGTCTCCAGGTCGGGGATGCGCCCGATCAGGCGGAACATGGCCGGGGAGATGTAGACGGCGCTGACGTGCTCGGCGTCGGAATATTTCTGGTAGATGGATTTGCCGTTCTGGGCGGCTGCGCCCAGGCAGAGCAGCAAAGCTGCGAGCAGGATAAGTATGCGTTTCATTTGGATAAGGTCTTGTTGAGGATTTCGGTAGGGAGGGTGGCGGCGGTACCCGCTTCGCGGGCGATTTCCATGCCGCCGGAAAGCTTCTCGGAGATGGTCTGGAAAGCCTTTTCCACCTCTGCATAAGCCAGATAGGGATCATCGAAACTGTCCCGGGGGCCGCGTCCCGGCAGGGCCAGGAGCACCCCGGCGCAGGCGGCCGCGGCGAGGGCGGTGTACGGAATCCAGCGGGCAGGACGGGGGCGTGCCGGGGCGGTTTGCCCGGCCAGTACTTTCTCGGCGGCGAGGGTCGCGCGCAGACGCCGCTGCAGGTCTTCCGGTGCGGGCGGTGCGGCTTGCACCGCCTGCTGTTCGAGCTCTTCGAGGGAGAGCAGCTCTATTTCTTCGAGGGTCTTCATAACTTTCTTTTCAATTGGTTCCGGGCCTGCGAGAGCAGGACGCGGAGGGTGAGGGGTTTGAGGCCGGTCCGGCGGGCGATCTCCTCGTAGGAGAGGCCGTCGAGGGTCCGGAGGGTGAGGACCTCCCGCTGCCGCTCGGGCAGGGACTTGACGGCGGCGAGCACCTTGGCGAGCCGCTCCCGCTCGTCCACCGCCTCGTCCTGGCGGCCGGGCGCCCCGCATTCCGGCAGGTCTCCGTCCGATTCGAGGCGCCGGCGCTGCCGCAGGCGGTCCAGGCAGAGGTTGCGCAGCAGGATGAGGCCGTAAGCCTTGGGGTTGTGGATGCCGTCCAGGGCATCCCGGCGCTCCCAGAGCCGCAGGAAAAGCTCCTGCACGGCGTCATCCGCCTCCGCGGCATCCTCCAGGATGTACCAGGCAACCTGCCAGAAGCGCTCCGCGAGGGGGAGATACGCAGCCTGGAATGCCTGGCTAGTCATCGGCGAGGACTTTGCTGACGGCATCCATCGAGATGCTGCCGAAAATGCAGATCAGGGTTCCGCCGTCCGGGGAGTGGAGCACGAAGTCGCGCACCGTTCCGGTCTTCTCGTCCACGACGCCGAATATGCGCATCGAGGCGTCGTCGTCCTTGGCTTCCATCAGCAGTTCGCTCCCGACGAGGGCCCGGTCGAGCCGGGCGGAGATGCGTTCCCGCACCGCCGGGGAGCAGTCTTCGTAATCGAGGACGGACACGCGCCGGACGCCTCGCAGCAGTCTCAGCGCTTCTTTGGCATCTTCGTCCCGACGTGCCGCGGCGCGCAGCACCGTCTTGATCGCGGCCGTAGGCAGGGCGCCCAGCCGGACCACTTCCACGCCGTCGTAGCCGCGTATCTCGGAGATGAGGGACGTGAGGCGGGCTTTGGAGACGGTCTGGTTGACGGGAAGGGAAGCGGAGGCTGCCAGCGGCAGCAGGATCAGGACGAACAGAATGAGCAGTTTTTTCATTTCCACAAATCGTTTTCGATACAAAGACGCGGAAGCGTGCGTTTTGTTAATTGTTTTTTTACATTCCGGCGAAAAAAGACTCCGCCCCGGGATGCGGCCCGAGGCGGAGGGGAAATCGCGTTGCGTTTAGACCGGATCCGGCAGGATGATGACCGGCGTGCCGACCTGGACCTGCGCTTTCAAGTCCAGGATATCCTCGTTGCGCAGGCGGATGCAGCCCTCCGTGGCCCGGGTCCCGATGCTTTCGGGGAAGGGGGTGCCGTGGATGCCGATGTCCCAGAAGCCCGGCACGTCCAGGCGCAGGAACCAGGGGCCGTAGGCGTCCTTGACGGGGCCTTTGCCGTCCTTGAAGTCGTGGGAGAGGCCCTTGGCGTTGAGCAGCTGGTTGATTTTGAAGGTCCCTTCCGGGGTCTTGTGGTCGCCGCGGACCTTCTTGGGTCCGTAGTTGATGGCGCAGGAGATGCCATATTGCTTGAGGGGCTCGCCCTGCGCGTCCACGAGCGTGAGCGTGAAGTGCTCCTTGTCCACTACGATGAAGGGGGCGGAGTCCACCTGCGGGAGGTATTGCGCATAGCGCCCCTGCGCCCCGGACGGGAGCGCGGGCAGCAGCGCGAGCAACAGATAAATCAGTTTCTTCATGACTGGGCAAAGATAAAGATTATTCTGCTCCCCGCCAAACCGCTTTTGCATTTGCGGGAAACAATCCTTATCTTTACTCCAAGAACCAAAATATCGTATCCCAGTGAAGAACCGATTCCTTCTTTTGTCCGTGCTGGGCGTCCTGCTGTCGGGGACGGCGCTCCTCGCCCAGGATTACAGCTCGCTGCAACTCGACGAGACGCACCGCCTGCTGAATGCCTACGCCACGCCCGCCGAACTCCAGAATCCCTACATCGCCGCCACGCTCCAGACCCTGGGCGAACTGTCGGCGAACCGGCGCACCCTCACCCTGCCTGCGGGCACGACGGTCTACATCGCCCCGGGCGTGTACTGGACCGACGAGACCTACCGCCGGGGCTTCCCCTTCGACGACAGCGGCTTCGTGATCGATCCGCCCAACGTGGGCCTGACGATCATCGGGGACAATATTTCCTTCATCGGCCTGACCGACGACGCGGAGGACGTGCGCATCTGCGGCAACCGCGGCGAGGGCGGCGCCCGGGGCCTGGGGGCCCCCGGCAGCTGGTATACCCTGGCCGTGTCCACGGGTTTCCACGCCGAGAACATCACCATCGCCAACTACGCGCAGGAGGACCTGGTCTATCCGCGCGACCCCTCGCAGAACATCTCCAAGCGCATCGATTCGAAGAATCACGCCGAGGTGCTTACCGGGGCCGCCCGCAACCTCGACCGGATGTACTTCCGCAATGTGCATTTCATCGGTTTCCTCAATATGATGGCGGGCTTCTCCCCGCGCCGCGCCTATTTCAAGGACTGCCTCTTCCAGTGCACCGACGACTCCATTTTCGGCGGGCAGATCAATGTCTATGAGGACTGCACCTTCCATCATTTCGGCAACCATCCGACCTGGAGCGGGGCCGCGGCGGGCGGCATCAACGTTCTGCTGGGCTGCAAGCTGGTCGGCATGCCCCAGTTGACCGAGACCACCCTCTCGCTGGCGAAGAACGCCTCGCCCGGCAACGGCGCGCAGGCTTCGGCCATCTATGCCCTCATCGATTGCGACTTCTCCGGCCGCATCCAGGCCGTCGAGTGGGAGAACCACGTCCGGGACGAGGCCCGTTATGCCGTGCACGGCATCACCCTGCACGGACGCCCGTACGTGATCAGTCCCGCCGCCCCGCAGCTCTCCGTGGCATACGAGGGCGAGGCCCTCAAGGCCTTCAAGGTGGGGGACGAATATAATGTTTATAACCTGCTCAAGGGAGATGACGGCTGGGATCCAAAGGGCCAGTACCGCCCCGAATGGGAGCCCTATTCCAACCTGCCTTACCGCTTCCTGGTAGGTTTCAACGGGACCGAATTGGACTCCGCCAAGAACGGGGAGGGCAATCTTGTGGTGCTCTCCGCCGCTCCCGTACCCCTCTCGGCCGTGAACCTGCAGGAGCTCCGCTGGGAATATGATCCTTCCCTGCTGGAAGGCCGTCCCGACCCCGCCGCCGGCACGCTGACCCTCAGCGCCCGTCCCAACAAGAGCGGGGCCATCGTGGATGCACCGGTCTCCTGCGTGCTGCCCAACGGGGTCCGCGCGGGCGTGACCCTGCACATCCGGCCCGTGGGCGTGGAGACGCCGGTCCTGACCGTGGACGGGCCCATCCGGCTTGCCGACGGCAAGGCCCACATCTCCTATACGACGGACCATCCCGAATATCGCGACGTGTCCCGGATCGACTGGTACCGGGTACGGGGTGAGGAGATGATCCACGTCGGAACTTCCCGCAGCGATGCGGAGGGCCTGTTCGAGGACGATCCCTTCCTGGATTACCCGCTCACGGGGGACGATGTCGGCTGCCGCCTCTGCGCCATCATCAGCCCCAAATATGCCTTCAGCCCGGAGGGCGAGGTGCCGTATGTAGTGGAAACCGCCCGCGCCGTGCGCACCCGGGACGTCAAAACGAAGACCCTGGAGACTGACTTCAAGAATGTCTTCATCGCCACGGAAGATCCCCGCACCACCCGGGGACGCTGGTTCTACGACAATCCCGAAGGAAGTCCCGATCCCTGGCTCTGGGGCATCGGGTCCAACGGCTCCGACGGCCGCTGGGGCCTGTGCAACAACAATCGCCGGCCCACGCCGCCGCTGCTGGTCTATGCCCCTCAGGGAGACCGGAGCGACATGGCCCTGACCCTGGATTATTCCTCCAGCAAGGTGGAGGGCCAGGGTTTCGGCGGCAGCGGCTGCTACCTCGACGTACTGATCAAATACAATCCTGCGGAGCGCAGCGGCTACGGCGTGCGCATCGAGCGCATCCCGGCCACGACCAACGGCACCCTCTGGACCCTCTACCGCTTCACCGGGGAAGAAAAGGAAGCCCTGACGGGAGGAATGTTGGCGGCAGCCTTCATGCCGAAGAGCAGCCTGACCGTGTCCGTGAAGGGCAATACCCTGCTCCTGGAGGCCGCCACGCAGTCCGAGCGGACACCCTTGCAGGTCAGCGAGGAGCTGCCTTCCAGGCTCTCCCTGAGTTGGACCGACCCTTCCGGGGCCCTGGGCCGCGACCGCACCGGCGGCTGCGCCTTGCGGATCTACAATTCCGGAACGCCCGGCTACCGCTACAATGCCGCTTCCAACAACTGCGTGATGATCCACCGGGTCTGCGTGGAGTAACCTTTTGAAGATATGAAACGAATCCTTCTCCTTTCCGTTCTCGCCCTCTGGACCCTGGGGGCCGCTGCCCAGTCCTGGGACGGGCCTCAGTGGGCCGTCGTCAACTCCTCCTCCTGCTTCCTGCGCCTCAAGCCCGACTATGAGTCCAGCAACGAGACCCAGTGCCTGATGGGCACGGTGTTGCGCGTGAAGGGCGCCGAGCGCTACTGGCGGCAGGTGGACGCACCCGACTACAAGGACGTCTGGACCACCGAACTGAACATCGCCTTTATGGATGAGGCGGGCAAGGACGCCTGGATCGCAGCCCCGAAATATATCTGCTCCGCGGAATACACGCACCTCTTCGCCGCGCCTTCGATGAACGCGGACCGGGTGTGTGATTTCACCCTGGGCGACCTGGTGCGGAAGGGGACCCAGGGCATCCGGGGCTGGGTACAGGTATACCTGCCCTCCGGCCGGGAAGCTTGGGCGCGTGCCTATGACGTGATGGATTTCGGGGAATGGGTCCGCACCCGCGAGGCCACGCGGGAGAACCTCCTCGCGACGGCCCGGCGCCTGGTCGGGACGCCCTATATGTGGGGCGGGGCGAGCATCAAGCACTTCGACTGCAGCGGTTTCACGCAGTTCGTCTACCGCCAGTGCGGCATCGTGCTTCCGCGCAACGCCCGCGAGCAGATCTACACCGGGGAGGAAGTCCCGTATGATTTCGACAAGATGCTCCCGGGCGACCTGCTTTTCTACGGTACCCCCGCCTCGCCGGGTAAACGGATGGTGGTCGCGCACGTGGCGATGTACTACGGGGACCGGAAGATCATCCACTCCTCGCAGGTGGTGCGCATCAGCTCGCTGACCCCGGACGGGGAAGACTTCTATGACCGGCAGCCACTCTCCGTACGGCGCATACTGGGCCACGTGGACGACGGCTCCGGAATCCGGAGCGTCGCCACGCGGCCGTGGTATTATTGATCCGGCGCTTTATTTGAAGAGCAGCTGGGCGAACTGGTAGAGACTGCGGCGCCAGGTGTGCCATTCGTGGGCCGTGCCTTCTGAGACATAGCCGACGGCATTGACACCGATGCCCTTGAGGCTCTCTGCCGCTTCCATGACCCGGGGATTCTCCTTGCTTCCGCAGCTCATGAAGACGAGTTTGTTGGTCTGCTTGTAGCCGACGGCTCCCTGCACATCCTCCACACTGACGGTGCCGCCGCTGAACAGGCCGACATAGGCGAAGGTCGTGGGGTTCGCGACCGTAATCCGGCGCGTCTGCATGCCGCCCATCGACAGGCCGGCCAGCGCACGGTGCTGCGCGTCGGCGATGACGCGGTACTCTTTCTCGACCATCGGGATGATATCGGTCATCAGGACGACCTGGAAGGCGTCGGGACCCGTGGCGCGGGCGCCGCCGCGGCCCTGCTGGGGCTGCGGAGCCGGCTGTGCGGGCTGCTGGGGCGCATACTGGCCGACCAGGTGGATGTTCTGGCTCTGGCCATAGTCCATCACCACGATGAAGGGAACGGCCTTGCCCGCGGCGATCAGGTTGTCCAGAATCTGGCCGGTGTGGCCTTGGGCGGACCAGCCGTTCTCATCCTCGGCATTGCCGTGCTGCAGATACAGGACGGGGTATTTCTTGTTCGGGTTCTTCTGATACTCGGCAGGCAGGTAGACGAAGCAGTGGCGCATGCTCTCGGTGGCCTTGGACCAGTAGTATTTCTCTTCCACGGCACCCTGCGGCACATTCTTGACCTGCCAGAAATCCATATCCGCCGAAGGGATCTCGATGCCGCTGCCCCAACGGCCGGCGCCGTAGAAATAAATGGTGCCGGGATCGGGCACCGAAGCCCCGTCGACGTTCAGCTGATAGTAGTGGAATCCGACATCCTGCGGAGCGGAGGTGCCGGTCCACACCCCGTTTTCATCTTTGACCATCTCGTAACGCCGGCCGCCGATGTCCAGCTGGACGGAGCTGGCCTGCGGAGCCCGGAGCTGGGCGCGGACGGCGCCCTGCGAGTTCACCATCGGGTATTGGCGTCCACGCTGGTTGGTAATGTTCGGTTTGAAGTCTTCAACGGCCCCCTCGAAAGACGGGACGACGTTGTTCCGCTGCTGCGCGGCGGCAGAAAAGGCCGCCAGCATCAAGACAAAAAAGGCAATCCGTTTCATTTCTTGTAATAATGTGGTTATGAATCCAAAGATAGTCATAAATATTGACTAAATTAGTAGGAGTTTTTAATAAGCTGATATGAAAAAACTTTTCCTTTTGTTCGCCGGCTGTTTGTTCTGCGCTGCCTCTTTTGCGCAGGAGCCGGTCACGTTCACGGCCCAGCAGGACCACCAGAACATGCTCGACCAGTTGGGCATCAAATCCATCCGGCACAGTTTCGATGCGGACGAGAACAGCCCGCACGCCGCCAATTACGATGAAAGCAAGGCCAACCCCTACCCGGTCCTTCCGGAGATTCTCCGGACGAACGCGGGCCGGAAAGTGAGCACCGCCAGGCAATGGTGGGAGGTTCGCCGGCCGGAGATCGTCGAGGGTTTTGAGAGCGAGGTGTACGGCCGCGTCCCGGACAACGTCCCGGGCGTGACCTGGATCGTCGAGGCCGAGGAGATCGAGACCGTCGGCATGACCCGGGTCAAGGCGAAGCAGCTCCGGGGCCATGTGGACAATTCCGCCTGCCCTTCGATCAACGTGGATATCAAGATGGTCGTCGTCACGCCGGCCAATGCCAAGGGACCGGTGCCCGTGCTGATGATGTTCGGCGGAGCGAATCTGCCGAATCCCGTCAAGCCCGGCGCCGCCGATATGGCCGTCATCAACAAGGTCCTGCGCCGCCTGCTGGAGAATGATCCCGAGACGGCCGCGCTGATGAAGAAATATCCGGCCTGGCAGCCTTTCGAGCCGGCCAATCCTTTCGCGGCCTTCGCACGTCCGGCCCAGCAGACGCCCGGCCAGGATCCGCCGTCGAACCAGCAGCTCCTCGCCGCCGGCTGGGGTTATGTCATGATCGATCCCGGCAGCATCCAGGCGGACAACGGAGCGGGCCTGACCCGCGGCATCATCGGCCTGACGAACAAGGGCCAGCCCCGCAAGCCGGATGACTGGGGGTCGCTGCGTGCCTGGGCCTGGGGTGCCGCGCGCGGCCTGGATTATCTCGAGACCGATCCGGACGTGGACGCCAAACACGTAGGCATCGAGGGTGTCTCCCGCTACGGCAAGGCGGCCCTGGTGACCCTCGCGTTCGAGGACCGCTTCTATATGGGCCTCATCGGTTCTTCCGGCAAGGGCGGCGCCACCCTGCACCGCCGTCTTTTCGGCGAGGGCCTGGAGAATCTCGCCGGTTCCGGAGAGTATCACTGGATGGCCGGCAACTACATCAAATATTGCGCGGTCGAGTCGAAGACGGGCCCCTGGAATGCCGGGATGCTGCCCGTGGACTCCCACGAACTCATCGCGCTCTGCGCCCCGCGCCTGGTGTTCATCAGTTATGGCGTGCCCGAGAAGGGGGATGCCCAGTGGCTGGACCAGTATGGCAGCTGGCAGGCCACCGTGGCGGCGGGCGAGGTCTTCAAGCTGCTCGGCGCGAAGGATCTCGGCCTGTCCAATGACTACCGCAAAGAGCCCATGCCGCCGGTGCTCACCGGCCTGCTGGACGGAGAACTGGCCTGGCGCCAGCACGACGGCGGCCATACGGACGGCCCGAACATGAAGTATTTCATCGAATGGGCGAGCAAGAAAATGGGATTTAAAAAAGAGTAATGATAAATAGATGAAAAAGTTAGTATTGATCCTCACTGCGCTGGCGCTCTCCTCACCGGGCCTCTTCGCCCAGCAGGCCATCGACCTGTCGGGAGAGTGGGCCTTCCAGACCGACCCGCAGGAGACCGGGATTGCCGGCAAGGTATTTTCGAAGCCCCTTGCGGACAAGATCCTGCTTCCCGCCTCCATGCCCCAGCGGCTCAAAGGCGACATCGTGACCGCGAACACCGAATGGACCGGCAGCATCTACGACAGCACCTACTACCGGAGCCCCTCCATGGCGAAGTACCGCCGGGAAGGGAATGTCAAGTTCCCGTTCTTCCTGACCCCCGTCCGGTATTACAAAGGTCTTGCGTGGTACAGCAAGGACGTGGCCGTGCCTGCTGACTGGAAGGGCCGGCGCGTCGTGCTGTTCCTCGAGCGGGCCCACATCCAGACCACACTCTGGGTGGACGGCAAGCGGGTGGGCAGCGAGGCCTCGCTCAATACGCCGCACGAGTATGACATCACTGCGTTTGTCAAGCCGGGCCGCACCCATCACCTCGCCATCGCCATCGACAACACCCTCCGGCCGGAATACAACCCCGGGAAGGATTCGCACAGCGTATCCGACCAGACCCAGGGCAACTGGAACGGCATCGTCGGGAAAATCGAACTCCGCTCGACCCCCAGGACTTATTTCTCCGACATCCAGATTTATCCCGACATCCGGGCGAGGCAGGCCGAGGTAAAGATGAAGATCCGTTCGGAGAAGTCGCTTTCCGCCAAGGTGACGCTCTCCGCGGAGGCATACAACAGCACAAAGCCGCACAGCGTCCGTCCCGTCACGGCTTCCGTGGCGGTGAAGGCGGGGGAGACCGAATTCTCGATGATCCTTCCGATGGGCGAGGGCATGCTGCTTTGGGATGAATTCACCCCCAACCTGTACCGGCTCTCCGCCCAACTCTCCACCAGCGCCGGGGAGGATGACCGGCAGGTCCGTTTCGGCATGCGGGAGTTCACCATCGAAGGCAAATACTTCTACATCAACGGCCGAAAGACCCTTCTCCGGGGCACGGTGGAGAACTGCTGCTTCCCCGACACCGGCTATGCGCCCATGGATCTGGATTCCTGGCTCCGCGTCTTCGAAATCTGCCGCGCCTATGGTCTCAACCATATGCGCTATCATTCCTATTGCCCGCCCGAAGCCGCTTTCGAAGCGGCCGACCTGATCGGGTTCTACCTCCAGCCCGAAGGCCCCGCCTGGGCGAACCACGGCGTGAAACTCGGTGAGGGAGAGCCGGTTGACGACTACCTGATGCGCGAGACCTCCCGGATGGAGCATTATTATGGCAATTCTCCTTCGTACTGCCTCCTCTCCAGCGGCAACGAACCTGCCGGCAATTTCATGGCCTGGGAAAATCAGTTCCTTGAGCACTGGATGGCCCGGGATTCCCGCCGGGTCTACACCGGAACGACCGGCTGGGGCGTCGGCGGACAATACACCATCAGCTTCGCCCGCGGCCTTACTTGGAAAACCCAGCGTCCGGAATCCCTGTCCGATTATGCCCGCAACATCGGGTTCAGCCGGGGGCCCTTCCTCTCCCACGAGACCGGCCAGTGGTGCGTGTTCCCCGATTTCAACGAGATCCGCAAGTACACCGGCGTGAACAAGGCCCTCAATTTCGAGATCTTCAAGGAAATCCTCGAAGAGAACGACCTGGGCGAGCGGGGCCACGATTTCTATATGGCCTCCGGAAAGCTGCAGGCCCTGATGTACAAACACGAACTCGAGAAACACCTGCGCACCGACGGCTATGCCGGATTCCAGCTCCTCAGCCTCAACGACTATTCCGGACAGGGCTCCGCGCTGGTCGGCGTGACCGACGTGTTCTTCGATCCCAAGGAGTACATCTCGGTGGAGCAGTGGCGGCGCTTCTGCAACACGACCGTGCCCCTGGCCCGGATGGAGAAATTCGTGTTCACCAATGCCGACACCCTCCGGGCCGAGATGCAGGCCGCCCACTTCGGAGCCGAACCGCTCCGCGGGGTGGAAGTAACCTACAGGATCACCGATCAGTACCGGAAGGTCGTCGCTTCCGGCTCCCTCGGCAGGAAAGACCTCGAAATCGGCAACTGCCAGCCGCTCGGCCTCATCTCCTGGCCGCTCAAGGGCATCACGAAGGCCGGCCGGTACAACCTGGAAGTGGCGCTCGCCGGTACGGAGTTCGTCAACGACTGGGACTTCTGGGTCTATCCGGAGAAGGTCGAGCCGCAGGTCGGGGATGTCGTGGTGAAAGAGACCCTGGACGAAGAGGCGGAGGAAGTGCTCCGCAAGGGCGGGAAGGTCCTGCTCCTGGCCGCCGGCAAGATCAGTTACGGCAACGAGATCAAGCAGAGCTTCACCCCCGTGTTCTGGAACACCTCCTGGTTCAAGATGAATCCGCCCCACACCACAGGTATCTGGCTCAACGACCGTCATCCGGTATTCAGATCCTTCCCCACGGACTACCACTCCGACATCCAGTGGTGGGAGCTCATCAACAACGCCCAGCCCATGCTGATGGCAGATTTCCCCAAGGGCTTCGTCCCGCTGGTCTATACGATCGATACCTGGTTCCTCAGCCGCAAGTGCGGGATGATGTTCGAAGCGGACGTGCTCGGCGGCAAGATCCTCGTGACCTCGATGGACCTCACGAGCAATCCCGAAGAGCGCATCGTGGCCCGGCAGCTCTACGCTTCCGTGCTCGACTATATGAACAGCGATGCTTTCCGGCCGGAGAGCCGGCTTGATCCGGGTACCATCCGCGACCTGTACACCAAGGTCGCCGGCGCCGTCGATATGGGCACGAAAGACGCCCCGGACGAACTGAAGAAATAATAGAACCAATATGAGACAAAGACTCTTCGTATTCTTCGCCGCGGCCGCCCTGCTGGCCGCCGGCTGCGGCAAGCCTGCCGGCGTGCTCAAGACCTCCGTTCCGGTCCGTCCGGCAGGACAGCAGGATGTGATCGGCCTGACGGCCGAGCCCCTCGAGACCGTCCACATCGGCATCGTCGGCATCGGCATGCGCGGCAGTTCGGCCGTGAGCCGCCTCGCCAGGGTCCCGGGCGCCGAGATCGTGGCGCTCTGCGACCTGCTTCCCGACCGCGTCGAGGACGGCCAGGCCGCTCTTGCAGCCCTGGGCAAACCCGCCGCGAGCGGAACCTACAGCGGCGCGGAGGAGTCCTGGAAGGGACTCTGCGAACAGTCGGACGTGGACCTGGTCTATATCTGCACGGACTGGATGCACCACTATCCCATCGCGATGTATGCGATGGAATGCGGCAAGCACGTGGCCATCGAGGTCCCCGCCGCCCTCGACCTGGACGAGATCTGGGGCCTGATCAACCAGAGCGAGAAGACCCGCCGGCACTGCATGATGCTCGAAAACTGCGTCTATGACTTCTTCGAGATGACCACGCTCGAGATGGCCCGGCGCGGCCTCTTCGGCGAAGTGATCCACGTGGAGGGCGCCTATTGCCACAACCTCGATCCCTACTGGGACGAGTACTGGAACGACTGGCGTATGGACTACAACCGGAAGCATCGCGGCGATGTCTATCCGACCCACGGCATCGGCCCGGTCTGCCAGGTGCTGAACATCCATCGCGGTGACCGTATGACCACGCTCGTCTCGATGGACACCAAGTCGTTCAACGGCGCCAAGATCGCCTCCGAACGCTACGGAGAGGAGGTGAAGGAATTCGCGAACGGCGATGAGACCTCCACGCTGATCCGCACCGAGAAGGGCAAGACCATCCTCATCGAACACGACGTCATGACGCCGCGCCCCTACAGCCGCATGTATCAGGTGGTCGGTACCGAGGGCTATGCCTCCAAATATCCGGTCAGCGAATATTGCCTGCGCACGGACGAACCCGCCGGCGAGAAATCCTACAGAGACGCCGAGATGGAGGCCCTGCAGGCCGGTTACCGCAACGTCATCCTGACCCCCGAATTCGAGGAACTCGCCAAGTCGGTGGGCGGCCACGGCGGCATGGACTTCATCATGGACTATCGTCTCGTGTACTGCCTGCGCCACGGCCTGCCGCTCGATATGGACGTGTACGACCTGGCCGAGTGGTGCTCCGTCGCCCCGCTGTCGCGCCTCTCGCTCGAGAACGGTTCGATGCCGGTCGAGGTGCCCGATTTCACCCGCGGCGCCTGGGACCGCGTCCAGGGATTCCGTTACGCCTTGGCAGAATAGCGCGATGGACACGCAGGATTTATGCCAGATTGTCGGCCACTTCTCCGTCCGCGGCGGGGTGACCGGCATCCGGCCGCTCGGCAACGGCCTGATCAACGACACCTTCCTGGTCGAGACCGACGGACCGGACAACTACGTGCTCCAGCGCATCAACCAGTCCATCTTCCGGGACGTGGACCTGCTGCAGCACAACATCGACTGCGTGACGCGGCACATCCGGGAGAAACTGGTCTCCGCCGGGGAAAGCGACATCGAACGGAAGGTGCTTCGCTTCCTGCCCGAGCGCGCCACGGGCAAAAGCTACTGGACCGATGGAAAGCAGTGGTGGCGGGTCTCGGTGTTCATCCGCGATGCGCTGACCTTCGAGGCCGTGACGCCCGAATACGCCCGCTGCGCCGGGTCGGCGTTCGGCCGCTTCGAGGCGCTGCTCGCCGACCTGCCCGACACCCTGGGGGAGACGATTCCGGATTTCCACAACATGGAACTGCGCTCGCGCCAGTTGCGGGAAGCGGTGGCGGCGGACGCGGCGGGCCGGATGGCCGATCCGGAAGTCCGGTCCCTGGTCTCCGAGATCCGGGCGCTCGAGGAGGAGATGTGCAAGGCGGAGCGAATGTACCGCGAAGGTGTATTGCCCAAGCGCATCTGCCATTGTGATACGAAGGTCAACAACATGCTGTTCGACCGTGACGGCAGCGTCCTCTGCGTCATCGACCTCGACACGGTGATGCCTTCGTTCGTGTTCTCCGATTTCGGCGATTTCCTGCGCACGGCGGCCAACACGGGTGCGGAGGACGATCCGGACCTCGGCAAGGTCTCGTTCAACATGGAGATTTTCAAGGCGTTTGCGGGCGGCTACCTCGCTTCGGCAGGCGCGTTCCTCACGCCGGTGGAACGGGAGAACCTGCCGTTCGCGGCGACGCTTTTCCCGTATATGCAGGCGGTCCGTTTCCTGACCGACTACCTGGGCGGCGACACCTACTACAAGATCCAATATCCGGAGCACAACCTCGTTCGGACGCGTGCCCAGTGGAAACTGTTCTGCTCCGCCCGGGAGAAAGTGGATGAAATGGCGGCGCTTATCTGAAAAAAGTTGTATCTTTGCAGCTGTATAATTTAAATCATCATAGGTATGAATCTTCGTGATATCAAAAAGGACATCGAGTATGTGTTGAGCGCTTTTGTCGAGGACTGCTCCGTCGTCGCCTGCGTCAACCCCAAAGTCACCGATGGCAGCGTCAGTGAGCTGATGGAAGAGGCCATCGACCTCTACAACGAACTCCGCGACAAGGTCAACGCCAAGGTGGAAGGTTCCAAGAAGACTTACTACAACGATCTCCGCAAGGAAGTCCTGACCCGTACGGACGCCCTTTACGAAAAGCTCAGTGCCGCTGTCAAGGAAGCGGTCAAATGAGAAAACACATCTCCCTGATATCAGTCGCGCTTCTCCTGACGGGATGGAGCGCGACTGCTGGTATTCCCCGGACCGCCGCGCAGCAGGCCATCGCCAAAATCCGCTCACAGGAGCCGCTCCGCAATTCGCTGGTAGGCGTCTTCGCTCTCCGGGCGGACGGGGACACCGTCGCCGCGCTGGACATCCGGGAGCGGCTCGTGCCGGCATCCAACGTCAAGCTGCTGACCACGGGCCTTGCCCTGAATACACTGGGGGCCGATTTCCGTTTCGAGACGCGCCTCGGCTATAGCGGCACCCTCGAGGACGGGACCCTCAGGGGAGACCTCTACATCCTGGGCGGGGGAGATCCCACCACGGGGTCGCGCAGCGACTGCGCCACCCCGGTCAATGACAATTTCGCCGCCTGGGCTGCGCTGCTCCGGGAGGCCGGCATCGAGAGGATCGAGGGCCGCGTGCTGGGAGATCCCCGCTATTTCAACGACCCGATGAGCCAGAACCTCGGCTGGACCTTCGACGATCTCGGCACCAACTACGGCGCCGGTCCGCAGGGCCTCAATTTCTTCGAGAATGCCCAGAATTTCTATGTCACGCCCGGTCCGGTCGTGGGCTCCGTCCCCTATGTGCGGCCGCGCTATCCCGATACGCCCTGGATGCAGTATGCCGTGCACGCCACTACCGGCCCCGCCCGCTCGACCAACACGATTTACTACGTCAACACCCCCTTCGGCCCCTACGGCGAGGTGGCAGGTTCCTTCCCCGCCGACCGCAAGGGCTATACCCTGGAGTGCTCCAACGCGTTCGGCGCCTATACCTGCGCCTATTATTTCTACACCTTCCTCCGGAACCGGGGAATCGAGGTCGGGGAGGGTTTCGGCGACGTGACCGTCCAGGGACAGATCCGCACGGAACTGGGATTCTCCCCGGACGGGGGACGCGCCGCCGCCTGGAAGGACCTGACCATCCTGGGCGGCACCCGGTCCCCGCAGCTGTCGGAGATCGTCCGGGACACCAATTGCGAGAGTGACAATTTCTACGCGGAAACCCTCCTGCGCACGCTCGCCCGCTCCCGGGGACTCTCTTCCGGCCAGGACGACTGCCAGAAGACGGCCGAGACGCTCCTGCGCGCCCTGGGGCTGCGCACCGACAATGCCTGTCAGCAGTTCGACGGCAGCGGACTCTCGCGCAAGAACTACATCTCCCCGGAGTTCTTCGTCCGCTTCCTGCGCAAGATGACCACCCTGCCCGTCTGGGATGCCTATTTCGCCTCCCTGCCGGTACCGGGCGGCAAGGGCACGCTGGAATTCCTTTTCCCCGATGCCGCGCAGGAATTCAAGGACCGCATCCACGTCAAGAGCGGCTCGATGAACGGGGTTCGCTGCTACAGCGGCTACATCCTCTCCGGCGACGGCGACCCACAGCATACCATCATCTTCTCGTTGATGATCAACAACTGCACGGCCTCTTCCTGGCTGATCACCCCGCCCATTCTCGGCATCATCGAAGCACTCGCCGCCGAGAATCAATAATTATTATTAAATTTGCAGACTATGCGGAAACTGCTCATATTCCTCTGCCTGTCGGCGTTGCTCTGTTCGTGCAAGGCCATCTCGTCGATTATCCACGACGATCAGGTGGTGGCATCCGTCGGTGAGCACAAACTCTACAAGTCTGAAATCGAGCAGTTTATCCCCAATATGATCCCGGCGGAGGACAGCGCGCGCCTGGCCCGGCAGTACATCAACAGCTGGGCGACGGACCTGCTGTATCTGCAGGTGGCCGAGTCTCAGTTATCCAAAGCCGAGCTGGATGTGAGCGCCGACCTGGAGAATTTCCGCCGCTCGCTGCTCAAATATCGCTACGAGCAGCGCTACATCAACGACCGGCTCGACACCCTGGTCACGGATGCCCAGATCCGCGCGTACTACGATGCGCACCAGACCGATTTCGCGCTCAAGCGCCCCGTCCTCAAGGTGCGGTTCGTGGACGTGATGAAGGATTCGCCCAACAAGGATGCCATCTTGAAGATGATGACCTCCAAGGAGTACAACGACGTGCAGCGGGCGGAGACCCTGGCCAAGTCCACGGCCCTGCGCTATTTCGACAGTTCGGACAACTGGATGGACGCCGCCGAGCTGGCCCGCTCCTTCGGCCTGGACTATACCGAGATGCTCACGCACCTCAAGGGCGACATGATCCGCTACGAACCGGCGGATCGCGGCGACCTGATGGCCGCCTATGTGCTGGACATCCGCAAGAATGGTATCGCTCCCCTCGAATATTGCTCGTCCCGCATCCGGGACATCCTGATTAGCGCCAGAAAGCACGAACTGATGACCAGTTTGGAACGGGACTTGCTGGAGAACGCGCTCGAAAGTAATAATTTTGTGATTTATCAGCATGAATAATCGCTTGAAAATTGCGGCCCTCTGTGCGCTGATGGTGCTGTCGGGCGTGGCCGCTTCCGCACAACGGTATCAAGGAATCGTGGACAAGTCCGTGGCCATCGTGGGCAACGAGATGATCTCGCTCTCCGATGTCGAGGCCCAGGTCCAGGCCCAGCGGGCCCAGGGGCAGCCCACCGACCGCTGCCAGATCCTGGAGAATATGATGCAGTCCAAACTTTATCTGGCACAGGCCCGCGTGGACTCCCTGGTGGTCAACCAGGACCAGGTGGCCGCCCAGCTGGAGCAGTATATGGCCAACTACCTGACCCTGACGGGCGGCGAGGAGCAGCTCGAGGAGCAGTTCGGCAAGCCCATCTACAAACTCCGCCAGGAGTGGCGTACGCAACTCGAAGAGCAGACCCTGGCCCAGCAGGAGCAGCAGGAGATCGCCAAGAAGCTCCCCACGCTGACCCCCTATGACGTGCATCAGTATCTTGACACGGTCGAGGTGTCCGCGCTGCCGGTGGTGCCGATCAAGTATCAGATGAGTCAGATCTGCATGTATCCGGACCGCGAGGCGGCTGCCATCGCCGTCAAGGAGCGCCTGCTCTCCATCCGGGAGCGCATCCTGGCGGGCGAGCGTTTCGCCACCCTGGCCCGCCTGTATTCCGAGGATCCCGGCAGCGCCCGCAAGGGCGGCGAGCTGGGTATGGCTTCCAAGTCCATCTTCTGGCCGGCCTTCTCCGATGCCGCGATGGCCCTGAAGCCCGGCACCATTTCCCAGATCGTGGAGACCCCCGACGGATTCCACATCATCGAAGTGCTGGAGAAGCAGGGCGACATGTTCAACGCCCGCCACATCCTGATCAAGCCCAGCTATACGGTGGAAGACAGAGAGAAGGCTTTCAAACGCCTGGACAGCCTGCGTACGGCCATCCAGGACAGCACGATCACCTTCGAACTGGCGGCCCGCTTCTATTCCGAAGATCCCGCGACCCGGACCAACGGCGGCCAGATGGCCGATCCCAATACCGGTTCGGCCTACTTCGAGATCGATCAGCTCAAGCCGCAGGATTATGCCGTCATACAGGACCTGCAGCCCGGTGAGATTTCCGAGCCGATCGAGTCGCTGGACAACGAAGGCCGCGACGGCAACACCGTCTACAAAATCGTCCGGCTGGACAAGATCGTGCCGGCCCACACGGCCACCTTCGAGTCGGACTACACCGAACTCCTCGGCCTGGTGCAGAACCAGAAGACGATCGAAGCGATAAACAACTTCCTGGATGACAAGATCAAGACAAGCTATATCATCATAGATCCCCTGTTCAAGGACTGTGAGTTCTCCCGGGAAGGATGGGCACAAAAAATCAGAAAAGACTCCTGATCCTCTGCGCACTCCTGCTGACCTGTGCGCTTGATCTGTCTGCCCAGCATAGTCCCGGGCAGACAGATTCGTTGGTGCGCCTGCTCAACGCCCGCTACCTCGAACAGGTGGAGACGGACGGGCGGATGGCCCGCAAGGCCGTCGAACCCACCTTCCTGCACAACGGCACCTACCTTTCCTGCGACACGGCCCTCTGGCACGTCGAAGAAAAGATTATCAACTGTTTCGGCAATGTCCAGCTGATGCAGGGCGAGTCGGTGCTGACCAGCGAGAAACTGGACTATCTCATCGACGACAACCTCGCGCAGTTCCGCGGGGCGGTGGTCCAGCTCCGCAACAAGCAGGACAACATCCTCCGCACCCGCATCCTGGACTACAATACCCAGGACAGCCTGGCGATCTTCCGGGGCGGGGCCTCGATGAAGAGCGAAGACGGCCAGATCATCGAGAGCGACGAGGGCACCTATTCCAACGCCCGCAGCCTGTTCACCTTCTCGGGCAACGTCAATATGTTCACGGACTCGGTGTTCGTGCGGACGGACAAACTTGAATATAATTCCAAGACCGACCGGGCCGATTTCCTCGCGGAGATCGATTTCTGGCGGGATGCCGACATGCTTTCCGCGGGCGGCGGCTGGTACGAGCGCAACGACGAGCTGTTCTTCTTCCGGGATCATGTCCACGGGCTGGGGGAAACCCAGGAATCGTGGAGTGACAGCCTCTATTTCTGGCGGCGGCTCAACGACTTGCAACTGCGCGGCAATATCCAGGTCCAGGACCAGAGCCGCAAGGTGGCGGCGATGGGCGACCGGCTGGACTATGTGGATTCCCTGTCGCGCGTGACCCTGGAGCAGCGTGCCTCGGCCGCCCTCTGGGATGGGGAGGAACAGCAGCAGGACACCACCTATCTCGGAGCGGCCCGTTTCGTCTATGACACGCGCAAAATGTGCGACATCCCCGAGGCGGAGATCAAGACCGCCAAGGCCAGACTCGACGAGATGCTGGGCGATCCAGTGGCCGAATATCGCCACCGTGCGGCAGAGCAGGCCGCCCAGGCGGCCGAGGAGGCGAGGCAGAATGATCCCAACCGCCCGCCCGTGCGCCCTGTGCAAGCCGCGGGACAGGAAGCGGAGGAAACGGAGGAAGAGGAGGAGCCCCCCGTTCCCGAACCCGTCCCCGAACCCGTTGCGCCCGTCGTCGCGCCGGCCGATACGCTGACCGTCCCCCCGGTGGATTCCCTGCGGCTTGCGCCTCCAGATTCGCTGCAGCTCGCACCCCCTGACTCGCTGGCTCCGCCGGCGCCGGACACGACCAAGGTCGGTTTCCTGCTGGCCACGGGCGATGTCCGGGTGTTCCGCAAAGATATGCAGATGCGCTGCGACTCGCTGCGCTATGCCGACCTGGATTCCATCGCCCGGCTCTACCGGGACCCCACCGTCTGGAACGAGGGCAACCGCCAGTACAATTCCGACAGCCTCTTTGTGCTGATCCGCGACGGCCGGATGGAGCGGGCCAACCTGCTCTCCAACGCCTTCATCCACACCCAGGAGGCGGAAAACTGCTATGACCAGATCAAGAGCACGGACGTGATCGCCTATTTCAACGACACCACGGCCCTGCGCCGCTTCGACGCCCTGGGCGGGGTCACGGCGCTGTTCTACCTGGAGGAGAATGCCACCGTCAACAAGGTGGAAGCCCGGATGATGATGGCCCTGATCGAGAACGGCGAGCTGCAGCAGGTCTATAATTTCGAGAATCCCAAGAACGACGCCTATCCGCTTGCCCAGTTGCCGCAGGCCGACCGTACCTTACGCGGTTTCAACTGGCAGCCGGAGCGCCGGCCCAAAGACAAATACGACGTGACCTCGATGGTGGTCAAGCCCTCCGAACGGCAGGAATACGAGGCCCGGCCGCACGCGACCTTCCCCCAGACGGAAATCTATTTCCCGGGCCATATGACCGGACTCTATGCTGCGCTGGATTCTGCCCGCGTGCACCGTGAAGAGCGGGAAGCGCGCCGTCCCGAGCCGGTCTCCGGAGCCGACTCCCTGTCCATCGCCCGGCTGGATTCGCTCGCCGCCGTCCGTGCCGATACCCTGCTTGCGCAGACCGGGCCCGCTCCGGCCGACAGCCTCGTCTCCGCTCCGGAGATCGAGACCCCCGCGGACACCACGGCCTATATGAGCGAGCGCGAATTGCAGCGGGCCCTGCGCATCGCCCGGCGGGATGCCCGCTGGGCGGAACTGGATGCCCGGGATGCCGCCAAGGCCGCGGCGAAGGAGGCCCGCAAGGCGGAGCGCAAGGCCCGCCGCGAGGCCCTTCAGGCGAAACGGGCGGCCAAGCAGGCGGCCATCGATGCAGCCAAATTGGAGAAATACATAGAACGCTACCAAAAAAAGAAAGAGCGCAATGAAAGAAGAAAACAAAAACCTGAGCCTGCCGGAGAACGCCCACCGGGAGTTGAAGCCGGGGGAGAAGTACCACCCCCTGCTGAGTCCGAATGACAAGCCGCTCGAGGTCACGCCCTATTCCGTGACCGTGGGCTTGCTGATGACCATCCTCTTCTCAGCCGCCGCGGCCTATCTCGGGCTGAAGGTCGGACAGGTCTTCGAAGCCGCCATTCCGATCGCCATCATCGCCGTGGGGCTCACCGGAGCCCTGGGCAAGCGGGGCGGCCTGGGCCAGAACGTCATCATCCAGAGCATCGGAGCTTGCTCCGGCGTGGTGGTGGCGGGCGCCATTTTCACCCTCCCGGCCATCTACATCCTCGGCCTGGACGTGAATTTCACCCAGATGCTCCTGTCCTCGATGCTGGGCGGATTCCTCGGCATCCTCTTCCTCATCCCGTTCCGCAAGTATTTCGTGAGCGAGATGCACGGCAAGTATCCGTTCCCGGAGGCGACGGCCACCACCCAGGTGCTCGTCAGCGGCGAGGCCGGCGGCAAGAGCGCGCGGACCCTGCTGGCGGCCGGCCTGATCGGTGGTCTGTATGACTTCGTCGTGGCCACTTTCGGCGCCTGGGCGGAGACGCTCAGCACCACGGTGACGCACGTCGGGCAGGTCGTCGCCGACAAGGCCAAGCTCGTGCTCAAGCTCAACACCGGCGCCGCCGTGCTCGGCCTGGGTTACATCGTGGGCCTCAAGTATGCGTTCATCATCTGCTGCGGCTCCTTCCTCGTCTGGCTGGTGATCATCCCGCTGATGAATCTCATCTGGGGCGGGAGCGTAATCGACCTGATGGGTACGGGCATCACGCAGACCATCTCGCAGATGGCTCCCGAGCAGATTTTCAAGGAATACGCCCGGCACATCGGGATCGGCGGCATCGCCACCGCGGGCATCATCGGCATCATCAAGAGCGCCGGCGTGATCAAGAGCGCCGTGGGCCTGGCCGCGGGTGAATTCAAGCGCAAAGGCGCCGCCACGGCCGAGAAGCCGGAGCGCACGCAGGAGGATCTCCCGATGAAGACCGTGGTCTGGGGCATCGCCCTCACCCTGCTCGCCGTGTTCGCCTTCTTCGCCTTCGGCGGGGTGGTGAACAATATCTGGCAGGCCTTGATCGGCCTGGTCATCATTGCGGTGATCTCCTTCCTCTTCACGACGGTGGCGGCCAACGCCATCGCCATCGTGGGGACCAACCCCGTGAGCGGCATGACCATCATGACCCTGATCATCACGGCCCTCGTGCTCGTGGCCGCAGGCCTCAAGGGCAATGGCGGCATGGTGGCGGCGATGGTGATCGGCGGCGTGGTCTGCACGGCCCTCAGCACCGCCGGCGGCCTGATCACCGATTTCAAGATCGGCTACTGGATCGGCACGACACCCAAGAAGCAGGAGGCCTGGAAATTCCTCGGCATCGCGGTGGCGGCTGCGACCGTGGGCGGCGTGATGCTGATTCTCAACAAGACCTACGGTTTCACCGGCGAAGGTGCCCTGGTGGCCCCGCAGGCCAATGCGATGGCGGCCGTGATCCAGCCGATGATGAACGGCGGCAGCGCTCCCTGGCTGCTCTACGGCATCGGTGCGGCGATCGCCATCCTGCTGACCGTCTTCAAGGTGCCCGCCCTCGCTTTCTGCCTGGGAATGTTCATCCCGATCGACCTGAACCTCCCGCTGCTGCTCGGCGGCGCCATTTCCTGGTTCGTCAGTACCCGCAGCACCGACAAGGCCGTCAACACTGCCCGCCAGGAGAAGGGTACGCTCATCGCCAGCGGCTTCATCGCCGGCGGCGCGCTGATGGGCGTCGTCTCCGCCATCCTGAAATTCGCGAAGGTCGACTGGTTCCTCTCCGGCTGGAACAGCGTCGCTGCAGGCCACGCCGCCTCCGGCGCCGAGGCCATCGCCATCCTGCCGCTGATCGGCATCTGCGCCTACATGATCATTTCTTCCCTGAAAAAAGATAAATAATTCCGAATGGAAAAGATTCTAGACCGTTTTCTGCGCTATGTCGCGGTGGACACCCAGTCCAATGAAGAGAGCGAAAGCCAGCCTTCCGCCGAGAAAGAGTTGAACCTGCTGCGCCTGCTGCGCGACGAACTGCTCGCCCTGGGGGTCGAGGCGACCCTCGATGAGTGGGGCTATGTGATGGCCTCCATTCCTTCCAATCTGGACAAGGAGGTCCCTGCGATTGGCTTCATCGCCCACGTGGACACCGCTCCCGACGCCTCCGGTGCCGATATCAAGCCGCAGATCATCCCGGATTACGACGGCTCCGACATACACCTGAAGGGGGTCCCGGGCCTGGTGCTGAAGACCGCCGAATTCCCCGAACTGCTCGATCACAAGGGGGAGACGCTGGTCACTACCGACGGCACCACCCTGCTCGGCGCCGACGACAAGGCCGGCGTGGCGGAGATCATGGACGCCGTCCAGTACCTCGTCGCGCATCCCGAATTCAAGCACGGTCCGATCAAGATCGGTTTCACCCCCGATGAAGAGATCGGCCGCGGCGTCGTGAAGTTCGACGTGCAGAAGTTCGGCGCCGACTATGCCTATACGATGGACGGCGGGGACGCAGGCGAACTGGAGTTCGAGAATTTCAACGCCGCGGCCGCCTCCGTGGTCATCCAGGGCAGCAATGTCCATCCCGGCTACGCGAAAGGCAAGATGCGCAACGCCCTGCACATCGCGCAGGAGTTCGACGCCCTGCTGCCCGTCGCCCAGCGCCCCGAATACACGCAGGACTACGAAGGCTTCTTCCACCTGATCAGCCTCAAGGGCACGGTCGAGCAGGCCTCCTTCTCCTATATCATCCGCGACCACGACCGCGCCAAGTTCGAGCACAAGAAGCAGGTCATCGCGCAGTGCGCCGACTTCATCAACGCCCGCTACGGCGCCGGCACGGCCACCGTCACGGTCCGCGACCAATACTATAATATGCGCGCGCAGGTGGAGCCGCACTACCACGTGGTGGAGAAGGCGGTGAAGGCGATGGAGATGGCGGGGGTCAAGCCGCGCATCCAGCCGATCCGCGGCGGCACCGACGGGGCCAATCTCTCTTTCCGCGGGCTGCCGTGCCCGAATATTTTCGCCGGCGGACTCAACTTCCACGGCAAGTTCGAGTGGGTTACAGTCGAGAATATGGAGAAGGCCGCGGCCGTCATCCGGAACATCATCAGCCTGTACGCCGAATAAAAATCAAATTTTTTTAAGAAAAGATTTGCAAGTTCGAAAAAAGTGTGTACCTTTGCCGTCCCTTTCGATGAAGGAGCAATCCGGTCGGAAGGGACGACAAAGTTCATTGACAATACTGAGAGAGATAACGAGGTAAAGAAGTTAAAAGAGATTAAAGTCTGTATAACAAAATTCGAGTTTTTTCGAGTTGCGAAATATGGGACTGCAATTTCAAGGCAAACGAGTAAAAATTATTTGAGACGTCGAGTCGCAAATGATTCACTTAAGTACGAGAAAGAGAACAAGAGCGAACGGGGGATGCCTAGGCTTCCGGAAGCGAGGAAGGACGTGGTAAGCTGCGATAAGCTCCGGGGATCTGCAAACAGGAATTGATCCGGAGATGTCCGAATGGGGGAACCCGGCGGGTTGAAGGCCCGTCGCCATCGTGAGATGGAGCATACGCAGGGAACTGAAACATCTTAGTACCTGCAGGAAGAGAAAGAAATATCGATTCCCAAAGTAGTGGCGATCGAAATGGGAAGAGCCTAAACCGGCTGCGTCTCTGGCGTAGCCGGGGTTGTAGGACCAGTCATAAAGAACATGCCAGGAACTGGAACCGTCTGGAAAGTCGGTCCAAAGAGGGTGAAAGGCCCGTACAGGCAACGGGGTATGTTCGAGACCGGCACCTGAGTAGGGCGGGACACGTGGAATCCTGTCTGAATCTGCGGCGACCATGCCGCAAGGCTAAATATAACCGGAAGACCGATAGTGTACCAGTACCGTGAGGGAAAGGTGGGAAGAACCCCGAACAGGGGAGTGAAATAGAACCTGAAACCGTTCGTTTACAAGCGGTCGGAGCACGCGAGTGCGACGGCGTGCCTTTTGCATAATGAGCCTACGAGTTGCTTCTCGATGGCGAGGTTAAGGCCTTCAGGGCCGTGAGCCGGAGCGAGAGCGAGTCTGAACAGGGCGTTCAGTCATCGGGAGCAGACGCGAAACCTAGTGATCTACCCATGGCCAGGGTGAAGGTGCCGTAACAGGCACTGGAGGCCCGAACCAGTTTCCGTTGAAAAGGGCTTGGATGAGCTGTGGGTAGGAGTGAAAGGCCAATCAAACTGGGAGATAGCTCGTACTCCCCGAAATGTCTTTAGGGACAGCCTCGTCTATGTCTTCGTGAGGTAGAGCGACTGATAGGAAAAGAGGGCTTCATCGCCTATCGATTTCTGATAAACTCCGAATGCGCGAAGATTAAAGGACGGGAGTGAGTCGTCGGGTGCTAATATCCGTCGGCGAAAGGGTAAGAGCCCAGACCTTCAGCTAAGGCCCCCAAGAGCAGTTTAAGTTGAGACGAAACGAAGTGACACCGCTAAGACAGCTAGGATGTTAGCTTGGAAGCAGCTATTCATTCAAAGAGTGCGTAACAGCTCACTAGTCGAGCGGTGATGCGTGGATGATGACCGGGCATAAAAACTGTCGCCGAAGCTAAGGACGCGATTTTGTCGCGTGGTAGGGGAGCATTCCAGTCAGCGTCGAAGGTGTACCGTGAGGTATGCTGGAGCGTCTGGAAAAGAAAATGTAGGCATAAGTAACGATAATGAATATAGAAATATTCACACCGAAAACCCCAGGTTTCCTCAGCAACGTTAAACGCCTGAGGGTTAGTCGGGGACTAAGGAGAAGCCGAGAGGCGAATCTGATGGCGAATCGGTTAATATTCCGATACTCGCTTTGCAGGATGAGTTGAGACCGAGGAGTGACACTGCCGCCGTCTGACGGAATAGACGGTTGAAGGCCGTAGGGAGACTGAAAGCCGACAGTACCGAGAGTCTTCGGACGATCGGACAGCGCAGGTAATCAAGCTTGCAAGAAAATCAACTGATCGTTAAGCGCAAAGCGACCCGTACCGTAAACCGACACAGGTGGGTGAGGAGAGTATCCTCAGGTGCTCGAGTGAATCACGGCTAAGGAACTAGGCAAATTGACCCCGTAACTTCGGGAGAAGGGGACCCTGGCGACAGGGCGCAGAGAAATGGCCCAGGCGACTGTTTACCAAAAACACATGGCTATGCTAAATCGTTAAGATGACGAATATGGCCTGACACCTGCCCGGTGCCGGAAGGTTAAGAGGGGGGCTTAGCGCAAGCGAAGGTCTGAATCGAAGCCCCGGTAAACGGCGGCCGTAACTATAACGGTCCTAAGGTAGCGAAATTCCTTGTCG
>JAEEVG010000003.1 GCA_016290835.1 Bacteroidales bacterium | reverse complement strand
CCCGTGCCACAGGCCGACCAGCAGCATCGTGATGAAACGGTTGATGTTGGCGATGATCTTCTTACGGCGGTCCGGATGGAAGTAGGCGACGATGCCCAGTACGGCCGCCAGGCCCACGAAGATGCCCGACACGGCCCAGCTGCCGGAGAGGATGGCCGCGATCAGCGCGAAGAGGGCGATCCAGAACCAGGTCCCGAAGGAGGCATTGCGGTTGCCGCCCAGGGGGATGTAGAGGTAGTTGCGCAGCCAGCGGCTCAGCGACATGTGCCAGCGCCGCCAGAAGTCCTGCGGGTTGGATGCCTTATAAGGCGAATTGAAGTTCTGGGGCAGGTAGAAGCCCATCAGCATCGCCACGCCGATGGCGATGTCGGTATAGCCGGAGAAGTCAGCATACACCTGCAGGGAATAGCCGAAAAGCGCGCACAGGTTCTCGAAACCCGTGAACAAGAGCGGGTTCTCGAACACGCGGTCCACGAAATTGACCGCGATGTAGTCGCTCAGGATCAGTTTCTTGGCCAGACCGTTCAGGATCCAGAACACCGCGATGCCGAACTGCCGCCGGCCCAGGCGGAAGGGCTTGTAGAGCTGCGGGATGAACTCGCTCGCCCGCACGATGGGGCCGGCCACCAGCTGCGGGAAGAAGCTCACGTAGAAGCCGAAATCCAGGATGTTGGTCACCGGCTTCACGTGGCCGCGGTACACGTCCACGGTATAGCTGATCACCTGGAAGGTGAAGAAGGAGATGCCCACCGGGAGCACGATGCGGTCCACCCGGAAGAGTTCCGCCCCGCTCAGCATATTGCCCAGCATGCCGAACACGTTGACGACCTTCAACTCCAGACCCGTCAGCGAATGCACGAAGTCCGCAAAGAAATAGGCGTACTTGAAATAGCAGAGCAGCAGCAGGTCGATGCACACGCTCAGCACCAGCCAGGCCCGTTTGCGGCCCGGCCGCGAGCTGGCGGCAATCCGCCGGGCGATAAAGAAGTCCGAACAGGTCACGAAGACCAGGATCAGCACCGACAGGCCGCTGGTCTTGTAGTAGAAGAACAGGCTGACGAAGAACAGGAAGGCGTTGCGCAGCAGGCGCCGGTCGCCGATCAGGGCGAAGAAGGCATAAACCACGGCGAAAAACGCCCAGAAATAGAACTGGGTGAACAGCAGCGGCGAGTCCGGATTGAATCCGAACAGCCGTTGTAGAAATCCTGTCAGTCCGCTCCAGTCCATATTCCTATCTGTGATTCAAATAATCCGCCACCAGGGCCTGCGTGAACAGGTCCGCCAGCAGGGTGTACCCTTCTTCCGTAAAATGCAGGCGGTCCTGCTTGGCCAGGCCGGCGCTGCGCCAGGCATTGACCGTATGCGCCCCGCCCATCACCCCGTAGAGGTCCCAGACTGCGGCGCCGTATTCCTCCGCGAGTTCCATCATCGCCCGCCGGACCGCCTCCCCGTTGGCATTCCAGGTCATCCCCCGGCGCACATAGCGGTAGCTGTCGTTGTTGGTGATGAAAATGAAGGCGCAATCCGGGCTGACCCGCCGCACCATCTCGATCAGGCGGCGGTAGTTGTTCTTGAATTTGGCGGGCTTGAAATCCTTGGCGGTCGTGGCGGAGTCGTTGATTCCCACCCCGAAAATCGCCAGGTCGGGCCGCACGAGTTGCAGGTCCCGTTCCAGGTCTTCGCACTGGTCCAGCCAAGAAGGCAGGGCCGCCCCATTGACCCCGGAGGCGAAATAGTTGATCCCCGGCCGGAAGCTCTCGGGCAGCAGGCCGGTGAGCGTAAACTCCTCCCCTTTCGGCACGAGGAACTGCACCAGGACGCTGTCCGTGGGGGCGGGCAGGTCGAAGATGTAGCTGCAGTTCAGGCTGTCGAAGTCGAAACGCAGGGTGTCCGCGAGGCAGATAATGTAGGGGTAGGTCCGTTCCGATGATCCGTAACCGAGCACGCGCAGGCGGCTGCATTCCCAGCGCAGCGTGTCACCGAGGTTGAGCCGGAAGCCGACCGACGCGTCGGGACTCGCCGTACGCGCACCGTAGCCGGTGATGCCGTAGCGGGGCCGGCGGAGCGGAGAGTTGCGCGTCAGGATCGGCGCTTCCCATTCCCCCGTGGTCGTGATCCGGTAGGATTTGTCGTAGTTGGTATTCGCGAGGGCCATCGGGAAGAGGAAGCCGCGGTCGCCCCGGACGGTGAGCGAGTCGATGTTGTCCCGGATGCGGTTCGGGAAGGTGGCTGCCTGCACGTGGGAGCCGCCCACGTGCCAGATGTTCAGGTTCCCCTCTCCGGTGGCGAGCAGGCTGTCCAGCCGGGCATAGAGCGAATCCTGGGCGCTCCGCTCCCCCGGGAACAACAGCACCGAGACCTCGGGATGCACGCAGTCCGGCAGTTCCTGCGCCCGGAGGAAAGGACACAGGACGAAGCAGAAGATCAACGCAAGCAAGAGCCTATTCCGCGTCATGTTCCCTCCTCCAACGGTAATAGTCATAATACAAGAAGAATGCATCGCAGAACAGTTCGCTGACGCGCTGTGCACCGGCGACCGTAAAATGGATATAGTCCGGCCCGGCGAGGGGCGGTTTCGCGGCCACCCAGGCCTTCATCGATTCCTCCCCGCCCATCACGCCGAAGATGTCCCAATAGGCCGCGCCGCATTGGGTGACGGACACTTTCAGGGAATCCACGAAGGCCGGGAGCCGGGGGTAGGTCCGGCGCTGGCCCGAGATCGTGGTGGCCATGTCGGAGGGGCCGATGAACACGATCCTGGCCTTCGGGGCGAGGCGCTGCAGGTAGCGGATCTGGCGGCGTATCCCGGCCAGGTTGTCCGAGACCGACTTGTCCGTTTTCATCGAGGGCATGCTGTTGCCCCCGAACTGGAGCAGGAGCAGGCGGACATTCTCCTGCTCATAGAATTCCCGCAGCTGCCGCTCGTCCAGGCGGGTGAAGAAGGTCCCGCCGCTGCCGCGCATCGGCACGTTGTCCACCCGCACGCCGTCCTTGCCGTCCAGCAGCACGCCGTAGAGATCGGCATAGCCGGAGACGGTCAGGGAGGCGCGCTGCGTGCTGTCGGGCAGCTCGAAACGGACGATCGAGAGCGCTTCGCCGGGCTCGACCTGCACCCGCTCCCCGCGGTAATTGACAGACAGGTTGCTGTGCAGATTGCCCGCCAGGAAGGTCAGCCGCTCGAAGGTAGGCGGCTCCGATTCCCGGTTCCGGACCGGATAGAAGGACAGGGTGACCGTGGTGTCCAGCCGGACGAAATCGCCGTAGGGGCCGTACAGGCGGCCGCCCGCCCGATAGGAAGGGTCCCCGAAGGCGAAATAGCGCGCCAGCTCCACCGAAGCATTGCTGCCGAATTGGCGTGTGGCGTGCCGGCGGGCGGGCATCATGCCGGGGCCGCTGCCGCCGAAACGCTCCTGCAGCCTGCTCCGGATGGTCCCGGTGATGCGCCCCTCCTCGATCTGGGAGTCTCCGTAATGAATGACACGCAGGGGCTCCTCCTTCGCGTGCTCGAGCGCCACGAAGAGCGAATCGAAATAGTGCAGGTCGTCCTCCGGGAGATAGAAACGGGCGGGATCCGTCTGGAAGAAGGCGAGATACTCCTCGCGCTCGGCCGCGAGGATCGCCTGCCGGCGCTGCTCGATCAACTCTTCCGGCGAGGGGCCCTCAGGCTCGGGTGCGGCGAAGATGTCGTCCAGGCGCGCGAAGCGCAGCCCCCACAGTCCGTCCGCCGGGAAAAAGGCGCAAAGCAGCGCCAGCATGGCAATCACGCCAAACAAGAAAACGACAATCTTTCCCCTTCTCATTGCTCTTTCCAAACTTTAAGATACTCCTGCAGCGCCCACATCTCGTCACGGTAGCGGGCCGCTTCGGCGAAATCCAGTTCCGCGGCGGATTTCTTCATCCGCCGGCGGTCCTCTTCGACCATCTTCTCGATCTGCTGGCGGGACATCGAGCGGATCACCGGATCCTGCAGCACGGCGGCCAGGTCGGCCGTGACGAAACCGTCGCGGTAGGCATCCCCCGCCGCCCGGCGGGAATCGTGGCCGAAGCCCACCGAGACCGTCCCGCGGCCGAGGTCGGAGGGATTGGGGATGTAGGTGGGGTCGTCGTAGGAATTGGCTGCGCTCACCCGCCCGGTCGTACCGTTCGCGAGGCCGCGGGCGACGGGTTTGCCGCCCCGGCCGGTCAGTTCGCCCGCCAGGGCGTTCTGCCGGACCTCGACCTGCTTGGGGGTGATGTGGTGCAACTGGTTGTATTCGATCTGTTTCTTGCGCCGCCGGTCGGTCTCCCGGATGGTCTGCTCCATCGAGGGGGTGATCGAATCGGCATACATGATCACGAGGCCGTTGACATTGCGCGCCGCGCGGCCCGCGGTCTGCGTCAGGGCCCGCGCAGTGCGCAGGAACCCCTCCTTGTCGGCATCCAGGATGGCCACCAGCGAGACGGTGGGGATGTCCAGGCCCTCGCGCAGCAGGTTCACGCCCACCAGCACGTCGAAGAGCCCGTTCTTGAAATCCTCGATGATCTCCACGCGGTCGCCCGTGTCCACGTCGGAATGGATGTAGCGTACGCGGATGCCGACCCGGCGCAGGTATTCGTCCAGTTCCTCGGCCATCCGCTTGGTGAGCGTGGTCACGAGCGTACGTTCGTCCCGCTCCGCCCGGACGCGGATCTCCTCCACCAGGTCGTCCACCTGGTTCTTGGTGGGACGCACCTGGATGGGCGGGTCCAGCAGGCCGGTCGGCCGGACCACCTGCTCCACCACCAGGCCCTCGGATTTCTCCAATTCATAGTCGGCCGGGGTGGCGCTCACATAGACCTTCTGGCCTGTCAGGGCCTCGAATTCCTCGAACTTGAGGGGGCGGTTGTCGGCCGCCGCCGGGAGGCGGAAACCGTATTCGATCAGCACGCTCTTGCGGCTGTGGTCGCCGCCGTACATCGCGTGCACCTGCGGGAGGGTGACGTGGCTCTCGTCGATGAAGGTGATGAAGTCCCTGGGAAAATAATCGATCAGGCAGAAAGGGCGCTGACCCTCCCGGCGGCCGTCGAAATAGCGGGAATAATTCTCGATCCCCGGGCAATAGCCCATCTCCTTGATCATCTCCAGATCGTACTCCACGCGCTGCTTGAGCCGCTTGGCCTCCAGGCCCTTGCCGATGCTGTTGAAATAGTCCATCTGGGCCACGAGGTCGTCCTGGATGTGCGAGACGGCGGCGATGCTCCGCTCCTTGGTGGTCACGAAGTTGCCGGCCGGATAGATGTCGATCTGATCGAGCTCCTCCCGCTTCGCCCCCGTCACCGGGTCGATCAGGCTGAGGGACTCGATCTCGTCGCCGAAGAACTCGATGCGCACGGCGTCGTCCGAACCGCCCAGGTACACGTCCACCGTGTCTCCCCGCACCCGGAAGGTGCCCCGTTTGAACTCCACCTCGGTGCGGTTGTAGAGAGCGTCCACCAGGCGGTAGAGCAGGCCGGTGAGGCTGCGGGTCTCGCCCCGGCGCACCGGCACGGTCTGGGCGTGGAAATCGTCGGGATTGCCGATGCCGTAGAGGCAGGACACGCTGGAGACCACGATCACGTCCCGGCGGCCGCTCAGCAGGGCGCTGGCGGCGCTCAGGCGCAGTTTCTCGATCTGGTCGTTGATGCTCAGGTCCTTCTCGATATAGGTATCCGTGACCGGCAGGTAGGCCTCCGGCTGGTAGTAGTCGTAGTAGGAGACGAAATACTCCACGGCATTGTGCGGGAAGAAGGCCTTGAACTCACCGTAGAGCTGGGCCGCGAGGGTCTTGTTGTGGCTGAGGACCAGCGCAGGCCGCTGCAGGCGCTCGATCACCCCCGCCATCGTGAAGGTCTTGCCCGAACCCGTGACCCCCAGCAGGGTCACGTCCCCCACCCCGGCCTGGAGGGCCGAACAGAGCTGTTCGATGGCCTCCGGCTGGTCCCCGGCGGGACGGTATTCGGATTCGAGCTGGAATTTCATGATTCTGCAAAGATAACGATTCCGCGCCGTCTTTGCAATGCCACCCCGCCGGCGCACCCGATCAGACGGTCTTGCCGCAAATTCTTATTTTTGTTATATTTGCTATCGGTTATTTTGCGGCGGATATGGACAATCTGATTCAGCAGGCACGCTCATTGGCGGCAGAAGCGCTCAGGGACGAAGTCCGCTGGGACGGTTCCCCGTTCATCACACATCCTGACAACGTGGCCCGGATCGTCGAAGACGAGATCGGGCTGCCGGATGTGTGTGTGGCGGCCGTATACCTGCACGAAGCCACGCGCCGGCACCGCGACATCGATATCAGCGCTTTTCCGCAGGACGTCCGCACCCTGGTGGACGGGCTCAACAAGATCTCGACCATCAAACCCCGCGACACCCGCCTGGAGGCGGAGAACTACAAACGCCTCATCGTCCAGTATTCCACCGATCCGCGCGTGATCGTGCTCAAGATCGCCGACCGGCTGGAGGTGATGCGGGGCCTGAGCATGTTCCCCAAGACCTCCCGCGACCAGAAACTCCTCGAGACCCAGATGCTGTATATGCCCCTGGCCCACCAGCTCGGCCTGTACAACATCAACAACGAACTCGGCAACATTTGGTTCCGCTACGCCGACCCGGAACAGTACCGCGCCATTACCAATAAGCTCAAAGCAACGGAAAAGGACCGCGAGCAGATCATGGCCGGATTCATCGAGCCGCTCAAGAAAAAGCTCTCCGATGCGGGTATCGTCTATAAACTGAAGGTCCGCACCAAGAGCGCCTACTCCATCTGGCGCAAGATGCAGGTGCAGAAGGTCCCCTTCGAGGGGGTCTATGACGTGTTCGCCATCCGTTTCATCATCGATTGCGAGGACGACCCCGTGGTGGAGAAAGATCTCTGCTGGAAGGTGTTCTCCTACGTGACCGAGGAATACGAATCGGACACCACCCGCCTGCGCGACTGGCTCACCAACCCGCGTCCCAACGGCTACGAATCCCTGCACATCACGGTCAAGAACCGCAGCGGCCAAGCCCTGGAAGTCCAGATCCGCACCAAGCGGATGGACCTCGAGGCAGAGAGCGGCACCGCCGCCCACTGGGCCTATAAGGGCATCCGCCACGAGGCCGCCATCGACCGCTGGCTGCAGTCGGTGCGGGATGCACTGGAGCATCCCTTCGACGCCTCGCCCGAGGATATGCCCGCTCCGCCGGACAAGGAGATCTTCGTGTTCACGCCCAGCGGCGAACTGCGCATCCTGCCCGTCGGGGCCTCGGTGCTGGACTTCGCCTTCAACATCCACTCCGGCCTGGGCTGCCGCTGCACCGGCGGCAAGGTGAACGGCAAGGCCGTCCCCATCCGCGAGAAGCTCAAGACCGGCGACGTGGTGGAGATCCTGACCCGCAAGGACCAGCGGCCCAACCGGGACTGGCTGGGCTGGGTGGTGACTTCCAAGGCGCGCACCAAGATCAAGCAGGAACTCGATGCAGACGAGCGCAAAGCCGCCTCGGAGGGCCGCGCCCTCCTGGAGCGGCGCCTGCGCAACTGGAAGCTCGAACTGCCCGACGAGTGGATGATGGAGTTCATCAAGGCGCACAAGTACGCCTCGATCCTGCCTTTCCTCGCCGCCCTGTCCCGCGAAGAGGTGGACATCAATGATGTCAAGGCCTTCATCCAGGGCAAACTCGCCGCCCAGCAGGAACGCAACACCCAGGCTGCGCCGGAGGCTGTCCCGGAGGCGCCGGCGCCGCGCGGCTTCACCGGCACCGGCTCGGATGACATCCTGGTGCTGAACGCCAAGAATGTCAAGGGCCTGGATTACAAGATGTCCAAGTGCTGCAACCCGGTCTTCGGGGACGACGTGTTCGGCTTCGTGACCCGCACCGAGGGCATCAAGATCCACCGCATCTCCTGCCCCAACGCCGCCCGGCTGATCGAGCGTTATCCCTACCGCATCCAGAAGGTCGTCTGGCAGGAGACGGCCTCGACGGGCGGATTCCAGTGCACGCTCTCCGTCATCGCCGAGCTGGATCATCCCGTGCTCAGCGCCATCATGGACGTCATCGGGCAGTTCAAGGTGTCGATGCGTTCTTTCAATGTCAAGGAGAACCTGCGCGCCGGGACCTACGAGATCACCATCCGCCTGCTGGTGCCTTCGAGCGCCGAGCTGGACAAGGTTCTCTCGCAGGTCGGCGCCCTGCGGCAGGTCATCAAAATCCGACGCGTCTGATGCCTTACGAAGAAGATACCCGCGATCTGGACCGTTTCGAGCAACTGCTCGAAGACGGTCTGCTCAAGATTTGCAGCGGGGCGGGCCTGCTCCCCGCCGAACTGGTCCGCAATCCGGACATCGACGGCCAGTGGGACCTGTACATCAAGGATTACATCGCCGACGCGGTGGTCAATTTCAACGACTACCCGGAGGCGGCCATCGGCTGGGCGGGATTCCTGGGGCTGGGTGTGGCCTGGGCCTGGGATAGCGACTGGCAGCATCTTCAGAAGAAACCCTACCGCAAGTGGTACGGCTCCCGCGGTTGGGACGATATGGACGAACACATCCTGCGGGACGTGCTCGGGCTGGATCTCGAAAGCCCCGAGGCGAAGAAGATTTCCGACACCCTGCAGAGCTGCGCCCTCGCCGTGCTCGGCCTGCTGCAGCACGAGGGCGTGGAGACCCAGACCGCCCGCGGCTTCTACCTCCTCGCCCGCGCCTACACGGTCCTGTACCGCGTCGGTGCAGCCATCGAGCTGCACCGGCTGGGTTACAAAAAAGTCTTGGTAGGCTGATTCCGGGCTACTTCGCCACGTAGGCTTCCATGATGCCGGTCGGCTTACCTTCCATGTCGAAGGCGCCGAGCTTGTAGCCGCGCGGGCGGCAGCAGGGGTTCCAGTAGAAGAGGCCGTGGTTGTGCGGGGTGTTGCGGGCCATCTTGACGATCTCCTGCATCTGGCGGACGCTCTCGGCCATCTTGACGGGATCCTCCAGGTTGACCTCGGCGCCGGTCTCCACGATCATCGATTCCTTGCCGAAACGTTCGTAGACGTGCTGGATGTTGGCCGCGCAGTCGGCAATCACCTTGTCGGCATCGGTATGGCCGTTGCCGGCCGCCCAATACGGGTAGAGCGACATGCCCACCATATCGTAGCGGGTGCCGTATTTCTCGAGGATGCCGAGGTTCCAGTCATAGAGGTTCTGGTCGTAGCCGTTGTCCAGGTGGACGATGCAGATGGCCTTGGGATAGACGCTCTTGACCGCTTCGTAGCCGGCGTCGAGGAAGCCGGCGTACTGCTCGGGATCCAGCTTGCTGTGGCCCATGTGGTCGGTCACTTCCTTGCCTACGTTGTTCCAGAGCAGGCCGTTGGTGGTCTCGTTGCCTACCTGCACCCACTTCACGTTGATGCCGTTGTCCTTGAGCAGCTGCAGGGTCTCGACGGTGTGCGCCTTGAGGTCCTCCTTCATCTGCTCGTAGGGGTGTCCCAGCCAGGAGCGCGGGATCGGCTGGTGGCCGGGATCGGCCCAGGTATCGCTGTAGTGGAAGTCAATCATGATCTCCATGCCGAGCTGCTTGGCGATCAAGCAGTTCTGCAGGACGTCCTCCTTGTTGCAGAGGCCGCGGTTGTCGGTGCTGTCCACCGGCTGGCCGGGACGGCCCCAGCGGCGGGGCTGCACCCAGACGCGGAAACGCACGGCGTTGAGGCCCATCTGTTTCATCAGGGCCGTGATCTCGACGGGGCCGTTGCCCTCGGCGTCATAGTAGTACTCGCCGCGGGCCTGCTGCCCCTCGGAGCCGCTGATATCGGCGCCCAGCCAGAAAGGTTCAGCCTGCGTGCACGCGGCAGCCATCAGGATGACGCCGCCCAAGAGGAATTTAGTAATGGATTTCATCGGGTTCAAAGATTGGTTCTTCCAAAGTTACGGAATAATTGCCGAAATTCAGCAGAATTGCTTAGCTTTGCGGCGTTTTTGTTGGTTAGTATATGGATACACGCAAGCTCATCGGACATCTCGCAGCCGCGGGCGCTTATGGGATATTTGGATTCAACATCGTATTCTGCAAGGATATCGCCAATTCCGGCGCGGTCCCTCCGATGGTCTTCTTCTCAATCCGCACCATCGGGGCGGCCGCTTTATTTTGGCTATTGTCGCTGTTCCTGCCCCGGGAGAAGGTACCCGGCAGGGACCTGCTGCGCATGGTCCTGGCCGGTTTCGTGGGCCTCTTCCTGCCCCAGGCCAGCTTCCTGCTCGCCATCGGGATGGCGACCCCCATCGACACAGCCGTACTGGGCTCCCTGACCCCGATCTACACGATGCTGTTCGCATTTGCTTTCCTGGGAGAGCCGATCACATTCAAGAAAGCCGGCGGCGTGGCGATGAGCCTCGCGGGCGTGCTGCTGCTCATCTACAATTCCACCCATGCGCCCGGCGCGGTGGACCGTACGCAGCCGCTGGGCGTGCTCCTGCTGCTCGTCAACGGGGTCAGTTTCGCAGCCTACCTCGGCACATTCCGGCCGCTGATCTCGCGTTACAGCGTGGTCACGCTGATGAAATGGATGTTCGTATTCGCCACCCTCGTGGCACTCCCCTTCTCGGTCCCGGGACTGGCGCAGCTCGACCTTGCCGCCATCACACCCAAGGTGGGTTGGGAGATCGCCTATGTGGTGTTCTTCGCCACGTTCGTGGCTTATTTCCTGATCCCGGTCGGGCAGAAAGAACTCCGCCCCACGCTCGTGAGCATGTACTCCTACCTGCAGCCGATGATCGCAACGGCGCTGAGCATCATAATAGGACTGGATATGATGACCTGGCAGAAAGCCGTGTCGGCAGCGCTGGTATTCAGCGGTCTGGTACTGGTGGGAAGGTCGCGTGCAGCCGGCCAGCCTACTCGGAAACAGGCTCCTTGACGGTCCGGACGCGCTTCTTCCAGCGGTCGCGGGCCAGCTGCTGCATGTCGCGGACGGTGTCGTTCTCGTCCACGATCTCACTGCCGAGCAGGGTCTCGATGACGTCCTCCAGGGTCAGGATACCCTGGAAACTGCCGTATTCGTTGATAATGATGGCGATCTGCTCATCCTTGCTGAGCATCTCGTCCCAGATCTTGTCCAGCGTGGTGTCCTCGTCGAAGGTGGCCACGTCGCGGCGGATCTCCCCGAGGGTGAGGTCGAACTTATCTTCCGCCATCAGCTGCAGGGCCTCCATCCGGAGGATGTAGCCGGTGATATATTCGTCGTCATTGGCATAGACCGGGATGCGGCTGTGGTGGCGGAAACGCTTGTTCTTGTAGAAAGACTTGAGGGTCATCGATTCCGGGGCGATCTCGCAAACCACCCGCGGGGTCATCACCTCGTAGGCCGGCACCTCGTCCATCGAGATGAGGTTCTGGATGATGGTATTCTCGTCCTCCTCGAGGTCGCCCTCCTCTTCGGCCACGTTGGCCATCGCGCTGACTTCGTCGCGTGAGACGGTGGCATCCCCGGCGTCTTCCGGCGTGATCAGATTGGTGATGAGCTCGATGAGCAGCACCAGGGGGTACATGATGAAGATCAGGGCGCGGATCATCACCGTGGCGAAACCCATCAGGGACTTCCAGCGCGTCGTGCCGAGGGTCTTGGGTATGATCTCGGCGAAGATCAGGACCAGGATGGTCATCAGGGCGCTGACGATTCCGAACCACTCCGAGCCGAAAAGGACGGTAGCCTGCCGGCCCACCCCGGCTGCGCCGATGGTGTTCGCAATCGTATTGAGCGAAAGGATCGCGGCAATCGGCCGGGAAGAATCCTGCTTATACTCCTTGAACCGGACGGCGGGCTTGTAGCCCTCCTCCTCCCGCATCGTGATGTAGGAGATCGGGGTGGACATCAGCGTCGCCTCCAAAATCGAGCAGAGGAACGAGATGGCCAGCGCGCCAAACAGGAAAAACAACAGGAGTGCCATACGCAGGGGGTCTAAAAAATATATCTGAGCATCACCAGGACGCGGTTGTTGCAGATCCAGTGGAGGTCCTGCGTGGCGAGGCCGAAGCGGTCGCCGGGGCCGAAGGAGCCGTATTGGATGCCCGTAAGTTCGTATTCGAAGCCCAGCGAGACCTTGCCCCAACTGCAGATGAGTTCGGGGGTCAGGCGCAGCAGGCGGTTCATGTTCGAGAAACTGTTCTTGCTGAAGAACAGCAGTTCCGGGCTGAGCAGCGCTTCGGCGGTGCCGAAGTTGCGCACATAGCCGCCGAAGAGCACGGCCTGGACTTTACTGCCGTATGCCAGGCTGAGCCAGGTGGAGGAATTCCGCGTGGGGGCGTAGTGCCAGGTGCCGTCGGCGTCCATGGCGGTGACGCCGTAGCCGCCGTTGAGGTTCACGTGCTCGCCGGCCTGGGCGAAGACGGTCTTGGCCCGGACGGAGAACAGGCCCGCCGTGTACCCGGCATACAAGAACGGGCTGACCGTGGTGATGCGGTCGCGCACCTTCCGGGTGCCGTTCGCGTCGAGGTGGCGCGGCCGGATGGAGAGCATATCCAAACCCGCGCGGACGGTGAGGCCGCCGCGGCTGAGGCTGAGGCCCGCATAGAGTTCAGGGATGCCGCTGTACTTGATGTAGTCGGCAGAGGCGCCGGCCGGCCCCGCGGACGGGTACTGCATCTGCCAGATGGCGGCCGCGGTGAGGGAGAAACCCCCGCCCAAGCCCCAGTCCGCCACGAGCTCCGGCGTACGGCTGAAAGGGCCGAAAGGAGCGCCTGTGTTGGGAGAGAAGATATGCGGCATATCGGCGGCCATCGGATGCCAGGACTGTCCGGCCTTGAGGGAGAAAGCATCCCGTGACAGGGTCATGCAGGCCTGGCGCAGGCGCAGGGAGGCCGTGCCCGTCACGCCGGTCACGCCGGCGTAGAAATCGCCTTCGATCTTGCCGGAGACGCTCCAGCCGTTCACCTCGTAACCCAGAATGTCCACCCCCAGCCGGGTGGTGATGGCACTGTAGCTGTAATTCATCTGTGCGTTCAGGTCCACGCCGTCCACGACATTGCGGTCCTTCGGAACGTAGTAGAAGAAGTCCGCCGTGCCATAGACGCTCTCGCGGGAGTCCGCCACAAAAAGGTTACGGATGAATCCGTACCACTTGAACCGGACGGTGCCGTCGTCCTGGGCAGCGGCGCTTCCGCAGAAGCAGGCTGCCAGCAGAACGGCTGCGAGGAGTCTTCTACACATGGGCTGAAGGGGCCGGTCAGGCCGTCGGGAAAGGATAGATGGCGGTCAGGAGGAAATAGCCGAGCACGAAGCCGATCACACCGATGATGATGCCCACCTTGGACATGTCCTTCGTCTGGACGAGGCCCGTGGAAGAGGCGATGGCGTTCGGCGGCGTGGAGATCGGGAGGAGCATCGCGATGGAGGCGCAGATGGCGATGAAGGGGATCATCGCATTCATACCGCCCAACGAGACGAACTGGGCATTGTTGGCCGCAGCAGGGTCGGACATCGCCGTTCCCACGACCACCAGGATCGGGACGAGCAGGGCCGCCGTCGCGGAATTGCTGATGAAGTTGGAGAGCAGGTAACAGATCAGGCCGGCGATGATCAGGACCACCACCACGTTCATCGCGCTGAACGGGATGGCGTTGATCAGGGTGGCGGCGAGACCGGTCTTGTTCAGGCCCGTGCCGAGGGCGAAGCCGCCCGCGACGAGCCAGAGCACACTCCAGTTGATTTCTTTGATGTCAGACTTGTCGAAGACGCCCGTGGCGGTATAGACAGCCAGCGGGATGAGGGCCACGACATTGGAGTTGATGCCGGTAGCCTGTTCGGTGACCCACAGCAGGATGGTCACGAAGAAGGTGATCCAGGCCACGTAATCCCTCCAGGTCTTCTTGCGTTCCTGCACCTCGATCTTAAGTTCGATCCGCTCGCTCTTGAAGGGGAAGAAGAACTGCAGGAGCACCCAGGCGATGGCAATCATGATGATCACGAAGGGCACCATCCGGGTCATCCAGGTCACGAAACTGATCTGGTAGCCGGCGTTCTCCAGGGCGCCGATGGCGATGGCGTTCGGCGGAGTGCCGATCGGGGTGCCGATGCCGCCAAGGTTGGCGGACACGGGGATGGCGAGGGCGAGGCCCACCTTGCCGGTCTCATCCTCCGGGAGGGACTTCAGCACGGGAGCGAGGAAGGCGAGCATCATCGCGGCCGTGGCCGTGTTGGACATGAACATCGAGAAAAGTGCGATCACGATCAGGAAGCCCAGCAGGACCATCTTCGGTTTCTTGCCGAAAATGCCGAGCAGGACCTTCGCGATGGCCGCGTCCATTCCGTATTTCGAAGCGATGATGGCCAGCACGAAACCGCCGAGGAAGAGCATCACCACGGGGTCCGCGAAGGAGGCCATGATGCTCTTGTAATCCACCAGGGTGCCGTATTCGGGCTTGCAGAAGAAGGCCAGGCCTTTATCGGAGACGCTCAGCAGCATCACGACGATGACGAGCAGGGAGGTGGTCCAGTTGGGGATGATCTCGAACATCCACATCAGGGCGGCGAACACGAAAATCGCAATCATGCGCTGCTGGACGACCGTCAGGCCGGCGATGCCGAAGGTATCGAGCGGAAGCGCCCACAGCAGGATCGTAACGATCAGCACGAGGGGCAGCAGCACACAGAACTTGACGGAAAAACGACTATTGTTCACCATAAAACATACTTCTTTTTCTTAGAAAAAGCGGCGCAAATTTAGTCATAATTCAAGATAAAAGCAAAAGGTTGAATGCCATAAAAATGCTGCGGCCCCGGTAGAAACCAAGGCCGCACCCAAAAACACACTAACTTTTATCCGAATGCAAAATTAGGGCTATCCGGATAGAATAAAAATCCCCATTTATGGTTATTTTTGCATTATGGACAATCCCCTGCTGATTCCGTCCGGGCTCCCCTACGGGGCCCCGCGCTTCGACGCCTTCCGCCTGGAGCATTACCTGCCGGCTTTCCGGGAGGCCATCACCCGGGCCAAGGCCGAGGTGGACGCCATCGTCGCCGACCCCCGGCCCCCTTCGTTTGCGAACACCGTCGAGGCGCTGGAATTCGCCGGAGCGGAACTCTCAGAGGTGAGCGGGATCTTCTTCAACCTGCTGGAGGCCGAGAGCGACGATGCGATGCAGCAGCTGGCCGAAGAGCTCTCTCCCCTGCTGACCGAGTACGAGATGTATGTCTCGCTCAACGAGCCGCTCTTCGCCCGGGTCAAGGACGTCTATGCGCAGCGGGACGGCCTTAACCTGGCGCCCGACCAGCGCAAACTGCTCGAAGACAGCTACAAAGGCTTCGTGCGCAGCGGGGCGCAGCTCTCCCCCGCCGACAAGCAGACCTACAGCCACCTGGAGGAAGAACTCTCCCTGCTGGAGTTGCGCTACGGCAAGAACGTGCTCGACGAGACCAACGCCTTCACCCTCGAACTGAGCGACGAGGCCGAGCTCGAAGGGCTCCCCCCTTTCCTGCGCGAGCAGGGCGCTCAGGCCGCCCGGCAGAAGGGTCTCCCGGGCTGGGTGTTCGACCTGACGCATCCCAGCTATGTTCCTTTCCTGCAATACAGTGCGCGCGCTGACCTGCGCGAGCGGATGTGGCGGGCCTACAACAGCCGGGCCCTGGGCGGGGAACACGACAACCGCGGGCTCTGCCTGCAGATCGCCGATCTGCGCCGCCGCATCGCGCAGCTGCTCGGCTACCCAAGCTGGGCCGACTACATCCTGGAGGAGCGGATGGCGAAGGACATTCCCACCGTCCGCCGGCTGCTCGACCGCCTGATGGGCCCCTCGCTGCCCGCCGCCCGGACCGAGGTGGCGGAACTGCTCGCCTGGGCCCGGGAACGCGGCTATAAAGAAGCGCAGATGCAGCCCTGGGACTTCTCCTGGTGGTCCGAGCGCTACCGGGCGGAGCACTTCGAGCTGCGCGCCGAGGAACTCAAACCCTATTTCCGCCTGGAAGACTGCATCGAGGCGGTCTTCGGCCTCGCCACCCGCCTGTACGGAATCCGTTTCGAACCCCGGACCGACCTTCCTGTGTACCACCCCGACGTGCGCGTCTTCGACGTGCTGGACGAGTCCGGGCGGCACCTGGCGCTGTTCTACGCGGACTTCTTCCCCCGGCCGGGCAAGCGCGGCGGCGCGTGGATGACGAATTTCCGCGAACTCTCCGCCCCCGGCGGGGTCGAGCGGCGGCCGCTGGTGTCCATCGTGACCAATTTCACCAAGCCCGGGGAGAATGCCCCATCCCTGCTCACCCACGAGGAACTCACCACCTTCCTCCACGAGTTCGGGCACGCCCTGCACGGGATGCTCGCAGAAGGGCGCTACCCGTCGATGACGGGCACGAACGTGGTCCGCGATTTCGTGGAACTCCCCTCCCAGCTGATGGAGAACTGGGCCTTCGAGCCCGAATGGCTCCGCGGTTTCGCCCGCCACGCACAGACCGGAGAACCCATCCCCGACGCACTCGTGGAGCGGCTCGCGGCCGCGCGCAACTACCACGCCGCCTACTTCCAGGTACGCCAGCTGCGCTTCGGCCTGCTGGACCTCGCCTGGCATACGCTGCAGCAGGCTCCCGCCGACGCCGAGGCGCTGGAGCGGGACGCCCTGTCGGGCTGCACCCTGCTGCCCGACATCCCCGGCTGCAGCATCTCCACGGCCTTCAACCACATCTTCTCCGGCGGCTACTCGGCCGGATACTACTCCTACAAATGGGCCGAGGTCCTCGAGGCCGACGCCTTCTCGCTCTTCCGCGAAAAGGGCATCTTCAGCCGGGAAGTCGCCGACTCGTTCCGCCGCAACATCCTCACGCGCGGCGGCAGCGAGGACGAAGCCGTCCTGTGGCGGCGTTTCCGCGGCCGCGACCCCGAACCGGAAAGTCTGCTCAAGAAACTGGAAATCATCTAGATATGGAACCGATCATCACGCATTTCACTGACAACGATCTCTATACCTTCACCTGTCAGTACTACATCCTGAAGACCTACCCGCGCGCCGAGGTCGAGTACACCTTCTTCGACCGCAACCACCAGCAGTACCCGAAGGGCTTCGACAAACTGCTGCGCGAGCAGCTCGACCACATGGCCGAGGTCACGATCACCGACGAGGAGGTCGAATTCATGAAGACCCGCTGTATCTACCTGCCGCTGTGGTACTTCACTTTCCTGCGCGGCTACCGTTTCCGCCCGGGCGAAGTGACGGTCAGCCAGGATGAAGAAGGCTACCTGGACATCAAGGTCCGCGGCAAATGGTTCTCCGCCATCATGTGGGAGATGCCCATCCTCTCCTGCATCTCCGAACTGATGCACGGCCTGCGCGGGGACTTCGAGCGCTACGACGCCGCCCGCGAGGAAGCCAAGGCGCGCGCGAAGACCGAGCGTATTTTCGGCTCCGGCCTGGTGCTCGGCGACATGGGCACGCGGCGCCGCTTCAGTTTCGCCCACCACGAGATGGTGGTGCGGGTGATGAAAGAGGTGGCGGATTCCCGTCCCTGGCCGGGCAAGTTCACCGGCACCTCCAATGTCTGGCTGGCGATGAAATACGACTGCGTCCCCCTCGGGACGATGTCCCACCAACTCATCTCCTTTGAGGAGAACGTGAGCGGCGTGTTCGAGTGCAACTTCAACGTAATGAAGAAGTTCAGCGACGTCTATGACGGCGACAACGGCATCTACCTCTACGACTGTTTCGGCGACGAGGTCTTCTTCTCCAACCTCTCCAAGCGCATGGCAATGATGTACAAGGGCCTGCGGGTGGACAGCGGGGACGAGTTCGAGCAGACCGAGAAGATCATCGCGAAATACAAGTCGCTGGGGATCGATCCCGCCACCAAGCAAGTCTGCTACTCCAACGGCCTGGACATCGACAAGGCCGTCGAGATCCACAATTTTGTGGCCGGCCGCGTGCAGGATTCCTACGGCGTGGGTACGCACCTGACCTGCGACGTGGATAACGCCGACCCGATGAACATCGTGGTGAAACTCACCCGCGGGCGCATCACCGAACTGCGCGAGTGGCACGACTGCGTCAAGCTTTCCTGCAATCTGGGCAAGACCCTCGGGAACCCCGAGAAATGCGCCTACCTCACCAAACTGCTCGGCAAATCTATTTGAATCCAATTATATGAACCGTAGAATCCTCTCCCCCATCCTGGCAGCCGCAGGGCTGCTGCTGGCCGTCTCCTGCGGTCCCAAGGAAGCCTATGACGTGCCCATCAGCGACATCCGCTGCAGTGATCCCTACATCCTCGCTGACAAGCCCAGCCGCACCTACTACATGTACTCCTCCGGCGGCGGCGGACGCGTGATGTCCCGTGCCAGCAAGGACCTCGAGCACTGGACCGAGCCCTACGTGGTGATGGAATTCCCCGAGACCCACTGGGCCGGCAACCGCGCCGCCAGCTGGGCCGCCGAGGTCCACCGCTACCGCGGCAAGTACTACCTCTTCACCACTTCCCACACCCAGGAGACGATGGTAAGCCTGCCCGGCCGCGGGGACATCCCGCACCGCGCCACGCAGATCTATGTGTCCGACTCCCCGCGCGGTCCTTTCAAGGATTTCACGAACAACACCCCGCACACCCCCTGGGACTGGGCTTCGCTCGACGGGACCCTCTGGATCGAGGACGGCGTCCCCTATATGGTCTTCTGCCACGAGTGGCTGCAGACCGTGGACGGCACGATGGAGCTCGTCCGCCTGCCGGACGACCTGGGTGTACCCACCGAGGCGCCCGTGACCCTGTTCAAGGCCTCGGACGCTCCCTGGGTGGGTGAAATGCTGGAACTCGGCGAGAAGACCAACGGGATGGACATCGGCGGCTGGGTCACCGACGGTCCCTGGATCTTCCGCACGCAGACGGGCCGGCTCGGGATGCTCTGGTCCTCCTGGGGCAAGAAGCGCTACGCCATCGCGGCCGCATACTCCGAAAGCGGCTCTGTCAAAGGCCCCTGGGTCCAGGAGCAGGAACCCCTCTTCGAGGACAACGGCGGCCACGGCATGCTCTTCCGCACCTTCGACGGCAAGCTCAAACTCAGCATGCACTGGGTCGATCCCGCTGACGAGCGTCCCTCCCGCAAGCCCATCATCCGCGACGTCGACGACTCCGGCGACCGCCTCATCCTCCTGCCCCTCAAATAACCCCCGGAGCAGAACGGAATAAAACAAGCGGGTGACTGACCGGTCCGCCGGGCCTGCACCGACGCGTCGGGCGGCCTGTCGAGCGTGATGAGGAAGTAATTGATACATAGTGATTTGCTAGATCCGTAGTACCCTTTAAAGGTACCACGGATCTGTGTTTTTGTTGATTATCAACAACATCCCCATCACGGTAACCACGGACGAGGAGAGATTCGGGCTTTCCGCCCAAGAGCGGCGGGAGGGCAGCCCGCCGCCTCGCGGGTGCGAGGCTCGGCGCTTAGCGGGGCCGCCGCCGAGAGTTCGGCAGGCTCTCGGCGGGCCCCGCTTGCCCGGATGCCACAACCCCTCATTCCGGGCACAAAAACGGCATTCTGCCTGCCGCAACTGTAATATTTTTCAATCCGGGCAGAATACCCGGCCATTCCGTGCCACAATCCCATCTATTATCAGTAGAAAAGCCCCCGGGCGTTTGAGACGTCCCGATAACTGTCAGGCTACGTGCGTTTTAGTCCTTATTCGAAGGAGACGTCCCTAATTTCGGGACGTCTCGTACGCCCAGCCTTCATTCAAGGCCAGACGGGGTGAGAATCGAGGTCTGGTACACCCCGGTCGGGGGAAAACCAGGCGACGGAGTGCGAATCGGGGTCTGGGACACCCCAGCCGCGGAGCAGCGCCCGCCAAAACACAATGAAGGCGACCAATAATCACTTATCAGTCGCCCTCTTGCTGATTGTCGGATTCGGAGCGAAGCGACGCAGGGGTGCTCGAGGGGAAACGCCCCCTCGTATGCAGAGCGAAGGAAACGATCCAGGCTTAGATCGTGCCCTGCTCGAGCATCGCCTGGGCGACCTTCATGAAGCCGGCGATGTTCGCGCCCTTCACGTAGTCCACACTGCCGTCGGGCTGGGTGCCGAACTTGACGCACTGCTCGTGGATGGACTTCATGATGAAGTGCAGTTTCTCGTCGACCTCGGCGCCGCTCCAGCTGATGTGCTCGGCATTCTGGGTCATCTCCAGACCGGAAGTGGCCACGCCGCCGGCATTGACCGCCTTGCCCGGTGCGAAGTAGATGCCGTTGTGCTGGAAGAAGTGGATGGCGCCCGGCTGGCAGCCCATGTTGGACACCTCGCAGCAGCACCAGCAGCCATTCGCCTTAAGCTCCTTGGCATCCTCTTCGGAGAGCTCGTTCTGGAAGGCGCAGGGCAGGGCGATATCGCACTTCACGCTCCAGGCCTTCTTGCCGGGGGTGAAGAAAGCCTTGTCCGGGAAGCGGGTGGCCATATCCTCGACACGGTCGCGGTTGGACGCGCGCATCACCAGCATATACTGGATCATCTCCGGGGTGATGCCCTCGGGAATCTCGCAGACGCCGTCCGGACCGGAGATCGCGACCACCTTGGCACCCAGTTCGAGGGCCTTGATGGCGGCGCCCCAGGCCACGTTGCCGAAGCCGGAGAGGGCCACCTTGCAGCCCTTGATGTCCTTGCCGGCGTGGTGCAGCAGGTTCTGCGTGAAATAGAGCGCGCCGAAGCCGGTGGCTTCCGGACGCAGGATGCTGCCGCCCCAAGTGGCGCCCTTGCCGGTCAGCACGCCGGTGTTGTACTCGCGGGCGAGTTTCTTGTACATGCCGTAGAGGTAGCCGATTTCGCGGCCGCCCACGCCCACGTCGCCGGCCGGGATGTCCTGGTCGGGACCGATGCACTGCCAGAGTTCGAGCATGAAGGCCTGGCAGAAACGCATGATCTCCTCATCGGTCTTGCCCTTGGGATCGAAGTCGCTGCCGCCCTTGGCGCCGCCCATCGGCAGGGTGGTCAGGGCGTTCTTGAAGGTCTGCTCGAAGCCCAGGAATTTGAGCATCGACGGGGTCACGGCGCGGTGGAAGCGCAGGCCGCCCTTGTAGGGACCGATGGCGCTGTTGAACTGGACGCGGTAGCCGGTGTTGGTCTGGACCTCGCCCCGGTCGTCCACCCAGGTCACGCGGAACGTGAAGATGCGGTCCGGCTCGACCATACGCTCGACGATCTTCGCCTTCTCGAATTCAGGATGCTGGTTATATACTTCCTCGACGGACTCGAGGACCTCCTGTACCGCCTGGAGATACTCATTCTCCCCGGGATACTTGGCCTGGAGACGGGCCATGATGTCTTTTGTCTTCATATTGCGAATGTTTATTCTACTTCCCAGGTGGAGCCGCTGCGGAGCAGGTCGTCCACACAATGAATCTTGGACTTGGCCATCACATCCTTGACCTGGTCGCGCACGCCGTCGTCGTAGGTGATATCGCGTACGTCGCGGATCACGCCGAGGGCCACCGGATAGTTCGGGCCCTTCATGTCGGCCAGGGCCATGTGGATGCCGATGTTGTCGGTGTGGGCGTCATGGACGAGAATGTCCTCCTCCGTGAAGCCGCCCTCGCCGATGTGTACGGCGCGGATCTTCTTGCCGTCGTAGATCAGGCCGCGGTCGCGGTTCTTGCCGAAGATCATCTTCTCGCCGTGGCGCAGGACGATCGTGTGGTCGGCCTTGACGGCGGGGTCGGACAGTTCCTTGTGGGCCCCGTCATTGAAAATCACGCAGTTGGTCAGCATTTCCATCACCGAGCAGCCATCGTGCAGGGCGGCCGCCGTCATGATCTCTTCGTTGAGCTTGAGTTCCACGTCCAGGCTGCGGGCGAAGAAGGTGCCCTTGGCACCCAGCACGAGCGAACCCGGGTTGAAAGGGTGCTCGACGGTACCGTAGGGCGAGGTCTTGGTGATTGCGCCGAACTTGGAGGTCGGGGAATACTGGCCCTTGGTCAGGCCGTAGATCCGGTTGTTGAAGAGGATGATGTTGATGTCGATGTTGCGCCGGATGGCGTGGATGAAATGGTTGCCGCCGATGGCAAGGGCATCGCCGTCGCCGCAGGCCTGCCAGACCGTCAGCCAGGGATTCGCCACCTTGATGCCGGTGGAGACCGCCGTGGCGCGGCCGTGGATGCTGTGGAACCCGTAGGTGTCCATATAGTACGGAAGACGCGAGGAGCATCCGATGCCGGATACCACCACGTAGCGTTCTTTGTCATATCCGAGCGCCTGGCTCACTTTCGGGAGGGCCCGCTGCAGGGCGGCGAGCACGGCGTGGTCACCGCAGCCGGGACACCAGCGTACTTCCTGGTCGCTCTTGAAATCTTTGAATGTCAGTGTTGCCATAGTCTCTACATCTCTTGCCGGATGGCCGCGACGAGCTCGTTCACGAGGAAAGGCTGTCCCTGGACCTTGCCGAATTTCAGAATGTTCCTGCCGGGGAATTTCGCCCGCAGGTAATCCGCGAACTGCCCGCTGTTGAGCTCGCAGACGAGAACCTTCCCGAAGCGGGAGAAGAGCTCCTCGGTGTTGGCGGGCAGCGGGTTGATGTAGTCGAAATGGGCGTAGGATACGCCCTCGCCGATCTCGTGGACGGCGCTGAGGATGTGGCCGTAGGTACCGCCCCAGCCGACCACCAGCAGTTTGCCGCTCTCCGGTCCGTGGAGGATTTCCAGTTCCGGCAGGTCCCGGGCGATGCGCGCGACTTTCTCCGCGCGCTCGGCAACCATCAGGGCGTGGTTGGCAGGGTCGGTCGAGAGCACGCCGGCGTGGGTCTTTTCCAAACCGCCCACGCGGTGCTCGAAGCCCCGCTGGCCGGGCAGGGCCCAGCGCCGCACGAGGGTCTCGGGATCGCGCTCGAAGGGATGGAAACGCTCTCCCTCGGGCAGGATGCCCTGCACGAAAGGCGGCTTGATCTCGGGATAGTCCTTCATCGAAGGAATATGCCAGGGCTCGGATCCGTTGCCGAGGAAGCCCTCGGACAGGAGCAGCACCGGGGTCATGTGCTCCAGGGCGATCTTGGCGGCCTGGAAGGCGGCGTCGAAGCAGTGGGCCGGCGAGTGGGCGGCGATCACCGCGAGGGGGCATTCGCCGTTGCGGCCGTACAGGGCCTGGTTCAGGTCGGACTGCTCCGTCTTGGTCGGCAGGCCCGTCGAGGGGCCGCCGCGCTGGACATCCACGACGACCAGCGGCAGTTCCGCCATCACGGCGAGGCCCAGCGCCTCGGTCTTGAGCGAGAGGCCCGGGCCGGAGGTGGTGGTCACGGCGAGGTTGCCGGCGAAAGCGGCGCCGATCGCGGTGCAGATGCCCGCGATCTCGTCCTCGGCCTGGAGGGTCTTGGCGCCCAGGCTCTTGTGCAGGGCCAGTTCCTCGAGGATGGCGGTGGCCGGCGTAATCGGGTAGGAGCCGCAGAACAGCGACAGCCCCGATTTTTCAGAGGCCGCCAGCAGCCCCCAGGCCGTGGCCTGGTTGCCGCTGATGTTGCGCCAGGTGCCCTTCTCGACATTTCCGGAAGGGGCGATCGTGTAAGTATTGGGGATTACCTGGATGTTCGCCGCATAGTTGAAGCCGTCGAAGAGGACCTTCTTGTTGGGCTCGATGACCTCGGGGTGCTTCTTCGAGAATTTCTTCTCCAGATAGGCGTAGATGTACTCCAGGGGACGGTTGTAGATGTAGCAGGCCATCCCGAGGGTGAACATGTTCTTGCATTTGAGGATGGCCTTGGCATCCATCCCGCTGTCCTTCAGGCTTTCGCGCGTGAGGGTGGTGATCGGGGAGATGATCAGGGTACGGTCCTCGACCCCAAGTTCGGTGAAGGGATTGTCGGTGGTGAAGCCCGCCTTTTTCATGCCGGCCTCGTCGAAGGCGTCCTCGTCCACGAGGATCATCGCGTGGCGCTTGCAGAAACGGGCGTTCGCCTTGAGCGCGGCGGGATTCATCGCCACCAGCAGATCGCAGAAGTCGCCGGGGGTATTGACCTTCTCGCTGCCGATGTGCACCTGGAAGCCGGACACGCCGGAGACGGTCCCGTGGGGGGCGCGGATCTCCGCTGGATAGTCCGGGAACGTGGACAGACCGTTGCCATAGATGGCGGACATATCTGCAAAAAGAGATCCGGTGAGCTGCATGCCGTCACCCGAATCTCCTGCAAATCTGATTACAACATCTTTGGCGTCAATGACTTTGTGTTGCATCGATTATGTCTGGTTGTTGAATAATTAGTGGTTAGGTTAGAAATACCTCATCCCGGCGGAGGCCGGGATGAGGGGAATCGTCCGGTCGGGACCTACTGCTGGAGCGCGGCCTGCTGGGCCTGGAGCTCGGCGGCGAGGGTCTCGAGGGTGCGGTCGGCGGGGATGTTCAGCGCCTTGCGGGCCTCAGGGGTGAGGTCGTGGCTCTGGGCGGCGTCGACGTAGAGGAGGTTGTTGGTGTCGAAGACGAAGATGTAGCCGCCCTTCTTGGCAAGGTCCTGAAGAACCGTGTTGACCTTCTCGTAGATCGGCTGCATCAACTCCTCCTGCTTCTGCTGGAGCTCCATCTGCACGGTCTGGGAGTACTCCTGGAGACGCTGCTGGATCTCGGTCAGTTCTTTCTCCTTGCTCTCGCGGGTGGCGGCGGTCCAGGTGCTGCCCTTGCTCTGATAGGCCTGGAACTTGGTGTTGAACTCAGCCTGCATATCATTGAAGGTCTCCTGGGCCTCGTTCTGCGCGGTAGTCATCGTTTCGCGGGCCTTGTCCATCTCCGGGCAGAGCTGGATAAGCTCGGTCGTGTTCACATGGGCAAATTTCGGCTGTGCAAAAGCGGAAACTGCGAGCAGTGCCGATGCGGCAATCAAAAAGATCTTTTTCATATTGGTTCGAATTTTTAAATTGTTACCTATTATTATGTCAATACCAAAAACTGTGCTAGAATTGTTGTCCGATCACGAAGTGGAACTGGCTCTTCTGTCCGGCCGGCCCGTCGAAACCCCAACCCCAGTCGACGCCCAACAGACCTACCATCGGTAAGAAGATGCGAACACCGACGCCGGCGCTGCGTTTGATCTGGAAAGGATTGAATTTTTTGATGTCGGACCAGCAGTTACCGCCTTCCGCAAAGGCCAGGGCGTAGATGGTGGAAGAAGGCTGCAGGATCACCGGATAGCGGAGCTCCACCGAGAACTTGTCGTATACGTTGCCGGCGTAGGCATATCCGTTTGAGTTGTACGCAGACGGCTCGTAGGGGGTCAGCGAGTAGTTCTCATAGCCGCGCAGCGAGATCACTTCCGTACCATAGGAATAGTAGCCCGACATGCCGTCGCCGCCCACCAGGAAGCCCTCGAACGGGGAATAGCCCCACTTGCGGTTGTAGTAGCCGAGATATCCGAACTGCGCACGCGTCATCAGCACGAGGTCGCCGATGAGCTTGGTATAGTTGGTGGCGGAGAACTTCCACTTGTGGTACTCGATCCACTTGTAGCGGTCGCGGCCGCTCCAGTTGTCGTAGTTGATATCCTTGTAGCTGGACACGGGGACTTTGTTGCCGTCGCTGTCGTAGTCGTACTTGCGGAGCAGGGAGAACGGCGGGGTGAGCTGGAGCGACAGGGAGAACTCCGAACCCTGACGCGGGTAGATCTGCTGGTCGGTGGAGTTGCGCACCAGGCTGGCGGTATAGTTGATATTGTGTGCCATACCGTCGTCGAAGATGAAATACCCGGAGTACCAGTTGGTCAACTTATAGGTCTGCCAGTTGAAGCCGTTGTAGAGGATGAAGTAGTTGTCCGGCCATTTGAGGCGCGCGCCCAGGGAGGCGGCAAAGCCGAAGACCTCCATCTCGCGGTCGTGGCTGAGGATGTTGAGGGCGAGGTAGGAGTTGGTCTGGCGGGTGTAGTAGGCGCTGAGGTTGAGCGAGGTCGGCTTCTTGCCGAAGAGCCAGGGCTCCGTGAAGCTCGCGGTCAGGGCGGTATAGTAGGTACCGTTGGTCTGGAAACGGAACGCGAGATTCTGCGCATCGCCCAGCGGGACGGGGCGCCAGGCCCCGCGCTCGAACATCCGGTGCGTGGAGAAGTTGTTGAAACTCACGCCCACGGTGGCCACGAAGGTCCTGCCGCCCCAGCCGCCGGACACTTCCAGCTGCGAGGAGGGCTTCTCCGTGACGTTGTACACCAGATCGACCGTGTTGTCGAGCTGGTTGGGGATGATCGAGTAGCCGCCCTCCTTCATGATGGCTTCCGGGTCGAACTGGCCCAGGGAGGCGATTTCGCGGATGGACCGCTCGAAGTCGCTCTGGCTGAACAGGTAGCCCGGACGGGTGAAGACCTGGCGGCGGACCACCTTCTCGTTGGTGAGGTCGTTGCCGTTGATGATGATGTTGTTGAGGGTGGCCTGCTTGCCTTCCGAGATGCGGAGCTCCACGTCCACGGAATCGTTCTGGATGTTGGTCTCGACCGGGGTGACGTTGAAGAAGAGGAAGCCGTTGTCGCGGTAGAGCTTGGTGACGTCCATCTCGCTCTGTTTGCCGCCGCCGTAGAGGTGCTTCTCCATCGTGACGACATCGTAGACGTCGCCCTTGTTGATGCCGACCACGCGGTTGAGCACGTCCGTGCCATAGACCGAGTTGCCGGTCCAAGTCACGTCGCGGAAGTAGTATTTGTCGCCTTCTTCGAACTCGAGGTCGATCGCCAGTTTGCCCGGCTCGACGTAATAGACCGAGTCGCGCACCAGGCGGGCGTCACGGTAGCCCTCTTCGTTGAAGGCGCTCAGCGCGGCCTTCTTGTCGTTGAGGTATTCCTTCTCGTTGAACTTCTTGCTGGAGAAGAAGTTATAGATCTTGTTGGACTTGGTCTTCTTCATCGAACGGGCGAGCTTGAACTCTTTGACGTGCTCGTTTCCGATGAAGTTGATATCCCTGATGCGGACCTTCTGGCCCTTGTCCACGGCGAAGTTGACGCGGATGGCGTTCTTGATGACGGAGTCGCGCTGGACCTCGGCCTTGACATCGCAGAGCAGGAAACCCTTCTCGGCGTAGTAGCGCTTGATGATGTCCGTGGAGGTCTTCTCGACATATTCGGAGAACTCGCCGCCGCGGCGGAGGTTGAGCCGCTCGTCGAGGTCCTTCTTCTCGCCGGACTTGACGCCGGTGTAGGTCCAGCGGGACATACGCGGCCGCTCCTGGATGCGGATGCGGAACCAGGCGGAGTCGCGGGTGGCGTTGAGGCTGTCGATCTCGACGGCTACATCTTCGAAGAAGCGCTGCAGCCACAGGCGGCGCACCACGTTGGAGAGATCCTCACCGGGAACGGTGACTTCCATCCCCTGGCGCAAGCCTGTCTGGGAGATGATCTGCTGGTCCGAAAAATACGTATTCCCCTCAACCTTGATGCCCGCGATAGAATATTTCTGGGGATGGTTGTAATCCACTTCGACCCCGACATCCTGCGCCCGGAGAAGTGCGGGAGCAAGCAGCAGGGTCAAAAGGGTCAAAATCCGTCCGATTCTCATTTTCATTCGATAAATGTGCAAATATACCCAATTATTTGATTTTTCCGAAGCGCCTGTCCCGGGAAGCATATTCCTCGAGGGCCGCGCGGAAAGCCTCCCGCCGGAAATCCGGCCAGAGCACATCGGTAAAAACAAACTCGGTGTATGCCATCTGCCAAAGCAGGTAATTGCTGATTCTCTTTTCTCCCGAGGTTCGGATCAGCAAGTCCGGATCCGGGATGCCCGCGGTCACGAGATGGCGGCTCAGGTCCGCGCTCTGTACGACGTGCCCGGGATCATTCATCAAATCGTGTGCCATTTTCTCCGCCGCCTGCAGGATATCCCACTGCCCGCTGTAGCTCAGGAACAGAATCATCGTCAGACCCTTGTTTGCGGCCGTCACGGCCATCATCCGGTCGATGCCGGCGTTGAGTTCGTCGGAGAGCCGCGCGCGGTTGCCCAGCACGACGAAGCGGATGTCGTATTCGAGGAAAAGGTGCAGCTCATTGACCATCGTGCGGCCCATCATATCCATCAAGGTATTGACCTCGGCCGCAGGCCGGTTCCAGTTCTCCTCGGAGAAGGCGAAGAAGGAGATGTAGGGAATCTTCCACTCCACGGCGGCTTCCATCACGGCGCGGACGCTCTCGACCCCTTCGAGGTGGCCGTAGATCCGTTCTTTGCCCCGTTTCTGGGCCCAGCGGCCGTTGCCGTCCATAATCAGGGAAACGTGAGTGGGTATTTTGGTGGGAGCATCCATAGGAATGATCAATCTTGGGCGTGGGCGTTGCGGACATCCTCGCCCCAGAGCAGGCGGGAGCGAAGCGCCTTGATGAAATTGGACTCGCCGAGCTTGAGCCGCCGCAGGCGCAGCGGAGAGGCGCCGACCTCGATTCGGGCGCCGGCGGGGAGGGTGTAGGTGCGGTTGTCCAGGGTGAAGACGGCCCGCTCGTCGCGCGAACGGACGGAAATCGTCAGGCGGGAGGTCTCGGGGACGATCAGCGGTCGGACGTTGAGGTTGTGCGGGGCGATCGGAGCCACGATGAAGACCTTGGTCTCCGGCAGGCAGATCGGGCCGCCGACGCTGAGCGAGTAGGCGGTGGAGCCGGAACTCGTGGCCACCAGCAGGCCGTCGGCCCAGTAGGTCGGCAGGGCGGCGCCGTCCACCTCCACGTCCACGCCGAGCATCGAAGCGCCCAGGCGGGTGACGCTCATCTCGTTGAGCGCGCAGGGGAAGAGGGCGGGCAGGTCCGCGCAGTGCACCTGCAGCATCTCCCGTTCCTCGATGATGTAGTCGCCGCGGTCCAGGGCCTGGACGACCGTTTCCGGATCGCATTCGGACAGGAAGCCGAGGCGGCCGAAATTGACCCCGAGCACCGGCAGGGAGGCGGGTACCGCCAGGCTGGCGGCCGACAGGAAGGTGCCGTCGCCGCCGAGGCTCATCACCACGTCCGTGCCGGGCAGCAGATCCTCGGAGGCAGAGACCGGATAGAGCTCATAACCGCCCGCACGGAAGCGCTCCAGAAGCGCCTGCACGCGGGGATCTTTCCGGAGACGATCCTTTTCGATATAGTAGGCCAATTTCATTTCGAGCCTCAAATTTAGCACTTAATTTACAATTATTATATAGAAATGCTTACTTTTGTGTGTTTTTAAGATTGGAACCCCATGACGAGATTAAGCGTTAATATCAATAAAATCGCCCTCCTGCGCAACGCCCGCGGAGGCGATATGCCCGATGTCCTGAAAGCCGCCCTGGACTGCGAGCGCTTCGGCGCCCAGGGCATCACCGTCCACCCCCGTCCGGACGAGCGCCACATCCGCTACAGCGACGTGCGTACCCTCCGTCCCCAGGTCACCACGGAGTTCAACATCGAGGGCAATCCGACCGGCAGTTTCACCGCCCTGGTGTGCGAGGTCGTGCCCGACCAGGTGACCCTGGTACCCGATGCCCCGGACGCCCTGACCTCCAACGCCGGCTGGGACACCGTCCGCAACCACGCCTTCCTGAAGCGCACCTGCGCCGCCTTCAAAGAGCGCGGCATCCGCACGTCCATCTTCATCGATCCCGACCCCAGGATGGCCGAAGGGGCCTTCAAATGCGGGGCGGACCGCGTCGAACTCTACACCGCGGCCTATGCCGCCGGTTATGCCGCGGACCGCGAGGCGGCCATCGCGCCCTACCTCGCTACGGCAGAAGCCGTGCGCGAACTGGGCCTGGGCCTCAACGCCGGACACGATCTTTCGCTCGAAAACCTCGCCTATTTCATCCGCACCATCCCCTGGACTGACGAAGTCAGCATCGGCCACGCCCTCATCTGCGACGCCCTCTACCTCGGACTTGAAACAACTATCGCGCAATATTTATCGCAGATTCAGAATTTTTAACTACTTTTGTAGTTCCTTTCACGAATGATAAGTAACAACTGATAATATGAAGAAATTACCGCTCATCCTCAGCATCCTCGCCCTCGCCGGCGTGATCGCCCTGGCCGTCATCTCCCTTACGAAGGGAAGCTCCAAGAAAGCCGAGCCCGCCGCCTCCGAAGCCAACGCCAACAAGGGCGCCATCGTTTATTTCAACATGGACCGCGTCGTGGCCGAATATGATATGGCCAACGACCTCCGCAGCGTCGTCGAGACCAAGGTCAACAGCATCAGCCAGGAGGTCACCCGCCGCCAGAACAAGCTCCAGAAGGACGCCAGCTCTTTCCAGGACAAGGTCAACAAGGGCCTCCTCACCCAGTCCACCGCCCAGGCTCAGTATCAGAAGCTCCAGGAGCAGGACGCCAGTTTCCAGAACTACGCCGCCGAGAAGCAGCAGGAGATCGCCGAGGAGCAGCAGGTGATGCTCAACCAGATCTTCGACGCCATCAAGACCTTCGTCGATGAGTACAACGAGACGATGGGCTATGCGATGATCCTGGTCACCCAGGGTGACATCCTCCCCGCCCCCGTCGTCACCGGCGAGGCCAGCCTGGACATCACCGACGCCTTGATCGAGGGCCTCAACGCCGCCTACGTCAAGGAGAAAGGCAAAACGGAATAAGGATTGAAGATCGCCCTGCTGTCCTGCTTCTACCCTTTCCGCGGAGGGATCGCCCAGTTCAACGCCAACCTTTTTGAAGAGCTGGGCAAAGCGCACGATGTCCGTGCATTCAATTTCAGCAGGCAGTATCCCGATTTCCTCTTTCCGGGCAAGACCCAATACGTCACCCCCGAAGATGAAGCCGTACCCGTGGAGGCACAAGCCCTCCTGGATACGGCTGATCCTTTTTCCTGGGGCCGGACGGCCCGGGAGATCCGCCGCTGGGGGGCCGACCTGCTGGTGGTCCGCTACTGGATGTCCTGGTTCGCCCCGTCCCTGGGCTGGGTGGCCCGCCACGTCGGGCCGAAGTGCCGGGTGGTCGGCATCCTGGACAATGTCATCCCCCACGAGCGGCACTGGTTCGACACCCCGCTGACCAAGTGGTTCCTGCGGGGGCTGGACGGCGCCGTGACCCTCTGCGAGGAGGTGCAGGGAGATCTGCTCAAACTGCGCGGCGACATCCCCCACACCGTCCTGCCGCACCCCATCTACACCCATTTCGGGGAGAAACTCCCCCGGGAGCAGGCCGAGCGTATCCTCGGCATTCCCAGTGGCCGCCGGACCCTGCTTTTCTTCGGACTCATCCGGGAATACAAGGGTCTGGACATCCTCCTGCAGGCTTTCGACCTGCTGGACGGGCGCTACCAGCTGATCATCGCCGGAGAGCCCTATGGCTCCTTCGAGCGCTACCGCAAGCTGATCGACACCGGACGGGACCCCGCCTCGGTGTATGTTTTTCCGGACTACATCCGCGACTCCGAGGTCAAGCATTATTTCTCGGCCGCGGACCTGACGGTCCTCCCTTATCGCAGTGCTACCCAGAGCGGCATCAGTTCCGTATCCTGCCATTTCGACGTGCCGATGGTCGTCACCGACGTCGGCGGCCTGCGGGAGACAATCGGCGGCCGCGGCACGGGAATTGTCTGCGAGAACGCTGCGCCGGCGTGCATCGCCGCCGCGATTGAACGCTTTTTCGACGAACCCCTCCTGCGGGAGCGACTCGGCGAGGGCATACGCGCTGAAAAGGAACGGCTCTCCTGGAGCCGCTTCAGCGAAGACCTGACCGCATTCGCCGCCCGATTAACATAGCACGACCATGAAGAAAATCTGCTTCCTGCTCATACTCTTCTGCCTGCTGCCGTCCTGCGCGACAGCCCAGTGGTATCTGTTCCCCGGCAAAAAGAATCCCGCCGGGGCGACGGTTCCCGACACCGTCAGCCGCAACAAGCCGGACAGCACGGCCGTCCTGCAGAACGCTGCGGACAGCCTCGCCGCGGCGGCCGACAGCCTGGGCGTCCCCGCGATGATTCCCGCCTGGGAAGATGTGTTCGTCTCCGAGCTCCCGGACGTCGTCCACATCGCCCTGGTGCTCCCCCTGCAGGCGTCCGACAAGCCCAGCGACAACTTCCTGGACTTCTACAGCGGCGCCCTGCTGGCCCTGCGCGACCTCGGGCAGAACGGCCTGCGGGCCAACCTGCAGGTTTTCGACTCCGCAGACAGCAAGGCCTCCCTCGAGCCGGCTTTCGGGGCCGGGCAGGACCTGCTGATCGGACCTGTCGCACTCGCCGACATCCGCGGTGCCCTGACCCTGCTCGATCCGCGCAAGGTGCTCGTCTCCCCGCTCGATCCGGCCGCGGCTCCGCTCTCCGAGACCGGCCCCGTGGTGCAGTCTCCCTCCCCCTGGACCGCCCAGTTGGACGAGCTGGTGCGCTGGGTGGGCCAGGACAAACTGGTCAATGAGGAAATCTATGTCGTGCGCGATACCGCGGCCGCCGGCCAGGGTGAGCAGACCGACTACCTGATGCGGCGCCTGCTCGAGAGCGGCATCCGCTACCACAGCGTCCTGTCCGTCAAGGAGATCCCCTTCGCCAGGAACCGTCAGTTCCGCGTGATGATCGCCTCGGATCGCGACAGTTTCTTCGCCAGTGCCGTCCGCAGCCTGAGCATCGAGGGCGCGCTCAACGACGATATCATCCTCTACGGCACCTCCCGCATCCGGGCCAACGGCACGGGACCCGCAGACCTGCACAATACCAACGCGCACCTCGTCACGCCTTATTTCATCGACTATGAGGACCCGGCCGTCGCGGACTTCATCCTCGCCTACCGCGCCCTCTTCCAGAACGAGCCCGGCTCCTTCTCCTTCCAGGGTTATGATACGATGCGCTATTTCGTGACGATGTGCACGAAGTACGGACGCCAGTGGTACAAGCGCCTGCCGGAATACAGCCAGAAGGGCCTGCAGTCGGACTTCCGCTTCTCCACGGGCAGCCCGCGGGTCAACCAGGCCGTCCGCCGGGTCATCTACAACAAGGACCTGACCACCGTCCAGGCCCGATAAAACAGCAATTTGAAGTAAGGATTATTTCCCGGACAGGAGAACGCGCGCGTTCTGTACGGCTTCGGGCGTAATGGTCTCGCCGCTGAGCAGGCGGGCGATCTCCATCGTGCGTTCCTCCCCCGTAACCGGGTGTATGCCGGAACGGGTCCGTCCGTCGGGACCGGTCTGTTTGGAGACCACGAAATGGGCTTCTCCCTTGGCCGCCACCTGGGGCAGGTGTGTAATCGAGAACACCTGCATATCGCGGCCCATCGCACAGATCAGGCGGCCCATCTTGTCCGCGACACTCCCGCTGACCCCGGCATCGATCTCGTCGAAGATCTGGGTCGGCATCCCGACATAACGGGCCATCATCTCCTTGAGGCAGAGCATGATACGGGAGAGTTCGCCGCCGGAGGCGCATTTGGAGACCTCTGCGGGCGTCCCGCCGGTGGCGGAGAAAAGGAAGGCGACCCGGTCGGCGCCGGTCTCGCCCTCGGGAGCGGCCACCAGGCTCACCGAGAACACGGCGCGGTCGAGCTCCAGGTAGCGCAGGGACCCGGTGATGGACTCCGCAAAGCGGGGAGCGGCAGCGAGGCGCGCCACGCGGAGCGCGCTGCGGGCGGAGGCGTAGCGGGCGGCGCAGCCCTGCTCCTCGGCTTCGAGCCGGGCGATGCGGTCCTCGACGGCCGTGGCGTCGAAAAGCATTTCGTTATAACGTTCCCGCACCGCGATCAATTCCTCGATGGTCCGGCAGTTGTGTTTCTTGAGCAGGGTCTGGAGGCGAGAGAGCCGGTCAGCAACCTGCTCGAGACGCGCCGGGGAGACATCGATGCGCCGGAAGAGATCCTCCAGCTCGCCCTCGATGTCGTCCAGTTCGATCCGGACGGACTCAAGACGCTCCCCCAGCGAAGAAGCGGCGCCCAGGTAGCGGGAAATGTGCTCCAGCTGGCGGGCGGCATCCTTGAGCGAAGCGCTCAGCCCCGGTCCGTCCCCCGCAGGGGCGAACGGGTCGAGGGCCCGCGCCAGGCTTTCCCGGATCTGTCCCGCATTCGAGAGGCTGCGCTCTTCTTCTTCCAGGGCTTCGATCTCCCCGCTCACCAGGGCGGCCTCCTCCAGCTGGCGCCACTGGGCCTCGTTGTAGTCCCGGTCGGCGAGCAGGCGGTCCCGCTCCTCGCGAGCCCTGGACAACTGCGTGCGGCAGCCCTGCAGGGCGCGCCAGACCGTGCGGCATTCCCCCAGGAGGGCGCTGTTGCCGGCAAAATGGTCCAGTACGGAGAGCTGGAAGCGCGGGTCGGTCAGCAGCAGGCTCTTGTGCTGGGAGTGGATGTCCACCAGACGGCCCGCCACCTCCTGCAGCAGGGACAGCGGCACGGGGCAGTCGTTGACGAAACTGCGCGAGCGCCCGGAGCGGGACACCACCCGCCGGATCAGCAGGCGGCCCCCATCCTCTTCGACATCCGCCTCGCGCAGCAAGGCGTCGATCTCCTCTCCGGAACCGTCGAACAGCGCCTCGACCACGCAGGAATCCGCCCCCTCGGAGATCAGGGAAGCATCGCTGCGGCCCCCGGCCAGCAGGGACAGGGCGCCCAGCAAGATGGACTTGCCGGCGCCCGTCTGGCCCGTGATAATGACCAGACCCTCCGGAAACGTGATATCCAGAGCGTCGATCAATATGTAGTGCTCGATATGGAGGCTACGCAGCACCGTCTTCCTGGGCTACCCGGTAATAGAGTTCTCCGTCCTCGAATTCAGAGATGGCCACGAGATCCGGCTTGGGCTGGCGCTCGTAGTATTTGGAGATTTCAATCTGCTCCTTGTTTTCGAAGATCTCATCCATCGTGTCCCGCTCGCCGCGGAAATCCTCGAGCTTCTTGGCAAGCTCCTTCTTCTCGGCCAGCGCGATCTGGTTGGCGCGCTTGGACAGGATGACGACAGTTTCGTAGATGTTGCCCGTCGGGGCGGCGAGATCCTTGATGTCCCGCGTAATGGTATTGGTCGGTATTTTCTTTTCCATACTAGGAGTACGAGAGAATCCCGGGAAAAAGTTTCAATTATTTTCTTTCACCTTGTTGTAAAGGGCGTCCAGCTCCTTGCGATAGGAGGACTCGGGGAATTCGCCCACGAAGTTGAGATAATCGTCCTGGAAGACGAGGTAGCGCTCCTTCTGCTTATCCTTCACGCTCAACAAAGCATAGCGATAGGAGGACATCGCCGTGTAGTAGAGGATATCCTCGCGGAAGACGTTGTCCGCATTGTTCTTGAGGACGTTGCGGAGCGCCACGCGGGAGGCCATGTAGTCCTCCATCTTGTAGTACAGGCGGGCATTCTCGAAGGCCTTGCGGTCCAGGCGCTCGCTCAGTTCCTCCATCCAGTGGCGGCAGATGTCGGCGTTGATCCCCGTGGGGTGGTTGGCCAGATATTCACCCATCGCGGTGATGGCCGTATAGGTGGGCGTCTGGTCCAGCTCATAGCGGAGCGTGGCCCGGTAGAGGCAGTCCACCCGGAAGAACTCGGCGTTATTCGCGAAGGCGCCCTGCGGGAAATAGTCCAGATACTGCTTGAAGTTGGTCTCCGCCGTATAGAAATCCTTGTTGGAGTAGTTGCTCAGACCGAGATAGTACAGCACGGTATCGTGGCGCTCCATGCCGTTGGTCAGCAGGGAGAGGGACTCGAAGATCTGGGCGGCGCGGGTGTACTTGCCGTTGTTGAAATACTCGAAAGCGGCATCGTACTTGACGTCCACGTCGTTGCTCTCGAGTATGCGGTCATACTGGGACTTGCAGGCGGACACGCCGGCAATCACGAGCAGGACCAGGAGGAAGAGGGTGGATTTTTTCATCGTTTCAAATATTTTTCGGCATCCAGCGCGGCCCGGCATCCCGACGCGGCGGCGTTGACTGCCTGGCGGTAGTGCGGATCCTGTACGTCCCCGGCCGCGAAAACGCCCTCCACAGAGGTGCGGCTGCCGGCACCGTCGGTGAGGATATATCCGGCCTCGTCGGTCGCCACCCAGGGAGCGAAAAGCTCGGAAGCGGGATGGTGCCCGATCGCGAGGAAGAAGCCGTCCACTGCTATATCAAAAACCTCGCCATTCTTGCGCAGCAGGCGGGCGCCCGTCACGCCGGAGGCATCCCCGAGAACTTCCTGGGTGTTGCAATTCCACAGGATCTCGATGTTGGGGGTATTGCGCACGCGCTCCTGCATGGCCTCGGAGGCCCGCAGCACGTCGCGGCGCACGATCATATAGACCTTGCGGCACAGGCCGGCGAGATAAGTCGCCTCCTCGCAGGCGGTATCGCCGCCGCCCACCACCGCCACGTCCTTGCGGCGGTAGAAGAAGCCGTCGCAGGTCGCGCAGGCCGACACGCCCAGGCCCTTGAACTTCTCCTCCGAGGGAAGTCCGAGATAGCGGGCCGTGGCGCCGGTGGCGATGATGACGGCATCGGCTTCGAGCTCCACGCTTCCGTCCACCGTCAGGCGGAACGGGCGGACGCCCAGGTCGGCCGCCGTGACGACGCCGCGGCGGACGTCGGCCCCCAGCCGGACGGCCTGCTCGCGCATGTCGTTCATCAGCTGATTGGCATCCACGCCCCCCGGGAAACCGGGATAATTCTCGACCACGGTCGTGGTGGTGAGCTGTCCGCCGGGGGTCAGGCCCTCGTACAGAACGGGGGAAAGCCCGGCCCGGCAGGCATATATCGCAGCGGTGTAGCCCGCAGGGCCGCCACCGATGATCAGGCATCTGATGTGTTCCATATTCATTTCAAAACGCAAAGATACATATTTTTTACGCTTTCTTCTCCACGCCCCGCCGGCGGGTCGGGTGGCAGAGCAGCTGCACCTCGAAACCGTCGATCTTGTAGCCGCGGAAGCGACGTCCCTTGAAATGCGCCTCCATCCAGTTGAGGAGTTCCTCGTCGTCGAGGTCCTGCCAGATCTGGTTGCTGGTGTCGTAGAGATGGAGGTGCCGGCCGACGCGGACGTCGAACACCATCTTGCCGCCCCGTCCGGAGCGGCGGTCATAGATCTGCAGGTCCGAGAGCATCGCGAGGATGTTGTAAACGGAAGCCGGGGACACAGGCGTGGCGCCCTGGGCGGAGATGAACGCGGCCACTTCGTCCGCGCTGGCGTGGCCCAGCACCCGCATGGCCTCGTGAACGGCCAGGCGCTGGGGCGTGGCCCTGAGTCCTTTGTCCCGGAGCATCCGCTTGAACTGCAGGATGTCGGGTATGCCGCGGTCCCGGGTTTTCTTCATCGGCTAGAGTTTTTTGCGCCAGCGGGCCAGCGGAATGCCGAGCTGCCCGCGGTACTTGGCGATGGTACGGCGTGCGACCTTGTAGCCGCGCGCGCCCATCTGCTCGACCAGCTGCTCGTCGGTGAGCGGTTTGCGCTTGTCTTCAGCGTCCACGCACTCCTGCAGGGCCTTCTTGAGCTCGCGGGTGGACACCTCCTCCCCTTCCTTGTTCTCCATTCCCTCGGAGAAGAAGTACTTGAGCGGGAAGATGCCGAAATAGGTCTCGATGTACTTGCTGTTGACCACGCGGGAAATCGTGGAGATGTCGAAACCGGTCCGCTCGGCGATATCCTTGAGGACCATCGGCTTGAGGTCGGCTTCGTCGCCCGAGAGGAAATACTCCTGTTGGTAGTCGAGGATGGCGGACATCGTCTTGTTGAGCGTGTTCTGCCGCTGCTTGAGCGCCTCCACGAACCACTTGGCGGAGTCCAGTTTCTGGCGCACGAAGGTAGCGGCCTCTTTCTGGGCGCGTTCCGAGGAGCCGCGGGCCTCGATCAGCAGGTCCGCGTATTTCTTGTTGACCCGCAGTTCGGGCACGGAGAAGCGGGGCATCGAGAACGAGAGCTTGCCGTCCCGCTCCTCCAGCACGAAGTCCGGGACGATCTGCTGCGCCTGGTCGGTGTAGGTGTAGTCCACCTCGCCGCCCGGAGCGGGATTGAGCTTGACGATGCGTCCCATCGCCCGTTTGAGCTCTTCCTCCGACAAGCCCAGGCGGGACATGATCTTCTGGAAATGCTTGTTGGAGAACTCCTGGAAATAGTCCTGGAGGATGCGCTCGGCGTTGATTACGTCGCGGGACTGCTTCATCGTGCGCAACTGCAGCAGCAGGCATTCGCGCAGGTCGCGCGCCCCCACGCCGGAGGGCTCGAAATCCTGGATCACCCGGAGCATCTCCAGCACCTGGTCGGCGTCGGTCTGGATGCCGGCCCGGAAGGCCATGTCATCCACCAGCGACTCGATGTCGCGGCGCAGATAGCCGTCGGCGTCGAGCGAACCGATCACGAAGGCGGCGATGTTGTACTGCTCGGGGGTGAGGTTGCGGTAGCCCAGCTGATCCATCAGGCTCTGGGTGAAACTCTGCCGCACGGAGAAGGTATTGTATTCCGGCCGGGGATCCTTGCCCCAGTTGTTGACGCGGGTCTTGTAGGCGGGGATATCCCCCTCGTCCGTGATCTCGTCCAGCGAGATGTCCTTGGCCTCTTCGGGTTTGTCCGGATCGGGCGAGTCATCCAGCACCGGATTCTCCTCCAGCTCCGTACGGATCCGCTGCTCAAGCTCCTGGATCGGGAGTTCGATCAGCTTGATCGTCTGGATCTGCAGCGGGGAGAGCTTCTGCTGCTGTTTGAGTTCGAGGCCTTGCTTGATCATCTACTGGACGGGGATTTCTTCGGGGCGGAGGTCCGCCCAGCCGATGGAAGGATATTTGAAGCGCTCCCGGACGATGAACGCATCCGGGAAGTCGCCCTTGATCTGACGGAGGAGGGCTTCCGCATCCAGGCGGGTGCGGAAATTGCCGACGGTCACCTTGAAATTGGGCGAGGCGTACGAACGGTAGGCCTGGATCCCGGGATACATCGCGTTGAAACGGCGGATCACCGCGGCGGACTCTTCGCGGGCGGTCCGGCTGCTGGCAAAATACAGGCGGATGCGGAATCCGTTGTAGATCTTGTCCGCGTTGGCCGCGACCTGGCGGTTGAGCGCGGCGCGGACGGCAGAACTCTGGCGGACGACCACGCCCTCGGGCAGGACGGAGAAAATATCGCGTCCCAGCAGGGTCGAATCCACCTGGACCTCCGTCCCGGTGTGTTCGATCTCGTCAGTCCCCTCCTCCAGGTTCTGGGCGGAGAGGTGCAGGCCCGGCAGGATCAGCAGGGCGAGCAGCAGGAGGATGTATCTGTTATTTTTCATCGGCTTGCGGATCGGCTTGTTTGAGCAGACTGCTCAACGGGATGTCTTTCAATTCAATATTCTTGCCAATCCCCCCGCGGAGGGCGACCCGGCCCGTGACCGTGAAAGTCACGTCGCTGTAGTCGGATTCGCGGCTCACAAGCTTGAGCAGCTGGAAGGGATTGAAGCCCTCGGCGATGTGGCCTTTGAGGGGGATGCTGTACACTTTGTCGGTATGGCCCGCGACGATGAGCTGGTCGGCGCTCAAGGCGAGGGCGTCCTGCCCCTGATAGCGGGCCATGCCCTTCAGGTCCGTGACCTCGAAAGGAAGGGCGGGATTGTGGATACCCACTTCCACCAGCGCGGACAGGTCGGAGAGTCCCTCGGGCACGATCGAGACAATGCGCACCGAGGTGACCGTGATGTCCTTCACGGATTTGCCCTTGCAGCCCGCCAGCAGCAGGCTGAGCAGGATAAAAACGAGTATGCTGAGTCTCTTCATCAGGATTCTTGCGCTAATCTATCCTACAAAGATAAGAAAAATTTCTTCAAGCGAGGTTAACTGATAGAAGCATCAGCACTTTCGGGGAACGCAACAGTGAAAGTGCGGAAATCACGACCATTTCAATCAATAATTTGCGAACTATGTAATATTTCGTATTTTTGGCCAGTTTATGATAAAAATGCGTCACGTACTTCTTAAACATATTCTGTATTGGTTTGTTGCGGTTATTGCGCTCTGGGGCTTTTTCCTGATCTTCGGGTATAGGGGAGCTAAGTCTGTTATTTCTGCTTTGACCATTCTTCCCGGAGCCACGCTGATGTATTTCTGCATGCGGAACAATAAAAATGATCTACAGTGGTCGCTCAGAAATGTGCTCCCGATTCTTGCGTGTGGTATTCTTTCACTTTGTTTATTGTTCCTTGTTCAATATATTGTTTTCTATTCCAGAAAAACCTATGATTTAATAGGTTATCCCGCCTTGATGACACATCCCTTGTTCATTCTTTCTATCGCGGTCCTGTTACCTATGGGTGATTTTGTCCTTTGGCGAAGGGGGGGGGCTCCTTGCGAGTCACCACCTGGCGCAGATGAAGAACCGATGAATTACGAAGTAAAAGTGGGCCGAGAACTTGTCTCCGTGGCGGATATCTCTTTTATCCGGTCATCAGATACATTTACGGTGGTTGTCACAAAAGACGGGGCAGAGTATCAGAATTATATTCCTATTTCAAAATGGGAACAGGAACTGTCTTCCCGGGGCTTTGTCCGGATACACCGTTCCTATCTGGTCAACAAGTTGACTATATCTAAAGTCAATCCTCGTTCAGTGACGCTTGAAAGCGGCCAGGAACTGCCGGTTTCCAGAACCTACCAAGCCTCGGTGCAATTATTGCTTGCGAAGCATTTTCAGGATTAAAGAGATCAGAAAGATCCCCATAGCATATATGAGGGGAATGGTCCAATGATAGAGAGTAGCCCCGATAATTCCTGGGCGAGGAATCGTCCCGGTTTTTTGAATCGCCACCCCAGCAGCACAAATACGACAAAGGGTATATATAAAAGCTAATGACAATGAGAGAATCCCGATATACAAGACCCATTGTGGTTTCTTCCAGGCCGCAAGGAACAAACATATCACCAAAAGTGTCAGGATAAACATAATCCAGATACCCCCGGCATAAAACAACCCTATTAATGAAAAGTCTTCGGTCATATTTGCCCCGAAGATACGAAAAAACTACAGATTCAGAAAAAAGTCCAATGCGGAATCATCTCCTTCGGAATACCGAAAATAGCATCTTTGCCATCCATTGGACACTCTCCTCGACATTAGTATTTCTTCTACTTCGGTCACCGAGCATTATAAATCAATAATAATGTTGTTTATCAAAAATCCCTATCAAGCGTCTCCGGTCAGGTCGTTTATTCGCAATCTGATGGCATATCATATATTTCAATCACCTGATCTCCGGTCTGTATGTCCAAACTTAAGGTATAAATCTTTTCACCCGATTCATCCAGAATTAAACAACAAAACGGATAATCCAAAGTATATGAGCCGCATTCTGTGCCGTTCCAATCATATTTAACTAAGACATCCGAATAATAAGCAGGATATCCTTTATAACTATTTGGAACATATTTACCACCCTTAATCCTCGCTAGAATTGGGCTCAACAGAACATCTTTATAAGACGCGTAAGAATACAATCCGATTTCTCCTTTCGGATCACGCCTTACACTCATCCCATCTGATGCTCCCGCATATTTTGGCATTTTGTTAAGAACTTCTATTCGAGGAACAAAATGGTGTCCATCGCTTTCATTACCAATGATAGCATATTGACCATCACCACAAACATATAATAGATTAGTACCGTTGCAGAACAATTTCGCACCTCTCATGTATACCATTTGTTTGACTATTGGGTTTGAGTTGAAAGGGTATGAATCTTTCGGCCAAAAATCCATAGGCTGATATGTTCTTCCTGATGCGTCAATTTTTGAAAGAATATTCGGTACACCCAAATGATCCCCAACAACATAATAATCTCCTGCTTTCGAAACAGTAAAACCAGATGAAACCTGTACTCCTCTTAGTGCGGTCGAACAGTCTGATATCTTCCACGCAGATACATTATCGATCTGTTTTAATGGTATTTTGATGATTTTTTCTATGCCAGCAGGACTGTATGACAGTATATGTAACGTGTCGTAAGCGACTTCATACAGAATCGTTTGAGACGCGTCTGTTGGACCTCTGCCCGGATTTAAGAATGCTTTTGCACGGCTGTCATCATCCCCATCTAGAGGAATCTTGAGCATCATTTGTGGGCTTTCTAATGTAGAAGCTAGCAAGATACTATCATTCGCATACACCAGTTCAAAAATATAGTTGTCTATCAGCCTGATCGAGCCCAGCGAAGACAATTGTATTTTAGGTGACGAAATAGTTTGGGAACAAGCATAGAATACAATAATAATAGAAAGAAGGGAATAGAACGACCGACGCATTTAGAGCTCCTCATCTATATTTCTTAGTCCAGCAACTGTAGCTAACACAATTTCGTCTCCGATCTTGGCGGGAAATGAACACCGGCTAGTCGCTCTTTCGCACGGGAACTCAATGGGGTCTTCGATTCTGGAGAGCGCTTCAACATTTGCATCTAGAACCTTATCCACAGTTCCAGCTTTCTCAAAGAAACAAAACATAGAAATCGCTAAAATCGCTCCAATAACAGCATAAGAACACTTTTTCATGATTTTGAATATTATTAATGGTTAATAGAACAATAGCACAGATGGATAGCAACTGTCTTACATTTCGAGACAACACCCTCAGATAGGCATTCATTCAATTATGGACAAAATAGGGCTAACAAAAAAAGAAGCGACTATTCTTTTAATTGATAAAAAACCAGGAACGGGGCATCAGCTAAAATGGCTGCTTCTTCATAAATCTCCGCTCGTTCAAAGCCATTCTTAACCAAATTTTCATAATTGGTCTTGATAACCCAGTTCCCAATAAGCTGATTACCAGCACCACCGATAATGCCGACCAACATATGGTTAATTCCGTTCTGACGAGGCTTCAAAAACTGCCCGCTTCTTCGGTTATAAACACAAGTCCCACCAACATCTTGTGCGGAGATGTTAAACACCAAATAGTCCCCACTACAATACGGAACGTTCATCATATAGTTGTACTTCCTTTCGCTGACAGCCTGGATGGATGAGCGTTCCGATGCTGGAATCGGCCGAGTTAAATCAAATGCGACATGCTCCTCTAAATGTCCATCCTGACGACTGAACAAGCAGTATCCGTCTTCCCGGAATGTCCCATAAACGAGAAACTCCCCCGCTTCAGAGAGATACTGATTAAAGCACAATGCATCTACTTCCTTTTCCCCATAAGGAAAAAAACGATGGCGGATCTGCATGTCTGCGTCTGTGACGACAACTCTGTACCGCTTGGATTTGTCAGCGACAAGATTCTCGGAAAGAGGGGCAAATGCAAATAAAAAACCGCCATCATCTAGTGCCGAAAAATCTGTTGCGAATACAGGGGATTTCATTGATTGTCGATAGGCCAGGGTCTCCAAATCATAAACACGGATCGTGAACTCGAAATCGTCAAGCACATACAGGTTTCCATTCGCAATGGAAAAACTTCGCATCATAAGGTATTCCCCCGGCCCCCGTCCTCGCTTATCAAGGACATTCAGCATCTTTCCATCTTCATTGAAAACAAGAATCCTTTGACTCTTATAGTCTCCGACATATATTCTCCCGTCCAAAATGACAACTTTGTCTATTTCTCCAAGTAACTGGCTTGCTGAAGGCTCAAGAACCAGATAGTCCACAGATGCGACAATATCTTGTGAGCCCTCTTCCATATTGAACTCGTCACAACGCACCCGGAATGCCTCGTTGACGAAATTCTTTTCTCCACCAGCACAACAACAAACGAGCACAAAGGCTGTGGAAATACTCAACAACCTCAAAAGTCTCATTTTGACCAGTTTCAAGAGCCGTGAATAGGGCACGGCAACGTTTCCGGGCAGCCATCCCCATTCCAGTAATTGCATCTAATGACAGTATGGTAGCATGTCGTTTGAATACCATTCCATTCAATTACCGGCATCCCACATACTCTGACCTCTGTCCCCAAGCGACCAAATGAGATTTCTTCCTCTGTCAGGGCTTCAAGATTCTCGTTAATAAAAGCGTCGTTATTGTACGAGCGCGAAATCAACCCTACCAACACACAAATAACCATCAAGATGGCGACAAGGGCTCTCAGTAGTTTATTCTTCATCTGCATTAAATTGTTAAATTGTTTTCATTCCATATCATTCCCTTCAAGGGCTTGTTTAAAAACTTCTAGCATATTCGTCGTTGCACTCGGGTCTCCCACAAATTTTACCTTGTTTAAACTATCCAATAGCAAACTATGCATTCTGATATCGTCGGGAATAGTCGAATTATCCTTTAAAAAACTCCGATTCAAATCCACAAAAACAGGATAAGTTACATTCTGATCCAATAGATAACGTACCAACGGAATAGATTTGAATTCCGTATTCTACATCAAAATCATTACGTAAAATGAACCAGTTTGTGAAGACAAGTCAAAAAGAGTCTGATACTCCCATAAGTGAGAAATCCGACATGTCGTACACTCTGTAGAGTCGATATAGATAACCAGCTTGGGCTTGTTTCGCAACGAATCTGGCATCGGAAATACCTCTCCGTTGTACACGCAAGAAATCTTCTCCGGCAGAACGATAGTACTGGCCATCAAGTCTTTCAATTGTGCCCGAAGACGTGCTTTCTTGCAGCCAGTGGCGACAAATACAAGAAAGCACAAAGCGATCAAAACAAACCAATTATGAGAGGCTCTTCTCATATTTACAAACATATATGTTCCACCATAATGTTGCAAATCCGAATCCCAAATACTGCGTGTTGAATCCCAAATAGTTCTGCCGAAACCCAAATAATCATCCAAAAAGCGATAGCATGCTCGTTTATTGATATGATTTTTTTGCAGATAAATGATTACGTCTATCTGCATCCAAGAATGTCCTACTCAAAAAAGAAGAGCCGGGCGCCATAAGGCGGATTATGTGGCTTATAAATGGGATTAGTTTATTTGACTACCCCTACTGTTCTTTTTGGTTTACACTACAGAAGTTTCTTCAGGTCTTCTATGTCAGGCAAGGCTTTTCGGAACTTTTCCGGCATTTCTTCCGTAGTGCGGTATGTAGCCACACCCATCGGCTTGTTATAGTCCTTGATGAGATACTCCACAATGGATTTGTCGGCGCTCTTGCATAAAACCAGACCGATGGACGGATTCTCGTGCGGCTTGCGGACAAAGTCATCCAGTACGGTCAGATAGCCGTTCAACTGGCCCAAATACGCGGTTTTGAAGGGCCCTCGTTTCAATTCCACGGCCACGAGTGCATTGAGCTCCCGGTTGAAGAAAAGCAGATCAATCTTGAAAGTGTGGCCTTTCACCTCGACGGCATACTGGTTCTTAATGAAGAGGAATTCCATGCCGAACTTGAGGATGAAGTCCAGTAGGTACTCGTCCTTGAAAGCGCGGATGGCGCGGCGAGCGCTCTGTACATCCGGGATGGTGGTGAGGAAGTTGTTGGGAAGGGTGCCGCGATGGTGGTATTCGTCTGCGGAGACAGCCTTCAGTAATGCATCCTTTGACAGGTGGGAAAGCGCCGTCCGCTGGATGTAGTAGATTCTCTCGTCCCGGTCCTTGACTTTCTCCAAAATCCGGATGTGGTGTGTAAATGGCACCGCAAAAAACTCTTGCATCGGGAAGCCATCCAAATTCGATAATTGCGGTTGGCGAATTATAATCGATTCATTTTCTGATGTTTGCAAATCGCCAATCGCGGTTGGCGATTATTCGTCAAGCGTTGCCCAAGCTTCGTAGAAGATGCGCATATTCTTCAAACTGCTCACGCCGAAACCCATCAAACCCGGAAGATCATTCTTGAGTTGAGCACTGATGATTTCCAATGCTCCTGTGCCCCAGAAACCATTTCTGGAGTTCTCGGAAATGTACCGGCCAATGCCGAAGTACAGCTTCAACTGCTCCTGGTTTACGAGCCGGATAGCGTTGTACTGGCTCTGGAGGATGGCCTTCTTGATAAGTTCGACGGCCAGGAGGTATTTGTGTTCTATTTTGTCCATATCGTAAAGATAAGAAAAATCTCTATCTTTGCGACTGCGAATGAAAAAGGTATATATCGAGACATACGGTTGCCAGATGAACGTGGCGGATACGGAGGTCGTCTTCTCCATCCTCGGAGAGGCCGGCTACGCTCGCACGGAGGACATCGCACAGGCCGATGTGATCCTGGCCAACACCTGCTCCGTGCGCGACAACGCCGAGCAGCGCATCCGGGGCCGGATCGAACAGTTCAACTTCCACCGCAAGAGCCGCCCGGGGGTCGTGACGGGCATCCTCGGCTGCATGGCCGAGCGCCTCAAGGACAGCCTCCTGGAGTCGGGCAAGGTGGATGTGGTGGCCGGGCCGGACGCCTACCGCCACCTGCCCGGGCTGCTTGCCGCCGCCTCGCAGGGGCACCCGCAGATCGACGTGCTGCTCTCCCGCGAGGAGACCTACGGCGACATCGCCCCCGTCCGCGTGGACAAGAACGGCGTGTCGGCCTTCATCTCCATCATGCGCGGCTGCAACAACGTCTGCTCCTACTGCGTGGTCCCCTACACCCGCGGGGCCGAACGCAGCCGGGACCCCAGGAGCATTCTGCGCGAAGCCTGCGACTGCGCCGCGCGCGGTTATAAAGAAGTAACCCTGCTGGGGCAGAACGTCGATTCCTATCGCTATGAGGACGTGGATTTCGCCCGGCTGCTCAGCCTGGTGGCCGAGGCCGTGCCGGGGCTGCGCATCCGTTTCTCCACTTCCAACCCCCAGGACATCTCGGATGCCGTGCTGGAGACGATGGCCTCCCACGCGAACATCTGCCGCCACATCCACCTGCCGGTCCAGTCCGGCTCCGACCGCATGCTCGAGAAGATGCGCCGCCGCTACACCCGCGCGGGCTATCTGGAGCGCGTGGCGAAGATCCGCAGCCTGATGAGCGACTGCGCCATCACCACCGACGTGATCGCCGGCTTCTGCTCCGAGACCGAGGAAGACCACCGCGATACGCTCAGCCTCTTCGAGCAGGTGGGATTCGACGCCGCATTCATGTTCCAGTATTCCGAACGGCCCGGCACCCTGGCCGCCCGCAAGTATCCCGACGACGTGCCCGCCGAGGCCAAGAACCGCCGCTTGGAGGAGATCATCGCCGTGCAGAACCGCCTCTCGCTGGAGAGCAACCGGCGCGACATCGGACGGACCTTCCGGGTACTGGTGGAAGGCCCCTCGAAGCGCAATCCCGCCGAATTGTGCGGCCGCAACAGCCAGAACAAGATGTGCGTCTGGCCCGACAGCGTCCACCGGGCCGGGGACTTCGTCGAGGTCATCGTGCTGGACTGCACGCAGGCCACGCTCCTGTGCCGGCTCGCCGGATAAATACGATTCTTTTCGTTTTTTACGATTTTGTTGGCTATTCTTGCCGCGCTATGAAAATCAAAGATCTCAGCGCGGACGAGCGCCCGCGCGAAAAAATGCTCTCCCGCGGTGCAGCCAGTCTGAGCGACGGCGAATTGCTCGCCGTACTGATCCGCAGCGGCAATCGGAATGTGAGCGCGCTCGACCTGGCGCGACGCCTGCTCCAGCTGGCGGACGGACGCCTGAGCACCCTGTACAACTTCTCCCCCGAAAAGCTCCTCTCCCTGGGCGGCATCGGCCCGGGCAAGGCGGCCTGTGTGCTCGCGGCCTTCGAACTGGGCCGCCGCTTCCTGCAGGAGGAGGCCTCCGTGGTGAAAACCCCGCTGGTCACCGCCCGGCAGGTTTATGACCTGGTCATCCCCCACCTCAAGGGCCTCTCCCACGAGGAGTGCTGGATCCTGCTGCTCAACAACCGGCACTACCTGACGGGCAAACTGCTGGCCAGCCGGGGCGGCTCCCGCTCGACCGTCATCGATGTCGGGCAGATCGTCAAGGAGGCCCTGGACAAGGGGGCCGCCGCCCTGATCCTCGTCCACAACCACCCCGGGGGCAATCCCCAGCCCGGACCGGCGGACATCCGGCAGACGGACGCCCTGCGGGAAGGTGCCGCGGCCGTCGGGCTGACGCTGGTGGACCACGTGGTCGTGTCCGACGACGGTTTCTTCTCCTTCGCCGACGACCGGGCCTACCCGGCCGTGGGCGGGAATTAAAAGAAAAAGCGTATCTTTGCAGCATGAGTTCCCACGCTGCAGAAGATCCCGCCGAGATGATGCTCCGAGCCGGCATCAAGCCCACTGCCAACCGCATCCTGATCCTCCGGACGCTGCTGCAGGAGCACCGTCCGCTGTCGATGATCGAAATCGAGGACATCCTGGAGTCGGTGGACAAGTCCATCATCTCCCGGACCCTGTCCACCTTCCGCGCGCAGCGGCTCCTGCACACGCTCGAAGACGGCGGCGGGAGCCTGCGCTACGAAGTCTGCCATTGCGGTGAGCAGACCCGGGACACGGACCGCCACGTCCACTTCCACTGCGAAGTGTGCGGCAAGACTTACTGTTTCGAAGATTGCCCCGTCCCGCAAGTCGCCTTCCCGGAGGAGTTCGACGTGCACGGCGCGAATTACATCGCCTACGGAATCTGCCCCGCGTGCCGCGCCAAGCGCTAGCGTCCGGGTTCGTCCTCCACTTTCAACGCCTCGATCATCCCCTTGGCCCGCCGGATGCGGGTCCGGACGGTGTTGAGCTCCATCCCGAGCTCTTCGGCGATCTCTTTGTACTGGAGTCCGTCGAGGAGGCGCATCCGGGCGATGGCCCGGTAGAGTTCGGGCAGGCCTTCGATGTAGCCTTCGAGTTTCTCGGCATCCTCCTCTTCGACAATCTGTTCCAGGGGCGTGGCGGTCTCGTCTCCGATCGTCTCGAGGATCGGGCCGCTCCCGGCGCCGCTCTTGTCCAGATAGACCAGCCGGCTCTGGGCGCGGTTCTCGGCATCGATGGTATCGAGCGCCGTATTGTGGGCGATGGTGCGCAGCCAGGTGGAGAACTGGCTGCGGGAAGGGTCGAAACTGCGGATCTGCCGGAAGGCTTTCTCGAAGCTCCGGGAGCAGATGTCGTCGATGTAGAAGTCGTCCAGGTACTTCATCGCACCGCGCAGGTAGGTACGGAGCGCCCCGATGTGGGTGTCCCAGAGTTCGGTGAACGCGGTGCCGTCGCCGATGATGGCCCGGCGGACCAGTTCGTCAATGGGCTTCAAGCCAGGTTCTTCCTTCATTGCATTCTACGGTCAGGGGGACAGACAGGGTGATGACGTTCTCCATCTCGCGGACCAGCAGTTCGCGCACGGGGGCGATTTCGTCCTGCGGGACCTCGAGCAGCAGTTCGTCGTGGATCTGGAGCACCATCCGGGAGCGGAAAGTGCCTTCCCGCAAGCGCCGGTCGACGGCGTTCATGGCCAGCTTGATGATATCGGCCGCCGTGCCCTGGATCGGGGCGTTGACGGCGTTGCGTTCCGCCAGGGCGCGGACCGTGGCGTTGCCGGAGTTGATGTCGGCGATGTAGCGGCGGCGCCCGAAGAGCGTCTCCACATAGCCCCGTTCCCGCGCCTGGGCGACGGTCCGGTCGATGAAGCCGCGGATGGAGGGGAAGGAGGCGAAGTAGTCGTCGATGATCTGCTTGGCTTCCGTCCGGGAGCAGCGCAGGCGTTCCGCCAGTCCGAAGGAGGAGATGCCGTACATGATGCCGAAGTTGGCCGTCTTGGCGACGCGCCGCTGGTCAGCGGTGACTTCGTGCAGATCGACGTGGAAGATGCGGGCGGCGGTGGCCGCGTGCACGTCGAGTCCGTGGCGGAAGGCGTCCACGAGGTGGGCGTCGCCGCAGAGGTGGGCCATCAGCCGGAGTTCGATCTGCGAATAGTCGGCGGACATCATCACCCAGCCCGGCTCACCCGCGACGAAGGCTTTGCGGATCTCGCGTCCTTCTTCCGTGCGGATGGGGATGTTCTGGAGGTTGGGGTTGGACGAGGACAGGCGGCCGGTGGCGGTCAGGGCCTGGTTGAAGGTCGTATGGACGCGGCCGTCCACCGGGGAGATATAGCCCGCGAAAGGCTCGATGTAGGTCGAGAGGAGTTTGCGCAGGCCGCGGTAGTCCAGGATGGCGTCGATGATGGGGTTGCCGGCGGCGAGGCGGACCAGGGTCTGTTCGTCGGTGGGCCAGTTGCCCGATCGGGGTTTGCGGGCCTTGGGGTCGAGGCGGAGTTTCTCGAAGAGGACTTCACCGATCTGCTTGGGGGACAGGACGTTGAGCGTCGGTTCACCGGCCAGATTGCGGACTTCCGCTTCGCGGGCGAGCATCTTGGCGCGGAGCGCCTCCGCGTATTCGCGAAGCGAGTCCAGGTCCACCTTGACGCCCGCGAGTTCCATCCGGGCCAGGACGTGAATGAGGGGTTCCTCGATCTCGTCGTAGAGGCGCTGCATTCCTTCGGTCGCGGCGATTTCACGTGCCAGCTCGTCCGCGAGGGGGAGCAGGACGGCGGTTTCCAGGCGGTGGTCGGGTCCGGTCTCGGGGACTTCGTCGAAGAGGTTTCCTGCTTCCTGCGGGGCGGTTTCCAGTTCGACGCCGAGGTAGCTGCGGGCGAGGACGTCGAGTTTGTGGCTGCGTTCGGGGCCGAGGAGGTAGTGCATCAGTTCGAGGTCTTCGAAGCGGCCTTCGAGGTGGATGCCGCGGGCGGCGAGGCGGCGCATGACGGCTTTGAGGTCGGTGCCGATTTTGACGACTTGGGGGTCTTCGAGCAGGGCGCGGAAGTCCTCCGGGGCGCCTTCGGCTACGCCTGTGCCCGCCGAGGCGAACAGCCGCTCCCCCTGCAGGTTCACCGCCAGCTTCTGGGGATTGCTTGCAACAAGTTGGGCAGGCTCCAGACATCTTCGCGCTACCGCTTCTGCGGCGCCGGGTTCAACGTCCGGAAGGCCAGTGCCCCCGGCAACCGTGGCCACCCGTGGCCTCGTAAACGGGAGGGGCCCGGCCGAAGGCTGGGAGGGATGAGCGAAGCGAAGTTGACCGGGGGCATCTGGCCTTCCGGCGGAAGCGGCGCTATCAGAAACGGCGACTTTGTGGAGGAGCCGTTTGAGGGAGGGCATTTCGTAAAGGTCGAGCAGGGAGATGAGGGAAGGGGTCTCGGCGGTGTCGTAGACGAGGTCCTCCGCCGTCACGTCCAACGCAATGTCGGTCTTGATCGTCACCAGTTCACGGGACAGGCCGATGTGATCCTGCGCCGCGCGGAACTGCTCCTGCTGACGCGCCGTCAGCTCGCCCAGGTGCGCATAAATCCCGTCCACGCTGCCGTATTTGGCCAGCAGCTTCGCAGCGCCCACCGGCCCCACGCCCTGTACCCCCGGCACATTGTCCGAAGCATCCCCGCAGATGGCCAGGATGTCGACCACCTGCGCCGGGCTGGCGATCTTCCATTTCTCACAGACCTCCGCCACGCCCAGCAACTCGTTCTCCCCGCCGCCCTTGCCCGGCTTCAACTGCAGGATGCGGGGCTCCACGAGCTGGCCGTAATCCTTGTCGGGCGTGACCATATAGACTTCGAAGCCCTCCGCGGCGAAACGCTTGGCCGCGGAGCCGATCACGTCGTCCGCCTCGAAACCCGGCATCATCAGCACCGGGATGTCCATCGCCAGCACGATCTGTGTCAGCGGCTCCAGCGCCTCGACCACGAGCGCGGGCGTCTCCCCGCGGTTGGCCTTGTAGGCGGGATAGAGTTCATTGCGGAAGGTGCCCCCCGGCGGGTCGAAACTGACCGCGATGTGGGTGGGATGCTCCCGGTCGATGAGTTCGAGCAGGTATTTCGTGAATCCGAACAGGATGGAGGTATCCACCCCCTTGGAATTGACCATCGGCCGCCCCAGGAAGGCGTAGTACATCTTGAAGATGAGCGCGTGGCCGTCTATCAGAAAAAGTTTCATACCGCAAAGATGAAACTTTTTTCCGAAAGTTTCAATGTCGGAGGAATAATTATGCGAGCGCCTTGTGCACGGCGGCCGCCCAGGCTGCCTTTGCCTCGTTCATCCGCCGCTCGGAAGCGCGGCGGGAGAAGCGTTTCTCGGCCTTCCACAGGCCGCGCAGGTCCTCTACGGACAACCAGACCCCCACGCCCAGGCCCGCCATGTAGGCCGCGCCGAGCCCGGTCAGTTCCGTGACCTGGGGCCGGATGACTTCCGTACCCAGCACGTCGGCCTGGAACTGCATCAGCAGGTTGTTGCGGGCCGCGCCGCCGTCCACCTTGAGTTCCGAGATGAGGATGCCGGCATCCTGCTCCATCGCGGCGACGATGTCCATCGTCTGGAAGGCGATCCCCTCCAGCGCCGCCCGGGCGATGTGGGCGCCCGACACGCCGCGGGTGATGCCCACGATGGTGCCGCGGACGTCCTGGTTCCAGTAGGGTGCGCCCATCCCGGTCAGCGCCGGCACGAAATACACCCCGCCGTTGTCCGGCACGCTGGCGGCCAGCGCCTCCACGTCCCGGGAATGCTCGATCAGGCCCAGACCGTCCCGAAGCCACTGTACCACGGCGCCGGCCACGAAAATGCTCCCTTCGAGGGCATAATCCACCCGGTCGCCGATCTTCCAGGCGACGGTGGTAATCAGGCGGTTCTCGGAGAAAATCGGCTTGTGGCCGCAGTTCATCAGCAGGAAACAGCCGGTGCCGTAGGTATTCTTGACCGCCCCCTCGTCCACACACATCTGACCGAACAGGGCCGCCTGCTGGTCGCCGATGACGCCGGTGATCGGGATGCGTCTGCCGTGGACGAGGGTCTCGCCGTAAGGCTCGCTGCAACTGCGGATCTGGGGCAGCATCGAGGCCGGGATGCCGAAGAGTTCCAGCAGGTCCGGATCCCAGTAGAGGGTGTTGATATTGAAGAGCATCGTACGGGAGGCGTTGGTCACGTCGGTGGCATGGACCCTGCCGCCCGTGAGGTTCCAGATCAGCCAGGAGTCCACCGTGCCGAAACGGAGCCGGCCGGCGTCGGCCTTGCGCCGGGCGCCGGGCACATTCTCCAGGATCCAGTGGATCTTGGTCGCGCTGAAATAGGCGTCGATGATCAGGCCGGTCTTGTCCCGGATCATCTCCTCCAGGCCGCGGCCCTTGAGGCTGTCGCAATAAGCCGCGGTGCGGCGGTCCTGCCAGACGATGGCGTTGCAGATGGGCCGCCCCGTATCGGCGTCCCAGACGATGGTCGTCTCCCGCTGGTTGGCGATGCCGAGCGCCACGATCGGGCCGTCTCCGACCTCCTCCACGGCGCGGAGCATCACGTCCCGCATCGAGCTCCAGATCTCCATCGGATTCTGCTCCACCCAACCCTGCCGGGGGAAAAGCTGGGTGAATTCCTGCTGGTGCAAGGTGACCTGCCGGCCGTCCTGGTCGAAGACAATGGCTTTCGAACTGCTGGTGCCCTGGTCGAGGGCGAGAATGTATCGCTTCATATTCTTCACAAAGATATGTAAAAAATCAATCAATTTCTATCACGATTCTTCCAAGGAAGCTCAATCCCCCCTCCCGGAAACCCGGCGGCCATATTATTACAACATATGAGTACTATTATCCATCCATCGCGCGTTTTTTGAAATATGTTCAAAATGTATCAAAAAAGCACCAATCCTTTTTTATAAGGATAATAAGGCTTTGCGGGGATGAGAATCCGATGTACATTTGATTCGCCGGAGAGGCTCCGGCAACCTGAAAAAAGTAAACCATTTACCTAATAATTAATCCTTAATTCAAACACAACATGCTTAAAAAACTGTTGAAAGTGGCGAGTGTCCTGATGATACTCCTCGCTTCTCTGGGAGGCTTCCCGGCTTCCGCTCAGAACCGCGCCTTCAACGGCAAGGTCGTCGATGCAGGCGGCCAGGCTGTGATTGGTGCAGCCGTGATGGTGCCCGGCACCACCAACGGCGTCACGACAGACCTAGACGGCAACTTCTCCATCCGCGTCGCGCCCGGCACGACCGTGGAAATCTCCTGCATCGGGTATGTCACCCGCCGCGTCGTCGTCTCCGACAACATGCGGGTCATCCTCGAGGATGATGCCGAAATGCTCGAAGAGACCGTGGTCATCGGCTACGGTGTCCAGAAAAAGAGCGACCTGACCGGCGCCGTGGCCTCCGTCCGCGGTGACGCCCTCAAGAACCAGTCCACCTCCGATGCCGCTCACGCCCTCCAGGGCAAGGCTTCCGGTGTGCACGTCATCACCAATGGCGCTCCGGGCCAAGGTGCGAGCATCCGCGTCCGCGGTTACTCCTCCAACGGCGGCAGCCTCTCTCCGCTCTACATCGTAGACGGTCTGCAGGTCGACGGCATCCAGTACATCGATCCTTCCCTGATCGAATCCATCGAGGTCCTGAAGGACGCCGCCTCCGCCGCCATCTATGGTGCGCAGGCCGGCAACGGTGTCGTCCTCGTCACCACCAAGACCGGTAATGAGGGAACGGCTTCCGTGAACTACACGGGCAAGGCCACCCTGCAGAGCTTCTCCCGCCGTCCCGTGATGAACCGCGAGGAATTCCTCAAATACAAGCGGCTCGAAATCGGCGACAACGATGTCGACGTGAACCTCCAGCGTTTCGACTACAAACACCCGTATTATGAGAACGGTGTGATCGACCAGGACTGGATCAGCGGCTTCATGGAGCCCAGCTGGACCCAGCAGCACTCGCTCAGCTTCTCCGGCGGCAACAAGAACGGCCACTTCTTCAGTGCGCTCAACTATGTCAACGAAGACGGTGTGGTCAAGGGCAAGAAGGATGTCTACAAGCGCCTGACCTTCCAGATGAATGCCGACTACCAGCTCTTCAAGTGGCTCCAGGTCGGTACCAACTCCTCCATTGAGAAATGGTCCACCCAGAATGTTTCCCAGCGTGGCTACACTTCCTCCTTCGAGCAGATGCTCGTCATGGACCCGCTGACCCCGGTGTACTGGACCACCCCGGCCGAGATGGGCAACGATGTGAAGCAGAAATATGACCTGGTGATGGCCGGCGATCCGAACACGCCCAAATACCGCTTCCTCGGCGACGAGAACGGTTTCTTCGCCAACACCAAATATGCCGATATGGAAGGCTCGGCCCTCGCCAAGCGCGACATCTCCGAAGGCACCGACGGCGGCTTCAACATCAACGGCACCCTCTTCGCCAACTTCATGCCGATCAAGGGCCTGACCATCACGTCCCGTTTCGGTTATCGTATCTGGATCCAGAACACCCACAGCTATCAGTCTCCGTACTACCTGGGTTCCCGCGGTTCTTCCGACACCTATTCCCTCAGCGTTTCTGCGAATAACGGCTTCTACTACCAGTGGGAGAACTTCGCGAACTACAACATCCAGCTCGGCCGGCACAACATCACGGCGATGGCCGGTATGTCCTACCGCGAAAGCAATGACGACAACGTGTCAGGCAGCGCCTCCGGCCTGGACATCCTCCCGAACTACGAGCCGAACTTCCGCTACCTGAGCAATGTGCTCAGCAGCATAAACAAGGATGCCAAGAACTCCCCGGGCAAGAGCGCTTCACTCGCCTACTTCGGCCGCTTGATCTACAGCTTCGACAACCGCTACAGCTTCCAGGCCAACTTCCGCGCCGACGCGTTCGACTCCTCCAAGCTTCCCGCCCACAACCGCTGGGGCTACTTCCCTTCCTTCTCCGCAGGCTGGACCATCAGCAATGAGCCGTTCTTCAAGGACAATCTTGACAGCCGGCTGTTCAACTTCCTGAAACTCCGCGCCTCCTGGGGCCGTAACGGTAACATCAGCGTGCTGAGCGGATATCCGTACGCCGCCACCATCGACATCGGCGCCACCAAGTATCAGTACAACGTGGACCAGATCAGCATCGCCTACGGTTCCAAGCCCAGCGGCCTGCCCAACACGAACCTCAGATGGGAGACCTCCGAGCAGCTCGACTTCGGTCTGGATGCCCGCCTGTTCGACAACCGCCTGACCTTCGGTGTGGACTACTTCAACAAGCAGACGAAAGACCTGCTCTTCTCCGTGTCCGTTCCGCCCGAGCTGGGTGTGAGCAGCACCATGGCCAACGGTGGTAACGTGCTCAACACCGGCTGGGAGTTCGAACTCGGCTGGCGGGACACCATCGGTGACTTCAGCTACTCGGTCAACGCCAACTTCTCCACCCTCAAAAACAAGGTCCTCTCGCTGGCGGAAGGCGCCGCTCCGACCTACCGGACGGATGCCAGCTCCACCAACTACGAGATCCGTACGGCCTTCGAGCCCGGCTACCCGGTTTGGTACCTTAACGGTTATGTGTACGAAGGCATCGGTTCGGACGGCGCTCCCCTCTACCGCAACAAGGATGGTGAGGTCGTTTCCGAAGTCGGCACCCAGGATATGCAGTACATCGGCCAGACCACCCCGAAGTTCACCTATGGTGTGAACATCAACCTCGCCTGGAGGGGCTTCGACTTCGCGCTGTATGGCGCCGGTCTCGGCGGTAATTCCATCATCCCGCTCCTCCACCGCACCGGTTACAAGAACAACCTGAAATACTATCTGTACAACTCCCAGACTCCGGACAACCCCAACGGCACCCTGCCGCATCCGGCCAAGGTCGTCGGTAACTACAAGTACTGGTCCTCCACGGCCAACATGTTCAAGGGAGATTTCTTCCGTATCAAGCAGTTGCAGCTCGGCTACACCCTGCCCGCCAACCTGACCCGCAAGGCCGCCATCAGCAACCTCCGCTTCTATGTCTCGCTCGACGATTTCTTCACCTTCACCAAGTACCCCGGCCTCGATCCGGAAACGGCCTCGACCAACAATTCCTCCGGCGCCGGCCTCGACTGGGGTTCCTATCCTACGATGCAGAAACTCGTTCTCGGTGTCAACCTGACCTTCTAATCAATGCATTACACAATGAAAAAGATCATTATCCCCATATTGTTAGGTTTCGCACTGCTCGCCGTTTCCTGCGAGAAGAACCTTGACATCCCCCAGAAGGGAGTTCTCAGCACCATCGAGTATTATGCCTCCGACGCAGATGCCGAGTCCGCCCTGGCCAATATGTATGCGCAGTATATCGAGAATGTGGCCGGTTGCTCCGGCAACGGCGTTCCCCAGCAGTTCATCTTGAACTATGCGGCCGACGATATCCTGGCCGCAGGTAAGAACTTCACCGACCACGAGGGTTTCCGCGTTTTCGATGAGTTCTCCTACGACCCGGCCAACTCCGTGCTCAAGGAGGCCTATCAGCGCTACTACTATTCGATCTATCACGCCAACCTGGTAATCTCCAACTTCACCACCGAGAACCGCAACGGTACGGAGCCCAAGTGGGAGAGCAAAGTCACCGAGAGGTGCGTGGCCGAGGCCCGCGTGATGCGCGCGTACCTCCATATGATGACCGCCCTGATGTGGAACCAGCCGCCGCTGATGGACCGCATCTACGAAGGCGATGAATTCCCGGTCAATGACAAGACCCAGAAAGAGATTCTCGAGTGGGTCATCAGCGAGTGCCAGAAGGCCCTTGATTCCGGTGTCCTGCCCAAGCGCAACGGTCCCACCGACAAGGACAACACCGCCCGTATGAATGTCGGCTTCGCCCAGTTCATCGCCGGCAAGGCCGCCATGTTCAACAACGACCCGGCCACCGCCCGCAAGTACCTCGGCGACCTGATCGCCTCCAAGAACTACGAGCTCATCCCCTCCAACGAATACTGGACCAACTTCCACAAACCCGGCGACGGCAACCCCGAGAAGATTTTCGAGCCCAACGTAATCAACGACCCGGCTCTCACCTCGGTTCAGTGGGCCCGCTGGAGCGGTCCCTTCATGCGTGACCGCTGGCAGTCGGCGAGCGTCTTCAACTGGCGCTCCAAGAGCCTCCTCTCCATCCCCGACGTGACCAACACCAACGGCTGGGGCGGCGCCGCCATCCAGGAAGACTTCGCCGAGAAGTTCCTCGCACACGACGGTGACTCCCCGCGCCGCAGGGCCTGCTTCCTCACCGAGGACGAGTTCCTTTATGCACTGGATTACCCGTCCTCCACTGCCAAGACAGAGGAGGAGATGAAGGCCGACCCGAAACGCGGTCTCGCGGTGGGCGGCATGTTCGGCCACGGCAAATACTTCCGCTGGAAGACGATGTCCTTCGTCAATCCGCCGAAGATCCTCACCGGCGGCAAGGATTATGACTATGACTACATTCCCGAACTGGGTCAGGATTCCTACGAGTCGAACTTCTGGGTAGCCCGTTTCGCCGAGGCGCTCCTGCTCTATGCCGAGGCCTGCATCGGTTCCAGCGATGAGAGCAAGGGCCTCGAGGCGCTCCAGCTCGTCCAGAAGCGTTCCGGCTCCGGCAAGATCAGCAGCAGCCTCACCTTCGAGGCCGTCATGGAAGAGAAGCAGTATGAGATGTGGTTCGAAAACTGCCGCTTCCTCGACCTCGTCCGCTGGTCCAAGCAGGGCAAGGTGAATCTCGACCAGATCTTCAACAAGAACTACGGCGGAATCCATAAGAACGTTCCGACCGTCCACGACGAGTTCTCCGAGCCGGATATGCCCGGATACGGGAAGTACCACAAGTTCTACACGACCCACGACCCGGTGCCCGGAAAGTCCGACTTCATCGTCGGCAAGCACGAGTACCTGCCGTTCCCGCGCGACATCAAGACCGCCAACAAGTACCTCAAGGACGTGCTTGGCTGGGAGGGTGAGAACGCTCCCGAGCCCGCTGAATAAACTGCGATTTATCCACTTAAACTAGTTGAACGAAGGGAGGTGCCCGGCTGGGTCCTCCCTTTTTCGTAGTTGCCGAAATCCGCAAAAAAGTGTATCTTCGTATCCGTATGATCAAAGAATTGTCCCTTCCCGCATCCGCCGACGGCCTGGACCTGGCGGTGCTCCTCAGCGTCCCGCAGGAAGCGCCCCGGGGCGTGGTCCAGCTCGTACACGGGATGTGCGAGCACAAAGAGCGTTACATTCCCTTCATGGAGTGGCTCACGCAGCACGGCTACGTCTGCGTCATCCACGACCACCGCGGCCACGGCGCCTCCGTCAAGAGCCACGAGGATCTCGGATACCTGTATGACGGCGGCTGGCGTGCCCTGGTGGAGGATCTCCGCGTGGTGTGCGACTGGACCCGGGAGCAGTTCCCCGGGCTGGACTTCACCCTCTTCGGACACAGCATGGGCTCGATGGCCGTGCGGTCCTTCGCCAAGCGCTACGACGACCGGCTGGACCGCCTGTTCGTCTGCGGAAGCCCCTCGGACAATCCGGTCAAGGCGGCCGGGAAACTGCTCGCCCGCTTTTTCGGAGTTACCCGGGGCTGGCACTACCGTCCCAATCTGATGCAGGAGCTCTCTTTCGGGGCTTTCAACAAGCCTTTCGAGCAGGAAGGCCCCGCCGCCTGGGTCTGTTCCGACCCCGAAGCCCTCGAGGCTTACCGCAAGGACCCGCTCTGCGCTTACCAGTTCACCGCCAACGGCTTCGTCGGGCTGCTGGGCCTGATGGACGACTGCTACAGCGCGAAGGGCTGGCGGGTTGAGCGGCCGCAGCTGCCCGTGCATTTCATCTCCGGGGCCGAGGACCCCTGCCGCGGCTCCGATGAAGCGCTGCAGAGTGCGGCGGAACTGATGCGGAAGGTCGGCTACCGGAACGTGGATGTCAAGCTCTATCCCGGGATGCGCCACGAGATTCTCAACGAGACGGACCGCCTGACGGTCTGGAACGACATCCTGAAGGCCCTGGCGTGATGGAAGCGGACGAGCGCTATATGCGGGAAGCCCTGCGCGAGGCGCAGGCGGCCCGCGCGGAAGACGAGGTGCCCATCGGCGCCGTGGTCGTGTGCCGCGGGCGCATCATCGCCCGCGGGCACAACATGACCGAGCGTCTGCACGACCCCACGGCCCACGCCGAGATGATCGCCCTGACCGCTGCCACGGAGGCCCTGGGCGGGAAATACCTGGACGATTGCACCCTCTACGTGACGGTGGAGCCCTGTCCGATGTGCGCCGCCGCGCTCGGCTGGGCGCAGCTCGCCCGCCTGGTCTGGGGTGCGCCCGATCCGCGCCGAGGCTACACCCTCTTCACCCCTTCCCTGCTGCATCCCCGTACGGAAGTCGTCTCCGGCCTGCTGGCGGAGGAATGCGGCCCCCTGGTCAAAGATTATTTCAAAAGCAAACGATAATTTACTATCTTTGCAACCGGAATTGAGGTATGGTGTAATGGTAGCACTACAGATTTTGGTTCTGTCTGTTCTGGTTCGAATCCGGATACCTCAACTTTAAACCATTTCTTACGGCCGGAAAGCGGCCGTCGCATGATCCTTGTCCAGGATCTATTGCTTTTCTTTCCAGTAATTCTCGAGCCGGGTGGCTTCCGCCTCCGTGATCTGGATCACGGTGCCGTGTTTGGGCACGGTGAAGTTGACGGCCTTCATCGGACTGCCTTCTTCATTGAAATGGCCCAGGTCGGTGAAGGTGACGAAATCCGTCGTCTCGGCGAAACCGAAATTGCTCGGACGCAGGCTGAAAGAGTCATACATCAGCACCCACTTGTCCTCGCCGATGCGCTTCCAGACATTGGGCGCCTCGCAGGCCCTCGGCTCCTTGTCCACGAAATCCGGTTCATAGACATAGTCCCGGTTGATATACTGGGACACCGCCTTCTTGACACCGCTCTTGTCGGTCTGCGCCACGTACATCATGCAGTAGCGCCCGTCCGGCATCAGCGTGATGTCCGCGTCCAGGATCTGCACCGTCGGGTCCGGATACTCGAAGAGGATCTTCGGCTCCGTCACGAAGCGGGTGTAGTCGTCGTCGGTATAGGCATAATAGAGCTTGGTCAGGCCGTTGCCGAGCCGGATCGTGAAATACACCATCATCTTTCCCTCGACGGGGTCATAGATGGTCTGGGGGGCCCAGGCGCAGCCCAGGTTGCCGAAATGCTCCGGGAAAGCAAGGTCGATGCGGTAGTCCGTGCAGGTCCAGTTGATCAGGTCGAAAGACTTCATCAGGACCAGGCAGCGGTTGTTGCCCCAGCCGTATTCACTTTCTTCCCGCTGCCAGCGCGTGGTCCGGAAGCCGGCCCGCTGCGCGCTCAGGTGCAGGTCGGTCATCGACAGGTAGAAGGCCCCGTCGGGACCGCGCGTGATGTGCGGATCCCGGACGCCTTTCTGCTCGGCGACCTCTTCCCCGAGGATGACCGGCCGGCCGCCGTTGACCGCCGTGAAGGAATAGCCGTCGCGGCTGGTCGCGAAATAGATGCTGTGCGTGTTATCCTTGAAGAAGCAGAACAGGTAGGCACCCATATCGGCTTCCGTCGGGACGGGCGAATGCTTCCGGGTGCCGCAACCGGCACCCAGAAGCATCACCATCATCATAATAACAGGAACAAGCCTTTTCATTCCTTATTTCTTTACCGGTGTAAATTCCACCGAGGCGGCCTTGAGCAGGGGTGAGGAGAAGTTCACCCGGATGGGCTCGGCTTCTCCGGTGGTCTGCACGTAGGCCATCAGATGCCCGTTGTACACCCGCTCGCGGGCGTCATAGTGGGCGGTCATGTCGGTATTGTTGCCGGACTCCATCCCGAGCAGGCGGGCGTTGCCCTGGACGGTGCAGGTAATCTCGTTGTCCGCCTGTTTCACCGGAATGCCGTCGGCATCGACGATCTCCACGAGGATGAGCGCCGTGCCGCGGTCCGCATTGACCTCAGGATAGACCAGGGAGGCCTTGATGGCGGCCGGCAGGCCGTTGGTGCGGATCGTGTAGGACGACACGACATTGCCGTCCTGGTCGCAACCCTCCGCCACCAGGGTTCCGGGGGCATACGGGATGGTCCAGGAGACGGCCTGCTGACGCGCATCCGGTGCGGTGAGCTGGCCGACGATATTGCCGTTGAGGCGGAGTCTCGCCTGCGGGGCGTTGGTGTAGCAGGTCACCTGGGCGGTCTGCCCGGGCTCCATCAGCCAGGTCGCCGCGGGAGCGACGAAGCCCATTCCGCGTCCGCCCTGTCCGCGCTGACGCGGCTGGCCGGGTGCCGGCGGAGCGACATAGACGCTCGTCACCATGTAGGTGAAGGGTTTCTCGGACCAGAAGGCCGCGCGGTTCATGGCGCTCGTCTTCGGGAAGGAACCGAGGTCGAACAGGCCCGTGCCCATTCCGCGGGAAGGGAAGCGGCCGGATTCGCCCAGATAGTCGGTGCCCGTCCAGAGGAAGTGGCCGAAGATGTGCTCGCGGTCGCGGACGGCGAACCAGCTGTTGATGCCGCTGGAAGTCTCGGAGCCGTAGATAATGCGGTTCGGATACTTCTCGTGGTCGGAATCATAGCGGTTCTCGGTGTAGTTGTAGCCCACGACATCGATCACGTCGGGATACTCCGTCTCGTTGGACATCTCCACGCCGGCCAGGGCGCCGGTGACGGGACGGGAGGTATCCACGGCCCGCACGCGGGCGGCCAGGCGCTTGGCAATCATACCGATGCGCTCTGCCGGCGGGGCGTCGGGCTTGTAGCCGTCAGCCATCGGCTGGTTGATCTTCATCCCCTCCAGGATCGGATGGGAATAGGGATCGTTCGGGTAGTCCACCTCGTTGCCGATGCTCCAGAGGAAGATGCTGGCGTGGTTGCGGTCGCGGCGGACCATGTCCGTGACGTCCCGCTCGCCCCACTCGTTGAAGAAGTCGTCGGTGCCGAAGAACGCGGGCTCGCCGACGTTCCAGCCGCTGACCCATTTCTTCTTCGGGAACTCCCATTCGTCGAAAGCCTCGTCCATCACGAGCAGGCCCAGTTCGTCACAGATGTCATACAGCATCGGGGAGTGCGGATTGTGGCTGCCCCGGATGCCGTTGACGCCGATCTCCTTGAGGGCTGCCAGGCGATAGTACCAGACTTCGTACGGGACCGCGGCGCCCAGTACGCCCGCATCGTGATGCAGGCAGACGCCCTTGATCTTGGTGTTCTTGCCATTCAGCGCGAAACCGTGGTCGGCATCGAACTCCAGGGTGCGGAGGCCGGCGCGGACTTCGCTGCCGTCGATCCGCTTCCCACCCATCAGCAGGTCCGTGCGGAGCTGATACAGGTAGGGATCATCCAGGTTCCAGGGGTGCGGGTTGGGCACGCTCAGATTCACCGTCAGCTTGGTCACGCCCTTGGACTGATCCTTGATCTGTGTCTTGCGCGTGGCGACGGTCTTGCCGGAAGCGTCGATCAGCGAGACGACGGCCTCCAGCTTGGCGCCGGCCGGCACATTCTTCTCGACCTCGACATCCACGTCCACGGAGGCCTTGGCGGGCGTCATCGACACCAGGCGGTAGGCCGTACCCCACATCGCCAGGTGGACTTCCGGAGCGGAGATGATCCACACGTCCCGGTAGATGCCCGAGCCCGTGTACCAGCGGCAGTCGGCATACCGGCTGTGGTCCGCCTTGACGGCGATCACGTTCTCCCCTTCCTTCAGGTAGGGGGTCATGTCATACATGAATGACGCGAACCCACTCGGACGGGAGCCCAGGTACTGGCCGTTCAGATACACCTCGCTGCGGTTGTACACCCCTTCGAAGTAGATGTAGTGCCGCGCGGCCTTGTCGGTCACGGTGAAATGCTTGCGATACCAGCCGATTCCACCGGGCAGATAGCCGGTGCAGCTGGCCAGGTCGGGCGAAGCGATGGCCTCGACGGACCAGTCGTGCGGGAGGGTGACGGAGCGCCAGGAAGCGTCGTCAAAGTTGGGCAGGGCGGCGGAAGCATTGTCGATGAGCATGAATTTCCATCCCTCATCGAACTTCTGTGCATCGCCGAAGGAGACCTGGGCCCGGGCCGAAAGGACCGGGACCAGGACCGCCATCAAAATGGTTATCAGCTTTTTCATTTATTAAACAATGGTTTTCTCTCGATTACAGCGTACGCTTGATCTCGACGATATGGAAGGCTTCGATCATGTCGCCCTCCTTGATATCGTTGTAGCCGGCGATGGACATACCGCACTCCTTGCCGGAGACGACTTCCTTGACGGCGTCCTTGCCGATCTGCAGGGAGCCGAGTTCGCCGGTGTAGATCACGATGCCGTCGCGGATGAGCCGGACCTTGGACTTCTGGATCATCTTGCCATCGCGCATGATGCAGCCGGCGATGGTGCCGACCTTGCTGATGTGGAAGGTCTGCTTGACCTCGGCGGTGGCGATGACCTCTTCCTTCTTCTCCGGCTCGAGCATACCCTCGATACCGTCCTTGACCTCGTTGATGCAGTCGTAGATGACGGAATAGAGGCGGATCTCGATGCCCTCGCGCTCGGCGGCCTTGCGGGCCTCCGTCGTGGGACGGACCTGGAAGCCGACGATCACGGCGTCGGAAGCCTCGGCGAGCAGTACGTCGGACTCGGAGATGCCGCCCACGGCCTTGTGGATGACATTGACGCGGACCTGCTCGGTGGAGAGCTTGATGAGGGAGTCGGAGAGCGCCTCCACGGAGCCGTCCACATCGCCCTTGACGATGATGTTGAGTTCCTTGAAGTTGCCGATGGCGATGCGCCGGCCGATTTCCTCGAGGGTCATGTGCTTCTGGGTCTTGATGCCCTGGATGCGGATCAGCTGCTCACGCTTGGCGGCGATGCTCTTGGCCTCGCGTTCGTCGGCCATCACGTTGAATTTCTCGCCGGCGGCGGGAGCGCCGTTCAGGCCGAGCACGGAGACCGGCGTGGAAGGGCCGGCCTCGGTGACTTTCTGGCCACGTTCGTTGAACATCGACTTGATGCGGCCATAGTAGCTGCCGCAGAGCATGATGTCGCCCTGGCGGAGGGTTCCCTCCTGCACAAGCACGGTGGCGAGGTAGCCGCGGCCCTTGTCCAGGGAGGACTCGATCACGGCGCCCACGGCCTTCTTGTTGGGGTTGGCCTTGAGCTCGAGCAGATCGGTCTCCAGCAAGACTTTCTCGAGGAGCTTGTCCACGTTCACGCCGTGCTTGGCGGAGATCTCCTGACACTGGTACTTGCCTCCCCAGTCCTCCACGAGGATGTTCATCTCGGAGAGCTGGCGGCGTATCGTGTCGGGATTGGCGCCCGGTTTGTCGATCTTGTTGATGGCGAAGACCATCGGGACACCCGCGGCCTGGGCGTGGTTGATGGCCTCGATGGTCTGGGGCATCACGGCGTCGTCGGCCGCCACGATGATGATCGCGAGGTCGGTGAGCTGGGCACCGCGGGCACGCATGGCGGTGAAGGCCTCGTGGCCCGGGGTGTCGAGGAAGGTGATGCGGCGGCCGTCAGGCAGCTTCACGTTGTATGCACCGATGTGCTGGGTGATGCCGCCCGCCTCGCCGGCGATGACGTTGGACTTGCGGATGTAGTCCAGCAGGGAGGTCTTGCCGTGGTCGACGTGGCCCATCACGGTGATGATCGGCGGACGCGGGAGGAGATCCTCCGGACGGTCGGCCTCCTCGTTGGAGTTGATCTCCTCGGAGATCTCGGCGGTGACGAACTCGACCTGGTAGCCGAATTCCTCGGCCACGAGCACGAGGGTCTCGGCGTCGAGCCGCTGGTTGATGGACACCATCAGGCCCAGGCTCATACACGCTCCGATGACCTTGACCACCGGGGTGTTGTTCATCAGGGTAGCCAGGTCGTTGACGGTCACGAACTCGGTGACTTTCAGCACTTTCTGCTCAGCCATCGCCTCGGCCATCTCCTCCTGGGTGCGCTGGGCGGCAGCTTCGCGCTTCTCCTTGCGGTACTTGGCTCCGAAGTTGTTCTTCTTGCCCTCGTTCATCTTCGCGTAGGTCTCCTTGACCTGCTTCTGGATCTCCTTCTGGAGTTCTTCCTGCTGGGCCTCGGTGAGGGCCGGCTTGAAGCGGTCGCGATCCCGGTCGCGCTTGCGTCCCTTGCCGGAAGCGGCCGGCTGCTGCTGGCGCTGCTCCTTCTTGGGATTCTTGTCGATATTGGCGCCCGCCTTGGCCACGTCGACCTTCTGGGTACCCTTGCTGATGCGCTCGCGCTTCTTGGGCTTGCGGTCGAACTGGCTGAGGTCGATCTTGCCGACCACCTTGAGCGCCGGGGCCTCCGCCTCTTCCGGAGCGGGTGCACCCTTATGGGCGTGCCCGCCCTTGGCATGCTTCTCCTCCACGGCCGGGGCCGGCTCGGGCTCGGGCTCCTCAGGGAGTTCGGGAGCCTTCGGCGCGGGGACTTCCTCCGCGACGGGCTCGGGCTCCGCTTCGATCACGGGCGCGGGCTCGCTCTCCGGCTCGGGGACGGGTTCCGGTTCGGGCTCGGGAGCAGGCTGGGGCGCCGGGACGGGTTCCGGTTCCGGAGCGGGTTCCGGCTCGGGAACAGGCTCCGGCTCGGGCTCGGGCTTGGGTTCCGGTCTGGGTTCCGGCTTGGGAGCGGGTTTCGGAGCGGGAGCGGGCGTTTCCTTCTTGCTGTTGAAGAAGGTATTGCTCTTGATGATGGTCTCCTGCTCGGGCTCTTCCTCCTCGGCCTCCTCGCGGTTCTGGCGCCGGGCGGTCTTCTCCAGGATCTCGGTGATCTTGACCTCCACCTTATCGGCGGCCTGCTTGAGTTCGAGGTCCTTGCCGAACTGCTTGGTGATGGCGGGCATATGCTCGTCCGAGACCTTCGCGTTCGGGTTGGCATCGACATCCACGCCCTGCTTGTGGAGGAACTCCACCAGGTCGTCGAGGCCGATGTTGAATTGTCTAAGTATTTTACTGATTCTGATATCTGCCATTCTGTCTAGTCTTCGAATTCTGCTTTCAGGATGTTACGAACTTCTTCCACGGTCTCGTCTTCGAGATCGGCGCGCTTGGCGATATCCTCCGGGGAGAGGGCCAGCACGCCCTTGGCCGTATCGCAGCCGATGGCCTCGAGGCGGTCGATGATCCACTGGTCGATGACGTCGGAGAACTCGCTGAGCAGAACGTCTTCTTCCTCACTGCTCTCGCCTTTCGGGAGTTCGCGGTACACTTCGATCTCCCGGTCGACGAGCATGCCGGCCAGCTGGATATTGACACCGTGGCGGCCTATACCCTTGCTGACCTGGTCCGGCTGCATGAACACCTTGACCTTGTCGTCCGGGCCTTCGCCCATCTCGATATAGGAGACGACGGCCGGATTGAGGGCGCGCTGGATCATCAGTTTGGGGTTCGAGGACCACTGGATCACGTCGATATTCTCATTGCGGAGCTCGCGGACAATGCCCATGATGCGGCCGCCCTTGACGCCGATGCAGGCGCCGATCGGGTCGATGCGGTCATCGTAGGACTCGACGGCCACCTTGGCACGCTCGCCCGGCACGCGGACCACTTTCTTGACGGTGATCAGGCCGTCGGCGATCTCCGGGACCTCCTGCTCGAAGAGGCGCTCCAGGAAGTCGCAGGACACGCGGCTCAGGGTGATGTACGGGGTGGTATTGTTCTTCATCTCCACGCTCTTGATGATGGCGCGCACCGAGTCGCTCTTCTTGAAGCGCTCGCCCGGGATCTGCTCCGCCTTGGGGATGTGCAGTTCGTTGCCATCCTCGTCGAGGATGAGCACCTCCTTGGACCAGGTCTGATAGACCTCGCCATAGAAAAGCTCGCCCACTTTCTCAGAGTATTTCCGGAAGACATTGGCTTTCTCGATGTCCATGATGCGGCCCTGGAGGTTCTGGCGGATGTTCAGGATGCCGCGGCGGCCGAAGGCGGCCAGGGGAAGGAGCTTGGCGTACTGGTCGCCGATCTCATAGTCGTCGGCGTCGCCGCCGTCCGCCCGGATCCCCTCGATGGTGATCTCGGCGTTCGGATTCTCCACTTCCTCCACCACGTCGAAGTTCTGATAGATCTCGCAGGTACCCTTGTCCACGTTGACGATTACGTCGAAGTTGTCCGATGAGCCGTAAGTCTTGGCAATCTGGGTCAGGAAGACGTCTTTGAGGACCTGCATCATCACAGGGCGTTCGATGTTCTTCTCCTCCTTGAAGTCCCGGAAGGCGTCGATGAGCGTAATTACTTTTTCTTTTTCCATTATTGTTGTTATTCGTTGATTGTTTTCAGCATTTCGTCCGCCTCCGCGGCGTCGATCCCCACGGAGCTGATCGTGAGGGCATAATCTTCGATGTTCCGGTCGAAGGCGGCAAGCACCGCCCGGTGCACGAACTCGCAGTCGGCGAGCTCCACGTCCGCGCCGGGCTTGTCGATCGTGACTTCGAAGATGTTGTCATCGTCGTTGAACATAATGTCCACGAGGGTGCAGCCACGCGTCTGGGCGGCCTGCAGCACTACCTTTTCAAATGCTTGTCTTTCCATGGTTCCAATAAAAAAGAAGACCTCTTCGGGGCCTTCTCACACATTATCATCTGCAAATATAAGAATTTTTTGTATTTTTGCCAAAACAATTGACCTATGCGCAAGTTTTTCACCCTTCTGACGCTTATCATCGCCTTGTTCTGCCTGACCTCCTGTAATATGGACAAGATCGGGACCTTCATCTTTTCCTATGAGTCCGAGGGATACATCACCGACGATGCGGACCGCGAAACGCTCATGCAGTATATTCAGGACACCTATATGGCCGCCGAAAAAGCCGTATCTTTCACCTGCAAGAGTTCCGAAGCGATGGAGAGGGCCCTCAACCTGATGATCAAGGACATCCAGGAAGCCGACAACGATTACATCTATTCGTTCATCAACTATGAGGAGGATTATGTCGTGCTGACCGGCATCCTCTCCGGCGACAACCTCCGCACTGGGGTTGGTTACCAGGTGTGGAAGTATGAGGACAAATTCCTTGAGGAAGAATAAACTCCAGCGACGCCGGACCTTCGTTGAAGAGCAGGTCCATCACAGACAGCCCGGGGACGAACCCGTTCTTGTCCGCAAATACTTGGTAATAAGGCCGATCCAATCCGAATTCCCGCAGGATTGTGTTCGGCCTTTTTGGATGGATGTCGATGTGGTCGGCGGTATAGGATTCCGTCGGGAGGATCCGGGTGGCGAGTCCGAGTTTGGCGAGGAAGAAACGGATGATGCGCAGGTCCAGCTCCCAGAGCGTGCGGGGATGCGCGTCCAGGATGGCAAAGAGTTCATCCCGGTAATACGCAAAAAAGGCGGAGGAGCCGTAGGCGGTCTCGATGCAGCGCTCGGCCTTGGTCACCCAGGGGGTTGAATAGTCCACCTCTATCTCCCGGATCGGCAGGCTGAAAGTCCCGTTCCGGTGCTTGACCGGGAAACGGAGGTCCTGCACGCCGTCCGAAGCGTAGATGCGACAGCGGTTGCGGTAGGATTGTTTCTGGTAGTTTTCGCACGCCTCCATATAAACCGAAGAATACTTTGCGAGGACCGCAAAGTATTCTACCGGAGGGAACCAGGCGATGGTCAGAACAGGGGCCACGCTACTCGATGGGGCCCTTGGTGCCGATCTCCATTCCGCGGACGATGCCGCGCTTGGATTCCCGGATGAATTTGAGGATGACATCGCGCTCCGGGGACTTCGGGAAACCCGCTTCGACCTTGGCGCAGCCGTCGGCGGTGTTCAGGCCCTGGAAATAGATCGTGTCGTAAATATCCTTGATGTTGCGGATGACCTCGGATTCGAAGCCGCGGCGGCGAAGGCCGACGATGTTGATGCCGGAGAAGCAGATCGGGTTGCGTCCGCAGATGGAATACGGCGGGATGTCCTTGTTGACAGCCGTGCCGCCGCCCACCATCGCGTGGGTGCCGATGTGGGAGAACTGGTGCACGACCGTACTGCCGCCGATGATGGCCCAGTCATCCACGTCCGTCTCGCCGGCAATGCCCACGTAACTGACCAGGATGCAGTGATTGCCCACCCGGCAGTCGTGTGCGATGTGCACATAAGACATGATCAACGTGTCGCTGCCGACCCGGGTCACGCCCTTGCCGCTGGCGGAAGTGCCGCGATTGATGGTGGCACATTCGCGGATGGTAACACGGTCGCCGATCTCCACATAGGTAATCTCGCCTTCGAACTTGAGATCCTGCGGGATGGCGCCGACGACGGCGCCGGGGAACACCTGGCAGTCGCGCCCCATCCGGACATAGGAGAAGATGGTGGCGTGCGGGAGGATCTTGCAGTTATCGCCGATCTCTACATTCGCGTCGATATAAGCATAGGGCCCCACTTCGACATTCTCGCCGAGGATGGCATCGGGGCTGACGGTGGCCAGGGGATGGATTTTGGTCATGTTACTTGATTTTGCTGAGGGCCGCGCGGGAGGCGGCGCTGTTGATTGTGTGGCCGGGTTTATAGGCGGTGATGACCGCCTTGGGGAAGCCTCCCATCAATCGCATATCGCCGATCAGGTCCAGGAGCTTGTGGCGGCCGCATTCATTGGGGAAATGCAGGCGGATGTTGCTCAGGTAGCCTTTCGGCGTCACGGCCAGACGGGGCTGGCCGAAGAATTTGCACATGTTGTCGATCTGCTCCTTGGAAGCGGGATGCTCCACGATCACGATGGCGTTGTCCACGTCGCCACCCTTCACCAGGCCGCGGGCGGCCAGGAACTCGAGTTCGTGGAAGAACACGAAAGTACGGCAGGGGGCCACCTGGCCCACATAGTCGGCATTCTCGGTCCAATGAGCCGTCTGCACACCCAGGACCCGGGAATTGAAGTCCACCTTCACGCCGAAAGACATCTTGTCGGAGGGGGTCACCCGGACCCAGGAGCCGGTCTGATCGTCGCGGACTTCGAACTCTTCGGTGAACTCGATATAGACGCGCTCTCCGTCCTGCTCCTGCAAGCCGTCCGGGGCGATGGCCCGGACATAGCGCTCGGCGCTGCCGTCCAGGATCGGGACTTCTTCGTTGTCGATCTCGATGCGGGCATTGTCCACGCCCAGACCGGTCAGGGCGGACATCAGGTGTTCGACGGTCACGACGGAAGCATCCCCCTCGGAGATGGTGGTGCTGCGGTCGGTCCGCGTCACCTTCGAAGCCAGTGCGGGAATCTCGACCTCCAGGTCCGTACGGACGAAACGGATGCCGTAATCTACGGGCGCGGGCATCAGGGTCAGGTGGGCATATTTGCCGGTGTGGAGGCCGCGACCTTCAAATGTGTAATTTCTGGTAAGTGTCTGCTGATTCATTCGGGCGGCAAAGATACAAATAATAATTCAATATCCTATTCTTCGCCGGACTGTTTGAACTTGGCGTATGCTTTCAGATAGGTCTTGTGCTGGATGGCGGGCGTTCCGAAGAAGGTCTGGCCGGGTTTGCGCACATTGCTGATCAGCCCGGACTTGGCGCCGATGGTCGTATGGTCCGCTATCTTGAGGTGACCCACGATTCCCACCTGTCCGGCGAAAATGCAGCCCTCCCCCACCCGGGTGGAACCGGCGATGCCCGTCATGGCCGCGATGGCCGTATTCTTGCCCACCACGACATTGTGGGCGATCTGGCATAGGTTGTCGATGCGCACACCGTCCTCGATGATGGTGGACTCCATCGGAGCGCGATCGATGGTCGTATTCGAACCCACTTCCACGTCATTGCCGATGATCACGTTGCCGAGGTGCTCGATCTTGCGCCAGGAGCCGTCGGGCTGGGGGGCGTTGCCGAAACCGTCGTCACCGATGATGGAGCCGGCGTGCAGGATCACGCGGTCGCCGATGATCATCCCCGGGAAAATGTGCACGCCCGGGTAGATGATGCAGTGCGAACCGATGCGGGTGCCCGCGCCGATGGTCACGTTGTCGTGGATGATCGTGCAATCACCGATGCGGCAGTCCTTGCCGATGGTCACGAAATCGCCCACGCTGACCTTGGCGCCGAGCCGGGCGCTCCACGCGATGCGGGAGCGGAGGCTCCGGCGCCGGCGGTATTTCTTCTTCTGCTCGGCCATATACTTGAGCAGGTCCGCCAGCGCGGCATAGGCATCGTCCACGCGCACCAGGGTCGGGGTGACCGGAGCCTTGGGCTCGAAATTACGATTAACCAGCAGGACGGAAGCCCTGCTGGTATAAACATATTGTTCGTATTTGGGATTGGCGAAGAAACAGAGCTGGCCGGGTTTGCCGTGCTCGATTTTCGCGAAAGTGGTCACTTTTGCCTCCGGATCTCCCTCCACTGTCCCGTGGAGCACCTCGGCGAGTTGTTTTGCTGTCAATTCCATCTGCGGGTTCTCAATTGGGCATCGCTCCTAGAAACGCCAGCCCAAGGTCAGGGACACGTTCCAGAGTTTGCGTTCGTTCAACACGCGGGGCGAGTCAATGGTGAGAAGGGTCCCGGTCGAATCATAGCTATCGTAGGTGTAGTAAGGTGCAAAGGTCGAAGAGGGATACTGCGTCATGCGGGCCGCAATGTCGGCGAAGAAGGAACCCGGGGACGAATAGCCCAGACCGAAGGCGAAGGACTGCGTCCGGTCGCCGTAGTAGTGGGGCGTCACGAGGGTGTGATTATCCTCGTAGTAATCGAAATCATTGGCGGTGATGATCTGGCCGGAACTGTTGGTCCAGTAACGCTCCGGAGAAGTAGTGAGGGTGTAACCGGCGCGGACGGCGACCTCCGGGGTGAGCTTGAACTCGAGGCCGGCGCGGAGGTTGTGCTCAAGGCCGGCGAAATAACGGTTGACCGTGTTCACATAGACGAACTCCTCGGAGTTCATGCGGTCCCGGCGGATGTCGCTGAAGCGCATCACGCTGTAGTCGGCCAGCTCATAGTCCACGCTGAAGAGGCCCTGGCCGCCGAAGGTGTACGCCAGGCCGAAGGAAGCCCGGTACGGGGAACGGAGGCTATAGGAGTACTCACCGGTAGGAGAGGTCTCATCGTCATCGAAATACGGGTCATCGAAAGTCGTGGAAGCATAGTCCTGCCAGGTCTCGGAGATGGTGAAGGCCGTAGGCGTCTGGATGGAGGCGCCGAAGCGCAGGGCATCCGTCGGACGGACGATCACGCCGAACTTGGCATAGATACCGTCGATGTTGGCGTTATACATATAATTGTATGCGCCGCGCAGGAAATAGGTATCACCTTCTTCGAAACTGATCAGGAAAAGATCGGGGTTGACCGCAGACTCATAGAAGGTCTCGGAGTAGCGGTAGCGGGCCGTGGGGAGTCCCACGTTGACGCCGAAATACACCCGGTCGGATATATTTGCGGCGAAATTGAGGACCAGGTCGTTCTTGGTGCCGCGCTTGGTCAGGTAGGACGTCTGCGCCAGGGCGCCCGGGACATACGGGAAGAGGAAATCGCCTTTCCGGCCGATGGCCTCGGTCACGCCGGCATAATCGCCATCCGCATAATAAGGACCGTACATGCCTCCCTGATAGGCAGTCAGGATATCCCAGGGAATATCGGTATCATTGAACGAGGAATAACGGCGCAGCAAATCCTCATAATAGCCCGTCGCGGAGTAGGCGAACTCGGCGATCTTGGAGGTCCGGCTGTTGCTGCCGAAGGCCTCGGAGGCGAAGTTATAAGCGTTCGTCTGGTTGGACAGAACGGAGAAGGTCACGGACTTGACACCGTTGGAGCGTCCTGTCCTGTAGTTCATCGAGAAGCCGATGTTGGGCAGGTTCATCCGGGTGTCGGACAGCGGGGAGGCCGGTCCATAGGCCCGCTCCCCCTCCGCCGAGTAGGCGGAACTGACCGAAGAGATGGTCACGCCCGGGGTGATGACAAACTGTCCGTAGGACGAGACGGCCGAGCCTGCCGGGTTGATGCCGACGGAGCCGAGATCGCCGCCCAGGGCGGTGACAGCATTGCCCATCGACATGCTCCGGGCGGTGCCGAAGTAGTGATTCTGGCTGTAGGTGATGGCGTCGTACATATTCTGCGCGCCGGCACCGATGGCTGCGGTGAGAAGGACCGCTATTGCGAGTATCTTTTTCATCTTGTTCATCATTTTGGGGGTTAAACATCAGTCTGGGGGGCCCTTGCGGGCGGGCCCGGGCTATCTGCGCCCGCCGCCGCCTCCGCGGCTGCCGCCTCCGCCGCCGTTGCCGCCGCCTCCGCTGTGGGAGGAACTGCCGCCACCGCCGCCGAAGCCGCCGCCACCGCTGTATCCGCCGCCACCGCCGCCTGTGCTGCGGCTGGCACCCGAATTATAATTGGTGGTGCTGTTGGAACGGGTCGTGGAGTTGTTCGAACGGGTCGTCGAAGAAGAGCGGTTGCTCTCCGTCGTAGACTGGCGCCGGGTGGAGTTGCTGGAAGAGCCGCTGCGATCGGGAATCACGCGGACGGGGTTGTAGCCCTGCTGGCGACGGCTCTCGGCCGAACCGCCGCTGATGGTGGAGCCGCCGGAAGTGGTGCCGCCCCTGCGTACCGTGCTCCCGTTGCTGTTCCGGCCCGCGCCGGAAGCGCCGGAGCCAGATACCGAACCGCCGCGGATGATCGATCCGCCGGCTGAGCCGGGCGTGCCGTAGCGGTAGTTGGCGCCGCTGCCGGGACGGCGCTCGCGGGAGCCGCCGGCCTGCGTATAGTTACGCGGGGTATAGATGGTGTTGGGGTTGAAGTGACGTCCGCCGCCGGCATAATAGTACGGTGTCGAATACCAACCGTAGCGATAACCATAGGGGCCGTACCAGCCGCCGTAGTAGCCGCCGTAGTAGGGACCATACCAGGGATCATACCAGCCGCCGTAGTAGTAGGGGCTGTACCAGGGATCGTAGTACCAGGGGTCATACCAGGCCCACGGGCTGTACCAGTCGTAATAGAAATCAAAGGCGTACCAGGGGTCATACCAGCCGCCGAGGTGCCAACGGTTCCAGTAGCGGTGGTAGTAGGGGTAGAAGCTCCAATGATTCCAGTAAGAATAGCCCCAGGGATCGTCCAGGATCACCACCAGGGTGTCCCGGCCCGACTTCCGGGCATTGTTGGCCGCCGCCATCGCTTCGAAATCTTCTTCGGTATAGAGATGGACGAACTCAGGTTCCTCGCCCGGCTTGGTATAAAGACCATCCTGGAACCGCTGCTGTGAATACTGAGCAGTGGGGCCACAAGACGCCAGGACCCAGAGAAGTAGTGGCAGGAAAAGTGTCGTGCTCCGTTTCATATTTTCGTCTCCTATCAATAAAAAGTTTTATCTTTGCGGTTACAAGTTTAATGCCGTGCGGCTTTATTTACTTAATAGATGCAAATTTCTTAAAAAAACGCAGATTTTTCAATAAAGAATATGGCAAAAGAGGTAACCCCCCGTTCTGACAATTATTCACAATGGTATAATGATCTGGCCCTGAAGGCCGATCTCGCGGAGCAGTCCGCCGTACGCGGCTGCATGGTCATCAAACCCTACGGTTACGCCATCTGGGAGAAAATGCAGGGCACCCTGGACGCGGCTTTCAAGCGCACGGGCGTGCAGAACGCCTATTTCCCCCTGTTCATCCCCAAATCTTTCTTCAGCCGGGAGGCCGAGCACGTGGCGGGCTTCGCCAAGGAGTGCGCCGTGGTCACGCACCACCGCCTGATGAACAATCCGGACGGCAAGGGCGTCGTGGTGGATCCCGAGGCCAAGCTCGAAGAGGAACTGATCGTCCGCCCGACCTCCGAGACCATCATCTGGAGCACCTACAAGAATTGGATCACCTCCTGGCGCGACCTCCCCATCCTGTGCAACCAGTGGTGCAACGTCGTCCGCTGGGAGATGCGCACCCGTCTGTTCCTGCGCACCGCCGAATTCCTCTGGCAGGAGGGCCACACCGCCCACGCCACCGCAGAGGAAGCCGAAGCGAAGGCCAATGAGATGGTGCAGGTCTACGCCGACTTTGCCCGCAATGTGATGGCCCTGCCGGTCATCGTGGGCCACAAGAGTCCGGGCGAGCGCTTCGCCGGTGCCCTGGATACCCTCACCATCGAGGCGATGATGCAAGACGGCAAGGCCCTGCAGGCCGGCACTTCCCACTTCCTGGGACAGAACTTCGCCAAATCCTTCGACGTGCAGTTCACCAACAAGGAAGGCAGGCAGGAGTATGTCTGGGCCACTTCCTGGGGTGTGAGCACGCGTCTGATGGGCGCCCTGATCATGGCCCACGGCGATGACAACGGCCTCGTCCTGCCGCCCCGGCTCGCCCCGATCCAGGTCGTGATGGTGCCCATCTACAAGACCGACGAACAGCGCAACGCCGTCCTGGACAAGATGTATGAAATCAAGCAGGCGCTCGAGGCCCTCGGCCACAGCGTCAAGGTGGATGACCGCGACACCCTCCGTCCGGGCTTCAAGTTCGCCGAGTGGGAGCTCAAAGGCGTGCCCGTGCGTCTGGCGATGGGCGCGCGCGACCTCGAGGCCGGCACGGTCGAGGTGGCGCGCCGCGACACCCTCACCAAGGAGACGATGCCCCTGGCAGGCATTGCGGAGCATATCTCCGCCCTGCTCGAGGATATCCAGCAGAGCATCTACGCCAAGGCCCTCGCCTTCCGGGATGCCAATGTCGAGAAGTGCGACAGCTGGGAGGAATTCCAGCAGAAAATCCAGACCGGCAAATTCCTGCTCTGCCACTGGGACGGCACCATCGAGACCGAGCAGGCCATCAAAGAAGCCACGAAAGCGACCATCCGCTGTATTCCGATGGACAGTTATGTCTGTGAAGAGGAGGGCCGGGACATCTTCTCCGGCAAGCCTTCCAAGCGCCGGGTCGTCTTCGCCATTTCGTATTAACCGTCAGTATCTGAATATATTATGAGAAAAGTCACCATCCTCCTCGCCGCCCTATGCTGCACATTTGCCGCTTTCGGGCAGGACGACGTCCGCAAGGCCACCGCTGAAGCCGCGGCCGCCTATGCCGAAGCCGGGAAAACCGAAGCGGCCGTCGAAAAGCCGAAATACTGGAAGACCTACGCCGTCTTCGACCTCGGCTTCAACCAGACCTCCCTGTGGAGTTGGGCCGCCGGCGGATACAACACCGCCACCCTCAAGGCCAGCATCGACGCCAACGCCAATTACACCAAGGACCTCGCCACCTGGAACAACCGCCTCCAGATGCTGTACGGCTTCCTCTGGTCCGCCGACAAGGAGAACCTCATCCAGAAGAACGTGGATAAACTCCAGTTCGAAAGCCGCTTCGCCTACAAGACCTCGGCGAACAGCAACTGGAAATATTCCGCCGACCTGACCCTCCTGTCGCAATTCTCCGACAGCTACGACTCCTACAAGCAGGACGCCAACACCGGGCAGTGGACCGGCAAGCTCAAGTCCGGATTCTTCTCCCCCGGCTACCTCACCTTCGGTCTTGGTATGGCCTGGGATCCGGCTCCGTGGTTCAGCCTCAACCTCTCCCCGCTTACCGGCGGTTTCACCTTCTGCAACATCCCGGAACTGCGCAAGGGCTATGGTATGAAACTCCGCGAGAACACCCTCGACCCGCTCGTGGGGACCAACTACCGCGACGCCCTCTTCCAGCTCGGTGCCCAGCTGAAGATGAATCTCAAGGCTTCGATCAACGACGTCTTCACCTATGAGACGCAGCTCATCCTCTTCACGGACTACCTCAACCATCCATTCAAGTGGAACCGCGTCAACTGGGACAACAAGCTCGGCCTCCAGGTGGGCAAATACGTCAAGCTCGCCTTCGACACCTGGACCATCTACGACCCGATTGTGCTGATCGCGGACAAGGCAGGTGCCAACCCCACCCAGCGCGTCCAGTTCAAGGAGTTCTTCTCCGTAGGCTTCACCTACACCATCGGCAAGAAGTAAGGATGCCCCGGATCCTGCTCGCCGTCAGCGGGGGCATCGATTCGATGTACCTGGCAAACCGGGCCCCGGAACTTTTCCCCGGAGCCCGGTTTGCCGTCGCACACTGCAATTTCCAATTGCGCGGGGCCGAGTCCGATGGCGACGAGGCCTTCGTACGCGACTGGTGCGCCGCGCACGGGATGAGTTGCTTCGTGGAACGCTTCGACACCCGTGCCTATGCCGCGTCCCGGGGCATCAGCCTCGAAATGGCTGCGCGCGAACTGCGATACGACTGGTTTGCACGGCTCTGCCGCACGGAGGGCTTCGATGCCGTGGCCGTGGCGCACAATGCCGACGACAACGCCGAGACCCTGATTCTCAACCTGTTGCGAGGCACGGGCACCCGCGGCCTGCGCGGGATGGGCCCACGAGCTGGAATCCTCCGGCCGCTGCTGGGGCTGTCCCGTGCCGAGATCCGTGTGTGGATGGAGGAGCACGGAGCGGCCTGGCGGGAGGACAGCACCAATGCCGACTGCGCCCTCAAGCGCAACCGCATCCGGCACGAAGTATTTCCCGCCTTCGAGAAAATCAACCCTTCTTTTCTGCGTACGCTCGGCGAGGATATGCGCCGCATCGCACGCGTGGATGACATCGCCGAAAGCTGGTTCCGCTCCGTGGAGCAGGGCCTGACGACACCCGGAGGTGCCATCCGGCTCGATGCGCTGCTCGCCCTGGAGCATTGGGAATACGCCTTGTGGCGGCTGACAGAAGATGCCTCCCTGAGCGGTCCGACCTTCGAGAAACTCGTCGCCCTGCTGCAGCGCTACCGCGAAGAGCCGCGCGGCACCGTGACCGTCGGAGGCAAGGCTTTCGAAGGGAACGGCTGCCGGCTCCGGATCCGGGACGGCCTGCTGCTGAAAGAAATTATTCGATAATATAGACGTCGTCGCCGGGTTCCGCGAAATAGAACTGTTCGCGGGCATAACGCTCGAGCGTGTCTTTGTCGAGACTCATCGTCCGGATCTTCCGGTCCATCGCATCGTTCTCCTTCTTGAGCTGTTCGATTTGGCGGCGCTGGCGCTGCAAGGTGAATCCCGCCTGCACCCAGGTGATGATACCGTCTTTCTTGACCAGCATGAAGATAAGGAAAAGCGCGGTCGCGACGATGGCATAGCGCAGGAACGAGCGCTGCTCCTTCCTGCCGCCGTCCTTTTCGCGGTCCCAGAGATCTTTAGAATACTTGGCCATACTTTTATTGCACAAAATTAACTATTTTTGCGAAAGAAACTAAATCTATTTCCAAATATGAAACCTACCCTTCTCGTCCTCGCTGCCGGTATGGGCAGCCGTTACGGCGGACTCAAGCAGATGGACGGCCTCGGCCCCAGCGGCGAGACCATTATCGACTACTCCATCTTCGACGCCGTACAAGCCGGATTCGGCAAAGTCGTCTACATCGTCCGCGAGTATTTCCTCGAGCAGTTCAAAGAGACGGTCGCACGTAAATACAGCAACGTCAAATGCCTGGACGGCAGTCCGCTCGAGTTCGTGTTCGTGACCCAGGAGCTGACCAAGATCCCCGCCCGATTCACCCTCAACCCGGAGCGCCAGAAGCCCTGGGGCACCGCCCATGCCGTGCTGATGGCCGCCGATGTGATCAAGGAGCCCTTCGTGGTGATCAACGGTGACGACTACTACGGCAAGGAGTCCTTCCGCATCGCGGGCGACTGGTGCCGCGCCCACGCGGAAAGCACCGGGGTCTATGCCATCGTGGGGTTTGAACTGGACCACACCCTGAGCGAGTCCGGCGGCGTGTCCCGCGGCATCTGCCACTACGATGCCGAGCAGCATCTGACCGACGTGGTGGAGCACCTGAACATCCAGCAGGACCCCGACGGCGTGGTCCGCGGCGACAATTCCCTCACCGGAGAGCACGTCGAGCTGCGCGGCAAGGATCTCTGCTCGATGAATATGTGGTGCTTCACGCCCGATTATTTCGCGCTGAGCGCCGACATCTTCGAGGGTTTCCTGGAGAAGAATATCATGGAACTCAAGAAGGAGTTCTACATCCCCTACGCCATCGACTGCATGATCCAGGCGGGCAGCGCCAAGTGCGATGTCCTCTCCACCCCGTCCCGCTGGTTCGGCGTCACCTACAAGGAGGACCGTCCCGCCGTGGTCGAGAAATTCGCAGAATTCGCCCGCGAGGGGGTCTATCCCACCCCGCTCTACCAGTAAGAGCATGGCACGGAAACGCAAACCCAGGAACTATCAATTCCTGGCGAAGTTCACCTACTTTGTCCCGGGGGTGGCGGATATGTTCATCCTGCTCGCCTGGCTGCTTGCCGGCGCCCTGCTGGGCAACCTCGTCACCCTGCCCCTCGCCCTCGCCTTCGGGCAGGAGGCCGGGATGGAGTACGGGATGGTCGTCGCCTACCCGCTGATGTTCCTCCCCGCGATGATCTATGCCAGCGTCAAGAGCCGGGGCAACAGTTTCACCCGCAGCGGCCTGCTGCTCGACAGCAGCCATTTCAGCCCGCTGGGCGGAGCCCTGTGCGCCCTGTTCGTGATCCTGGCGACCCTAAGCGCCGCCTTCTGCTCGGACGCCATCCTCTCCGTGATGCCCGAGATGCCCCCCTTCCTCGAAGAACTGCTCAAGAGCATGACCCAGGGTAATATTTGGATCAACTTCCTGAGTGTAAGCATCTTCGCTCCGTTCTTCGAAGAGTGGTTGTGCCGCGGTATGGTGCTGCGCGGCCTGCTCGGCAACAAGGTCAAGCCGGTCTGGGCCATCGTGATCTCGGCGGTCTTCTTCGCATTCATCCACCTCAACCCCTGGCAGGCCGTCCCGGCTTTCCTGCTCGGCTGCCTGTTCGGTTATGTGTACTACAAGACCGGATCGCTCAAGCTCACGATGCTGATGCACTTCGCCAACAACACCTTCTCGCTGGTGATGTCCAACATCGATGCCTTCAAGGACGTGGAATCCTGGGTGGAGGTGCTGCCCGGGATGCGCTACTGGATCATCTTCGCCGCCGCCATCCTGCTACTGGTGCTGATCATCCAGGCCTTCCGCAAGATCCCCCTGGACCGCACGGAAGGCAACCTGGACCCTGTCAAGCCCCTCTTCGAGGACTAGTGCAGGTCCAGGCGCAGGTAGTGCGTCGCGTGGTCTGTCAGGTAATAATCCGGATAGAACGTCCGCCCGTCCAGCGTAAGTTTATAGACGTGACCCATCGTCCCCTCGCCGTCGTCCGCGCCGCAGGGGACGATTTCTTTGAGGCCCGTCCCGAGGGAGACCTCGGCCTCCTCCCAGGTCGTGATGTCGGGAGAGGCCATCACGAGCGGACCGTACATCAGGGCGCCCTCCCATTTGGGTTCGAAAGGGGTCTGCGCCTGGCCTTCGGTGGCGGCCAGCGCCATCTTGTCCGGGCCGTAGAAGAGGTGCACGCCGAACGGCATCCGGATGCTGACGCGGTCGCCGGGCTTCCAGTCCCGCTCGGGGATTTCGGCATAGGAGCAGGGTTCGAATGAACGGGCGATGCGCCGGCCGTTGAGCCGGATCTCGAAGCCCTTGCCGGCCCAGTAGGGCACGCGCAGCTTCATCGCGAAGCGTCCGCCCTGCCCGATGGTGACCACGGACTCCTCGGCCGGCCAGGAGCAGTCCTGGCGGAACCGGACGCCTTTCTCCTTCCAGACCGCCTCCGTGGGCAGGTAGAGCGCCACCCACAGGGTGTTGTCGGACACGAAATAAGCCGCTTCCTGGTACTTGACGTGGTTCTCGGCGCCCGTACCGCCGCAGCACGAAGACTGCGGGGAATGGTTGCCGAAGGGCTTGATGGCGTTCAGTCCCACCGCGTACTGGTAAGTGACCCCGTAATGCTCCGGATGGACCGATCCGACGATCTGGTTGTAGAGGACCCGCTCGTAGTAGTCCATATAGCGGGCGTCGTCCGGATCGAACCCGTTGAGGTCCCGGGTCAGCTTGGCCAGGTTGTAGGCACAGCAGGTCTCGTTGATGTCCGGATCCGGGTGGACCGTACCCCCGCGGCCCGTGCGGGCGTTGGTGTTGAGGCTGAGCATCTGCGTGTAGGGCTCGCGGAACATCTCACCGTTGCCGACCCCGCCCGTAGCATAGGCGTAGCGGCCCTGGACCAGCTCCCAGAAATTACGGGCGATGGCATAGTAGGCGGGATCACCCTCGCGCCGGTAGCGCTGCAGGGCGCCGATGACCATCGGGATGTGTTGGTTGGCGTGGCGCGTGCGGATGTCGTCCACGCCCCGGGAGAGCGGGCCGTAGAAGGCCGGTGCGTCGAAGCAGCCGGCCGCCTCGCGCAGCCGGGCCGCCTGGTCCGGGTCGTCCACCATCCCGGACAGGCGGGAGAGGACCTCCTGCATCCCGCCCACCTCGCCGGCGATGTACATGTTCCACATCTCGTAGCGGTTGCCGGGACGCGCCCGGCGCTCCGCCTGCGTACCTTCCTCCTGGACGAAAGTCCTGTAATGGAGGCGGTTCCAGACCCACAGGCCCATGTCCCGGGCGATCAGCAGGGCCTTGTCCGCCACCTCGGGCACATCTACGTTCACGGCGATGTCCACCAGGCCCGCAAGCTGCTTGTGAATCGTGTAATAAGGCGCCCAGACCCAGTCGCGGTTGTTGTAGGGACGGTAGTATTCCACCAGGACCGGATGCTGAGCGGGGATGGCGTTGAGGTAGCCGTAGCCGTAATTGCGGTAGCCCCGCTTGTATGTGTCGAAGGCCTCCCAAGTCCCCTTCAGCCGGCCGAGCTCGGGCTCCGGGGCGAGGTCGCGCGCCTCCAGGAAGCGCCCGAGGCGGTCCGACCACACGAAGGTGCGCTCCTGGCATTCACGCAGCTCATCCACCATCCGGCGGATCCGCAGCAGGAGAGAGTCGCGCAGGGCAGCATCGTCCGTGCCGGCATAGGCGAAAGCGAGGGCCGACATATAGTGCCCGGACCCGTGGCCCTTCAACTTGGTGTCCACGGAATCCCAGCCCTGCGGACGATTGTACCCCTCGGTCGGCAGCCCGTAGGTATCCCGGTAATTGTAGAGCATCTGCGTGATGTCCAGCGAGAGCAGCTGGCGCACGTCCAGGTCACGGTTGCCGGTCAGGCGGTTGTCGCCCGTGATGCGCACGTCCGAAAGCGGCAGGGGCCGGGCTGCGGGGACGGGCGCGGGACGGGGCTCCGCCGTGACGCGCACCTCCGCTTGGACCGGATACCCTTCGTCGGAGGCATTGTCCCCCAGGATATAGCCCTGGACCGTGTACGCGAACCCGGCGGGCAGGGCGGCCTGTTCCTCCTCCGTCTCGCGCGCGGCGTTGGTCCACTTGACCTGGCGCCACTCCTGCGTGAGGTCGTCGTACGTCACCCGGATCTGCCAGGGCAGGACCGGGACCGTGCCGGCGGGGGTCTCCACCCGCACCTTCTGGACGATCTGGATATTCTTGGAAGCACGTCCGGCGGTACAGGCCGCCAGGACACCGAGGCAGCACAGGAGCGTGATGCCGACAATATGGGAAACTCTCATCGGGAAAGGTAATTATCAATCGTGCGGCGCGCGGCGGCGACGTCGTGTACGCGGAGGATGGCGGCGCCGCCCGCCAGGGCGAGGCGGTGGGCACGCTCGGTGTCGCCGCCTGTGAAGCGTTTGTCGGCCGCACCGATCAGCAGCGGACGGCCCAGGGCGCGCAGTTCGGCCAGGCGTTCGAGGATCTCCCAGTTCTGCTCCGGGCTCTTGGCGAAGCCCAGTCCGGGATCCAGGATCCAGTCGGAGATGCCGTACTCCTCCGCCCGCCGCCCGAAGTCGCGGAAATAGGCTGTCAGGGCCGGTATGATCCCCTCCGGGTAATCGCACAGGGCATCCATCGTGCGGGGTCCGCCCCGTTTGTGCATGGCAATATACGGAAGCCCCAGGCGGCCCACCGTCGGGAGCATCTCCGGGTCGTCTTCGCCGGCGGAAATGTCGTTGACCACGAAGGGCCCGACGCAGTCCCACACCCGCCGGACGATTTCGGCGCGGGTGGTATCGACGGACAAGGGCACGCCCCCTTCCCAGCGGCTCAGCAGCGGACGGAGCCGGCGCCATTCCGCTTCGAGGCTCACCTCGGGAGCGCCCGGACGCGTGGACACGGCGCCCACATCGATGATGTCGGCACCGGCTTCACACAGTCCGCGGACACGCGAAAGGGCCTGCGCCGGACGCACCCGGCTCGGCGCGAAGAACGAGTCCGGGGTCAGGTTGACGATCGCCATTATCTTTGCCATACGGCAAAATTAGAGAATTTTTCCATATCTTTGTATAGTTATGCTTATCGTCTTGGAAGGCCTGGACGGAGCCGGCAAGTCCACCCAGGTCCGTTTGTTCAGAGAATACCTCGGAAGTGTCTGCCCCAGACTGGAATACATCCACTTCCCCCGCTACGACGCTCCCGTGTACGGCGAGCTGATCGGCAAGTTCCTGCGCGGCGGCTTCGGCTCGATCGAGCACGTCCACCCGCAGTTGGTCGCCCTGCTCTTCGCGGAGGACCGCCACGACGCCGCGGCCCGGATCCGCCGCACCCTGCAGGAAGGCGGCACCGTCCTGCTGGACCGCTACGTCTATTCCAACATTGCCTACCAGTGCGCCAAACTCCCCTCCTACGACGAGGCGGAGGAGCTGCGCGAATGGATCAACAACACCGAATACGGGCAATTCGACCTCCCGCGGCCGGATCTGAACCTCTTCCTCGACGTCCCCATCGGATTCGTGGAGCAAAGCCTCTCCGCCCAGCGAGCCGGCTCCGACCGGAGCTACCTCCACGGGCGCCAGGACATCCACGAAGCCGACATCGCCTTCCAGCGGCGCGTACGCGATATGTACCGCCGCCAGGCATCCCTGGACCCGCGCTTCATCGTCGTGGATTGCGGCGACGAGCAGGGCCGGATGCTGCCGCCCGAAGCCATTTTCGCCAAGATCAAGGCCATCTATGAGAGTCATCCGAAGGTTTAGCGCCGTCCTGGTCGGTTTTGTTCTCTTCCTCTCCGGCATCCTCAAGTTGATGGATCCCGTTGGGGCCCGGCTGGTTGTGGAGGACTATCTCCAATTCCTGCATCTGGGCTTCCTGTCCGGGCTTGCCGGCCTGGCCGGCTCGGGCCTGGCTCTGCTGGAGACCGTGCTGGGGACAGCCCTGATCACCGGCGTATGGCGCAGACTGACTGCCATCGTGACCGGGATCCTGCTTGGATTCTTCACCATCCTGACCCTCATCCTGTATATCGGGAACCCCCCGATGGACTGCGGATGCTTCGGCGAGATCGTCCACCTGACCCACCTGCAGAGCCTGATCAAGAATGTCGTCCTGCTCCTGCTGTGGGCGCTCGCCAGCCTGCCGCTGAACAAGCTGGGGCCCACCCGGAAGATCAAATTTGTCAGTTTCTCCATCGTGGCCGTCTCCGTGTGCCTATTCATGCTGTACTCCTCGCTCTCCATTCCGCTCATCGACTTCACCCCGTTCAAGCCCGGAGCCGAGATGATGCTGCCCGAAGAGATCGAAGACCCCACGGACGACCGCACCCCCACCCTCTCGCTCAGCGATGCCACAGGAGAATATGTCGACAGCCTGATGGTCAGCGGCAAGGTCCTCGCCGTTTCCGTCTATATGCCGGAAAAGCTCCGAGAGTCAGATTGGGAGCGGATCGGGCGCGTGATGCGGGAGTCGGCCACCCTGGGCTATAACCCGGTGGTCCTTGCGGCCGCGATGCCCGCGACGATGGAGTCCCTGACCGCCATCCCGGAGATCCTTGCCTCCACCTATTTTGCGGACCGCAAGAAACTCCTCACCCTCAACCGCTCCAACGGCGGGGCGACCTATGTCGATGACGGACTGATCGTTGCAAAATGGGGCCGGCGGCGCCTGCCCAACCACGACAAACTCGCCGGACTCTCCGGGGAGGACGCAGCGGAGTCCCTGCTGACGGAGAACAACGGCTCCCGCCTGAAGTTCCAGGCGTTCCTGCTCTATGTCTTTGCGGTGATGCTGCTCCTCTAGCCGTCAGGCGAGGAATTCCAGAATTCCCCCGACATCCTCCCGTGCAAAACTCTTCTGCTCGCCGGAGGAGAGGTTCTTGATATTCACGACCCCCTGTTCCATCTCGGACGCACCGGTGATGGACAGGAAGGGAATGCCCTTGCGGTCGGCATAGTCGAACTGTTTCTTGAGTTTGGCTGCATCTGGATAGATTTCCGCGGCCACGCCCGCGCGGCGCAGTGCGCCCGAGAGCGGAAGCAGGTAACGCACCTCGTCCGCCCCCATATTCGCAAATAGCAGGCGGGTGGCGCTGATCAGGTCTTTCGGGAACTTGTCCAGCCCCTTCAGCACGTCATAGATGCGATCGGCGCCGAAACTCACCCCCACCCCGGACATATCCGGCAGACCGAAAATGCCGGTGAGGTTGTCGTAGCGGCCGCCGCCGCAAATGCTGCCGATCTGCCAGTCCAGGGCCTTGACTTCGAAGATGGCGCCGGTGTAGTAGTTGAGCCCGCGCGCCAGCGAGAGGTCGAGTTCGGTCGGGGTGCCGACCCCGGCCGCCTCGATCAGGCCGAAGAGTTCCTCCAGTTCGTCCAGGCCCTTGAGGGCGGTCGGCGAGCTGCTCATCACCTCGCGCATCGTGGCGAGTTTGGCCTCGGTGGTCCCGCTCAAGGTCAGCACCGGCTCCAGCACGGAGACGGCCTCGGGCGTAAGGCCCTTGGCGATCAGTTCCTCGCGGACGGCCTCCAGGCCGATTTTGTCCAGTTTGTCGATGGCCACCGTGATGTCCACCACCTTGTCCGGGAAACCGCAGATTTCCGCCAGCCCGGTGAGGACCTTGCGGTTGTTGATCTTGACCAGCACACGCACGCCCAGGCGCTCGAACACCTGGTCTACGATCTGGACGAGCTCGAGTTCGCAGAGCTGGCTGCGGGACCCGATGGCATCCACGTCACACTGATAGAACTCGCGGTAGCGGCCTTTCTGGGGACGGTCCGCCCGCCAGACCGGCTGGATCTGGAAGCGTTTGAAGGGGAAGGAAAGTTCCCCCTGGTGCTGGACCACGAAACGGGCAAAGGGAACGGTGAGGTCATAGCGCAGGCCCTTCTCGCATACCTGCGGGGTCAGGGGCTTGTCCGGATCCACGTGGGCGAAGGCATCGCCGGAGTTCAGAATCCGGTAGAGGAGCTTGTCGCCCTCCTCGCCGTATTTTCCGAGCAGGGTGCTGAGGTTCTCCATCGCAGGCGTCTCGATCTGGGCATAACCGAAGGTCCGGAACACGGAACGGATCGTGTCGAAGATGTAGTTGCGCTCGGCGGTCTCCTGCGGACCGAAGTCGCGGGTCCCCTTGGGTATGGAAGGTTTCTGTGCCATCTGCATTTGAATTATTGTGCAAATTTACCTACTTTTGCCCAATATTCCTTTTTCGCGATGAAAGATTTTGTCAAAATGGTCCTGGCCGTGCTTTGCGGCTTTTTCCTGATCGGTATTATCTGTTTCTTTTTCTCGATCATGTTCCTGGGGTCGATCGCCGTTGCAGGCAGCAGCAAGACGGTCCTCCCCAAATCCGGTGTGCTCAACATCGACCTGTCCAAGATCGTCCTGGGCGAGCAGTCGCAGGAAGCCAACCCGCTGGGCGGGATGGATATGAGCACCCTGCTGCTGGGGGGCGGAATCCCGACCGAGACGATCGGCATCTGGGATGCCGTGCAGGCGATCAACGCCGCCGCGGAGGATCCGGCCGTCAAGTATATCTATCTCCAGGTGGACAACAGTCTCTCCGGCATCACACACCTGGGCGAGTTGCGTGAGGCGCTCGCGCATTTCCGGGAAAGCAGCGGCAAGCCCGTCGTCGCATACACGGAAGCCCCCACGACGGACTCCTACTACATCGCTTCCGTCTCCGACAAAGTCTATATGTCTCCCCTGCTGGGCGCCACGATCCAGTTCACGGGCGTGGGCGCGACCATGACGTTTTTCGGCGATCTGCTGGACAAACTCGGCGTGAATGTCCAGCTCATCCGCCACGGCAAATACAAATCCGCCGGCGAGACCTTCACCCGCGGTAGCTCCAGCCCCGAGAACCGCGAGCAATACCAGCGTATGATCGACTCGATGTGGGAGACCCTCGGCAGCCAGATCGCCGCTTCCCGGGATATCAGCCTCGACGAACTGGACGCCGCCATCAACGAGCTCAAACTCAACTTCCCGCAGGACTTCGTGGACTGCAAACTCGTAGATGAGCTCCTTGACCGAAACGCCCTGCAGGACAAGCTCGCCGCCCTCGCCGTAGTCGACAAGTACAAGGATATCAAGTGGATAGACTTTGCCGACTACATTGACGCCAAACTCATCCCGAGCAAGGCCAAACAGAAGATCGCCGTCATCTACGCCGAGGGCGACATCGTCGACGGACGCGCCAAGTCCCAGGTGGCAGGCGACCGTTTCGCCTCCATCATCGCCAAGGTTCGCGCCGATTCCACCGTCAAGGCCGTGGTGCTCCGCGTCAATTCCCCGGGCGGCAGCGTGCTCGCCTCCGAGAAGATCAAGAGCGAACTCGACCTGCTCAAGGCCGACAAGCCCGTGATCGCCTCCTACGGCGACTACGCCGCATCCGGCGGCTACTGGATTTCCAACAACTGCGACAAGATCTACTCCGACGCCACCTCCCTCACGGGTTCCATCGGCGTGTTCGGGATGGTGCCCGACTTCTCCAAGACCCTCAAGGACATCGCCCACGTGGGCATTGAGAGCGTCACCTCCCACAAACACGGCGACGTGTACAGCTTGATGCGTCCCTTCGACCAGGATGAGTACAACTATATGCTCGCCTCCATCGAAGCCATCTACGACCGCTTCACCGACATCGTCTCCGAAGGCCGCGGCATTCCCAAGGATACGGTGGACGCCATCGGCCAGGGCCGTGTGTGGACCGGTGCCGACGCCCTCCAGATCAACCTCGTGGACGAGATCGGCACCCTCGAGGATGCCATCCGCTATGCCGCTCTCGCGGCCGGAGAGCCCGATCTCGCCAAGTGGAAGGTCAAGGGCTACCCTGCCCCGCCGACCCCGATGGAGCAGATGATGGAAATGTTCAACCCGGGTTCCGAGAACGAAGATGTGCTGGTCTCGACCGTCCGCAATCTGACCAAGCCCGGTATCTTCGCCCGGATGGACGGACAAATCCGCATCCAATAAAATTTGGATTCTTGAAATTTATTGCTACCTTTGCAGTCCCAAACATCGCGGGATAGAGCAGTTGGTAGCTCGTCGGGCTCATAACCCGGAGGTCGGTGGTTCGAGTCCATCTCCCGCTACGAAACGAAACTACGGCAGCCAGACGGCTGCCGTTTTCGTTTCTCCGCGGGAGACCGGGCCGCTGCGCAGCCCGACTTCCCTATCCCCCCTGCACCCCCCAGGGGGACGGGGGAAAGGATTCCCCCGCACGGCTCACGCCGTCCCCCTTCGGTCGGCCTTCGGCCTCCGAATGTAGTTCATTTCCGCTTTTGGATATTCCTGCCATTCTTCTTATCTTCACATCGATAAATCGAAATTAATCTGTCCTCGCGTTTGTCATCCTGAACGCAAGTGAAGGATCTATAGACATCTGATTCCTAATAGATTCTTCGCTGACGCTCAGAATGACAAAAAACAACTAAATTCGGATTTATCGGTGTAATTGTGAACGGCTTGCAGGGCACGCGGTTGGAGCGGAAAGTATCTCGTCGTCGGCATTATCTTTGCGTTATTCCATTGTCAAACGACAATGTATGAATTCCAAACTATTCCTGTTGTTTCTGCTATTTCCTATCTGTGTTTTCGCACAGGAGCGTGTGACCGTCAGAGGACGGATTATCAATGAGAAAGGTGAGGCCGTCGAATACGTGCAAGTCGGAGTGCCAAGACTCCACATAGGAACCATTTCCACCGTGGATGGCCATTTTGAAATATCCATACCCCCCGACACACTTGAGTTCTTCCACGTGTCATATGAAACAGCCTCTTATCCCGTCACAGGCGCTGCGAATGATGTGGTCATCGTGCTTCACGAACAGGAGTTGCCACCTGCCGTATTCATCGGCGGAAACACCAAGGAGAAGTACTTGATCCATCCTGGAGTGAAAATCAATGAACGGATTGGAGGCGCCGATTTTTACCGTCCCGGCGGTGGCGGGCAAGGCGCGGAACTGGGCTGTATAGCAAAGGTCAGGAAACCATTCCTGATTAAGGACATTCAGTTCTCTATCCTGGACAACCATATTCCCGGATGTGTCGCATCCATCAATGTATATCGCATAGAGGGTGATCCGGAAACTTTCGTCAATGTTCTTCATAAGCCCATCTATTTCAATATCATAGAATCTGATTCCCGACAGGATTACAGTATTCAGCCGGAGGAAATCATTTTGCTTGAGCCTGGCAGATACTTCGTAGCATTACAGGTTGTGGCCACCGATGATGAAGCAGTACGCAAGATTCTGGAAACGCCGGAGTCGGAACGTCATCCCCGCGCCCTTCACATGTCCACTGCGCTTTATTTCAAGAGCAGTTATGAGCGCTATTCCGCCATGGGGAAAATGATGAAGATCCCCGTCAATATCGGTGTTGGCGTCAAGGGATTGGAGTATCAATAATCAGCCATCTGTTTAGAATGCTGAATTCGGTGTAAGGCATCAGCCCCCAGAAGAGGAAGGGCAGCACCAACGGTACGACGATTCCGTCGCAACCAGGTTGCATGTTACCCCAATACCACGTCCAGCACCATCATCAAAGCGAATCCGAGGGCGAATCCCACGGTGCCGATATTGGAGTGCTTTCCTTGTGAGTATTCGGGGACCAGTTCCTCCACCACCACATAGAGCATGGCACCTGCGGCGAAGGCCAGCATGAAGGGCATGATGCCCAGCACGGCCGATGCAAGCAGGAGGACCAACGCACCACCGACCGGCTCTACGATCCCGCTGAGCGCTCCGATGCCGAAGGCTTTCCACCTGGAGTTTCCTTCAGCCCGCAGGGGTAGGGAAATGATAGCCCCTTCCGGGACATTCTGGATGGCGATGCCCAATGACAGAGCCAGCGCTCCGGCCATGTTGAAATCGGCTGTCAGGGCACCGGCAATGGCCACACCCACAGCCATTCCCTCAGGGAAATTGTGGATGGTGACGGCCAGGGCCAGTTTCGCGGTACGCGACAGGCTGCTCCTGGGCCCTTCCGCCTCCCCACCGGGATGGATATGCGGTGTAATGTAGTCGATGAGCAGCAGGAAGGCGAAGCCAGCCAGCAGGCCGATGACAGGGGCCACGACCGCCGAGGAGCCTGTTCCCATCTCCATCGCAGGAATGAGCAGCGACCATACAGAAGCGGCCACCATCACGCCTGACGCAAAGCCCAGCAGGACCTTCTGCACCAGCGGCGGCATCTCCCGCTTCATGAAGAACACGAAAGCCGATCCCAGGGCGGTCCCCAGGAACGGAATCATCAATGACGTGAATACAGGACTCATGGTGTATTTCCCTTCTTTTGCCTCAATGCTTCATAATAAGCGTGCCGCCCGGGATTCTCCGGGAACCAGCCCCTGAGCACCCGCTTCTCCTGCTGATGCATCTCCAAGATGCCCCAAAAGCAGGAAAAGGCAAATCCGCCCAGGATTGTAGAGACGGTCTGGTTGGGGACGAACAAGGATACCGCCGCAACCACAAGACCTACGGCCAGCCAGATCCACCAGCTCTTCTTTCCCAGATGGTACTCCATCTTGATAACGGCAGGATGGCAGATGCCGATGCAGAAAAAGACGGCCGCACCGACAAGGATACCGCTAAAGTTCATCTCTACAACAGCGCCTCGATCTCCGGCTCCAACTGTTCCGGCGTCACGACCGGCTCGAAACGGGCCACGACGCGGCCCTTGCGGTCGATGAGGAACTTGGTGAAATTCCACTTGATGTCCGGGTTGGATGCATAGTCTGGATTGCCCCTTGAAAGCATCCCGTCCATGGCCTTGCCCCTGTCGGAGTCCCCGAAACCTGCGAAGGGTTTTTCGGAGTACAGCCACTTGAAGATTTCGTTGGCATTTTCGCCGTTCACGTCGGACTTGGCCATCAGCGGGAAGGTGACGCCGTAGTTCAGCTTGCAGAACTCGACAATCTCCTCGTCAGTGCCGGGCTCCTGATGTCCGAACTGGTCGCAGGGGAAGCCGATGACGACGAGACCCTTGTCCCCATATGTCTGATAGAGGGCTTCCAACCCCTCGTACTGCGGAGTGAATCCGCACTTGGAGGCAGTGTTGACGACCAGGAGGACCTTGCCCCTGTAGTCGGCAAAGTTCACTTCCCCGCCGTCGTTGGACTCGGCCTTGAACTGGTAGATGGTGTTCGCATCGTTCGAACAACCGAGGGCGCAGAGGACGGCGCCGATGATCATGAGTGTTCTTCTGAGTGACATGTCTTATGCGTTTTCTTGTTTACCTTTCAATTGACGGATGATATCGTCCAGCATCGTGAACAGTCCCGGGACGGTTTCCGGCGTGACGCTTTCGCAGAGGACCGCGCGGCCGACGGCCTCGGGGACGTTCAGCAACTTGTCCTGCAGCCCTTGCCCCTTCCGGGTGAGTCTCACGATCATCTGACGGGCGTCTTTCTCTCCTTTGATCCGGGTCAGGATCCCCTCTGCCTCCATCCGCTTGAGAAGCGGCGTGACCGTGTTGGTCTCCAGCATCAGCCGCTTGGCGATGTCGTTGACCGGCTGTGCATCTTTCTCCCACAGGGCCATCAGCACCAGATACTGCGGGTACGTCAATCCGTGCTGTGCCAGCAGCGGATGGTAGGCCTGGGTAATCAGGCGCGATGCGGTGTACAGCCTGAAGCAGAGCTGGTTATCCAGCTTGAAACGTCCATCCATTAGAGCATCTCCTCAATCTCCCTCTCGAAAGAAGCGGGCTCAGCCACCGGTGCGAAGCGTTTGACGACAGAGCCGTCGCGGTTCACCAGGAACTTGGTGAAATTCCACAGGATGTCGCTGTCCTTCTCGACACTCTTGCTGAGTCCCTTCAGCAACTTCTGAGTTGCCTTGGCCTTGAATCCCTTATACTCCTCGGACGGGGCCGCAGACTTCAGGTAGGTGAAAACGGGATCTTCGTTCGGTCCGTTCACTTCTATCTTTTTCATAAGCGGGAAAGTGACACCGTGGTTGATGCGGCAGAACTCGGCAATCTGCTCGTCGCTGCCCGGCTCCTGGTGCGCGAATTGGTCGCAGGGGAAACCGATGATCATCAAACCTTGGTCCTTATACTTCTGATAGAGGGCTTCCAAGCCGTCATACTGGGGAGTAAAACCGCACTTGGATGCCGTATTCACGATGAGGATGACCTTGCCTTCATACTGCGCCAGGTCCACCTCCACGCCCTTGTTACTCAGAGCCTTGTAGTCATAAATCTTTGCCATATATCTTTTGTTTATATCGTTCGCGATACAAATATACGACAATTATTTTATATCGCAAGCGATATTATAAACATGATGACAATCCCATTTCCGATGGAGGCCTGGCCCGTGCTGGGTGGCGAGGAATCCAAGGATGGTGAGGATCCAGTAGAGGATGATTCTGTCTTTCTTTTCCATGCTGTATTGTGTTATTTCGGGTAATGCGTATCTTTACACCGATAAATCGGAATTTGTCAAAATCATGGAATACATCAAGGTAACGAAAGAGAATCTGGAAAAGGAGCATATCTGCTGCGCCATTTCCAATAACAATGATGTGCAGGTCGCTTCCAAGAAGGCCTGGCT